>DATMVO010000475.1:0-49733 GCA_035563115.1 Solirubrobacteraceae bacterium
GCTCCTCCAGCCCCACCGTCCCGGCCAGCCCCAGGTCCGCGGCCGCCGCGGCGAACGGCGCGCGCAGCGCCTCCACGACCTGCGCCCGGTCGGCCCGCAGCGCGACCCCCTGACGGGCCAGCTCACGGTCCCAGGCGGGCAGCGAGGAGCGCGAGCCGGCGCCCTTGCGGATCCGGGCGATCAGCGCGTTGCGCTGCGCGAGCGCGTTCGCGTACGCCTTCCGCGTCGGCGCGCGCGACGGCCACAGCGCGGCGACGACCTGATCGAGGTGCGAGCGGCGCCCCGACGGGCCCCCCTTGATGAGATCCAGGCGCTCGGGGAGGAAGACGCTCACGAGCGGCCGCGCGGGGCTGTCCACAAGCCGGTCCACAGGCGCGCCGTCGACCTTCATCCGCTTCGCCTCGCCCGGCTGGAAGCCTACGGACAGCTCGTGCGTCCCGTCGCGGTCGTGCGTGCGCACCTCCACCCGCGCGGCCGGCGCCCCGAACCGCACGACCTGCCGCTCGTCGTTCGTGCGGCACGAGCGGCCGGTGCAGCCGAAGTACAGCGCCTCGAGCAGGTTGGTCTTGCCCGCGCCGTTCGGCCCGAAGATGACCGTCAGGCCCTCCCCGAGCCGGATCTCCGCGGCGCGGTAGGCCCGGAAGTCCCGGACCTTGAGCAGCTCGACGGAGACCTGCGCCGAGGGAGAGGACATGGAGATCGTCAGCCCACCCGGCGGGCCTGCCCGACCACGATCAGACGTTGAGGCGGATGGGCATGATCAGGTAGAGGAAGCCGGAGCCGTCCCCCGCCTCGATCAGGCCCGGGCGCAGCGGCGAGATGAGCTTCAGGATGAGGTCGTCCGCGTCGACGGACTCGACGCCGTCGCGGAGGAACTCGGGGTTGAAGCCGATCTCGAACGCCTCGCCGGCGAACGGGACGGGGATCGTCTCGCGCGCCTCGCCGACGTCCGGGGTCTGCGCCGACACCGTCAGCTCGCCCTCGGAGAACTTCAGCCGCAGCGGCGCGTTCTTCTGCGCGAGCAGCGAGATGCGCCGGACGACGTCGGTCAGCTCCTTCGTCTCCATCCGCAGCTCGTGCTCGTACGTGTCGGGCAGGAGCTGGCGGTAGTTGGGGAACTGGCCCTCGATCAGGCGCGAGGAGAGGACGACGCCGCCGACCTCGAAGACGATCTGGTTGGCGCGGCGCGCGGCCTTGAGCTCCTCGGCGTCGGCCGCCTGCGCGATGCGGGCGAGCTCCTGGAGGGCGCGGGCCGGGACGTTCGCCTCGAACGCACCGTCGAGCGGCGACTCGAGCGCGGTCTCCTTCACCGACAGGCGGTAGGAGTCGGTGCCGACCATCCGCAGCTCCTGGCCGGAGGCGGAGACGAGGATGCCGGTGAGGATCGGCCGCGTCTCGTCGCGCGAGGCGGAGCGGGCGACCTTGCCGATCGTCGCCACGAACGCCTGCGCGGGCACGGTCACGACCGCGTCGTCGCCCGTCTCGGGGAACGGCGGGAAGTCCTCGCCGCGGAGCGTGCGGATGTGGAAGGTCGCCGAGCCGGAGACGATCTCGACGTCCTGCTCGGCGGCGCGCAGCTCGAGCGTGACCTGGTCGGCCGGCAGCGCGCGGATGACGTCGAGCGTCAGGCGGGCTGGCACGACGCACGTGCCCGGGCGCTGGATCTCCGCCTGGAGCGGGACGCGCAGGCCGACCTCCATGTCCGTCGCGCGCAGCTCGACCGTGCCGTTCTCGGCGACGACCTGCACGCCGGACAGCGCCTGGACGGCCGAGCGGGTCGAGGCGACGCGGGAGACGGTCTGCAGCTGGGCGAGCAGCTCGGAAGCCGAAGCCTGGAGCTTCACGATGGACACCTCTCAGAGAAGGAAGAAGTCATAGGGGCTGTGGACTTGTGCACGGGCGGCGAGAAGTCCGGAGGATGCGGGGTGGTCGCGCACATGGAGCCGCCGCAGTCTGTCAGTCGTGCCTGTCGGCAAGTCTGGTGGTCAGGGCGCGGACGGCGTCATCCACATCCGGGTCGGTGCCCAGCTGGGCCTCGACCTTCTTGACGGCGTGCATGACCGTCGTGTGGTTGCGCCCGCCGAACGCGGCGCCGATCGCGGGGAGCGACGCCTTGGTGTGCATGCGCGCGAGGTACATGGCGAGCTGGCGGGGCTTGGCGACGCGCGCGGCGCGGCTGGCGGAGTCGAGCTCCTCGGCGGTGAGGCCGAACTGCTCGCACACCGCCTGCTTGATCCGCGCGATCGTCGGCGGTTGGTGGCCGCTCCCCGCGCGCGCCTGCGAGGCCGGGTAGAGCGAGCCGAGGACCTCCTCGGCCAGGTCGGCGTCGAGCGGCCGGCCGGTCAGGGAGGCGTAGGCGACGACGCGGATCAGCGCGCCCTCGAGCTCGCGGACGCTGCCGCGGACGCGCTCGGCGATCGCGGTCAGCACGCTCTCGTCGCCGATCTCCAGGCCGTCCTGGTGCGCGCGCTTGCGGAGGATCGCCGCGCGCACGACGTGGTCGGGATGACGGATGTCGGTGACGAGGCCCGACTCGAACCGCTCGCGCAGCCGGTCCTCCAGCGCGGTGAGGTCCTTCGGCAGGCGGTCGGAGGTGAGCACGACCTGGGCGCCGGCGTCGTAGAGCGCGTTGAAGGTGTGGAAGAACTCCTCCTCGGTCTTCACCTTGGACTCCAGGAACTGGACGTCGTCGATGAGGAGCACGTCGTTCGTGCGCCACGCGCCCTTGAACGCCTCGACGTCGCGCTTCTGGATCGCGGTGAGGAACTCGTTCGTGAAGCGCTCGGCCGTCGTGTACCGGACGCGCAGGTCCGGGCTGTAGCTCACGAGGTAGTTCGCGATCGAGTGCAGGAGGTGGGTCTTGCCGACGCCGGGCGGGCCGTAGATGAAGAGCGGGTTGTACGCCGTGCCGGGCAGCTCGGAGACCGCGAGCGCCGCCGCGTGGGCCAGGCGGTTGCTGTCGCCGATGACGAACTGGTCGAACTGGAGCTTGGGGTTGAGGTTCGGCCGGCCGTGCGGGTCGAGCGCGGTGGCCGCCGTCTCGACGGGCCCGCGGCCGTTCCCTTGTGCCGGGCCGGCGCCGGGCGCCTGGATCTCCACCGTCGCGCCGGGGCCGAGGACGGTCGCCGCGCACGCGCGCAGGATGCGGCCGAAGCGATCGGCGACCCAGGTGCGGCGCTCGTCCGGGGCGGTGACGACGAGGGTCGTGCCGTTGAGCGCCACGGGGCGCAGCGGCTCGAGCCACAGCTCGTACGCGGCCTCGTCGACCGTACGCCGGAGCTCGGCCTGGAAGCGGGACCACGTGTCGTCGTCGGGGAGCGGGAGGTTCACGGCAGGGGAGTGCGGGCCCTCTCGGGCCGGAGATCGGCAGCGTCGGGGGAAGGGGCCCACAGCGGCCCCGGCGTGGTCTCGACGCTAGCACCGGGCGCCGGATTGCGAACGGGCAAGTTCCCGCAAGGAGCGGGGGTTTCGTCGCTCGTGCACAGACGATGTGAACAGACGTCCGACCGGTGTGCATGGGGAGCGTTGTATCCTGTGGCGACCGATGAAGCGGACCTACCAGCCCAAGAAGCGCAAGCGCGCTCGTACGCACGGCTTCCGCGCCCGTATGGCGACCCGTGGTGGTCGTCTGACGCTGAAGCGTCGCCGGGACAAGGGCCGCAAGCGCCTGACCGTCTGAGGCCCCTCGGGTGCCTCCGAAGCGCGGACGTCTCTCGCGCAGCGCTGAGTTCGAGCGCGTCTATCGCCAGGGCCGATCGCATGCGAATCGGCATCTGGTGCTTTATACGTTCCCCCGACCGGACACGGCCGACGGACCCCGACTGGGGCTGTCGGTGTCGAGGAAGGTCGGCGGGGCCGTGGACCGCAACCGCGTCAAGCGCCTGCTGCGCGAGGCCTTCGCGGACGTCCAGGGGCAGCTGCCGGCCGATCATGACGTCGTCGTCGTCGCGCGCCCGCCCTCGCGTGAGCTCGCCGATCGCGACGGGCTCGAGGGCGTGAAGGCCGCGCTCGACGAGCTCGTGGCCAAGGCGGTCAAGTGACCTTCGCGCGGCGGGTCGTCGTCGCGCCCATCCTCCTCTACCAGCGCTTCGTGTCGCCGGCCCTGCCACCGCGGTGCAGGTACGAGCCGACCTGCTCGTCCTACGCCGTACAGGCGATCGGGCGGTACGGCATACTGCGCGGGCTGATCCTGGCCGGCTGGCGCGTGCTGCGCTGCAACCCGTGGTCCCACGGGGGGTACGACCCGGTCGAGGCGCAGCGCCTCTTCTCCTCCTCATGATTCTCGCCGACGTCTTCCTCATCCAGCCCCTCATCGACGTGTTCGAGGAGGTGCTCATCTTCTTCCACGACTCCGTGGGGCTCGGTTGGGGCTTCTCGATCGTCGCGCTCACCGTCACGATCCGCGCGCTCCTGCTGCCGCTGACGCTGAAGCAGGTCAAGTCCATGCGCGGTCTCCAGGTCATCGCGCCGGAGATGAAGAAGCTCCAGGCGAAGTACAAGGACGACCGGCAGCGGCTGAATCAGGAGATGATGAAGCTGTACTCCGAGCACAAGGTGAACCCGTTCGCCTCGTGCCTGCCGCTGCTCGCGCAGCTGCCGGTCTTCATCTCGCTCTTCTACATGCTGCGGCTCGATCTCCGGCACGACATCTGTCCGGACATCAACCCGACGACGGAGAACACGAAGCCGTGCGGGGCGACCGACGCGTCCGAGTTCCTCTTCATCCCGGACATCACGGACAAGGCGACGGGCGCGGTGCTCATCACCCTCGTCGTCCTCTATGTGGCGTCGCAGCTCGTCTCGAGCGTCCTGATGTCGGTGTCGGCCGACAAGAACCAGCGCATGATCTTCCTGGCGCTGCCGTTCATCTTCATCCCGTTCATCCTCAGCTTCCCGGCCGGCCTGCTCGTCTACTGGATCACGACGAACCTCTGGACGATCGTGCAGCAGTTCATCGTGCGGCGGACGGTCGGACCGGTGCCCAAGCCGGGTGAGGCCGCGTTGGCCACGGCGGGCGGTGGCTCCGTGGGAGCCGGGGACGGCGACGGCGACGAGAAGCCGAAGGGCTTCCTGGCGCGCGCGGCCGCGGCCGGTGGCGCCGCGCGGAGCGGCAACGGCGGCGGCGATGCGGCGAAGACGCCCGCGGGAAGCGTGAGCGCCACGGCGCCCAAGCGCTCGTCGGCTCCGCCCCCGCCGCCCGCCAAGCGCAAGAAGAAGAAGACCGGACGGAGGCGGTAGCTCCGATGAGCGCGGACGTGGACGGACCGACCCAGGGCGCCCAGGCGCTGCGTGTGCTCCTCGCGCGCGTCGCGCAGGCGTTGGACCTCGACGCGCAGGTGAAGATCGAGGAGGACACCGAGCGGCTCGTCGGCACGCTCGAGGGCGAGGAGCTCGGGCTCTTCATCGGTCGCCACGGCCAGACCATCGAGGCGGTCCAGCACCTCGCGCAGCGCGTCGTCGGCGAGCACGAGGGCGACCCGCGCCGGCGGGTCATCGTGGACGCCGCGGGCTACCGCGCGCGCCGTGAGCAGGTCCTCCAGCGGCAGGCGGAGGAGGCGGCCGAGTCGGCGCTTTCCACCGGTCGTCCGGTGGCGCTCGACGCGATGACGTCGAGCGAGCGTCGCGTGGTGCACGAGTACCTGCGCGACCGGGGCGACGTCGAGACGCACAGCGAGGGCCAGGAGCCCGACCGGCATCTCGTCGTGACGCCCAAGGCCGCTGTCTAGGGACCGTCGTTCCGTCTTCGCGTCGCGCCGGGGTTTCACGTGTTGTCCCCCGGTGAAACACTGCGCTGACGATGACGCCGCTCTCCCCGCGGGACCAGGGCATCGTCGCCGGCCTCCTGCTGAGCCAGGGCTCGTTCGGCGGCGACGGCAAGCAGCCGCAGATCACGCTCCGCATGCACGTGCGGCACGAGGCGCTCTTCGCCTGGCTGATGGAGCGGTTCCCGCGGACGAAGCTCTACGGGCCCTATCACCACGGCGACCGGTCGTACTTCCAGTGGATGGTGCGCGGTCAGGCGCTCGTCGAGGACGTCCTCCCGGTGCTGGAGGCGGTCATCACGCCAGAGCTCGACGGGCCGGCGCACGAGCGCCTCGTCGAGATGCGGACCAACTACGCCGAGACGATCAGCCGAGCGGAGCGCCGCGCGGCGCTGGCCGCCGCGGACGACTGAGCGGGGGTTTCACGTGTTGTCCCTCGGTGAAACAGCTTCTGCCGCGCTGACGGCGCTGGTGCAGCGGTACGGGCTCGACGCGCGCGTGGAGGAGCACCTCGGCTCCTTGCTCGTGACCGTAGCGGACGAGCCGACCGCCCCGACCACCGTGACCGATCCCCGCGAGGGTGTCGACGCCCACTTGGCCGACTCGCTCGTCGGGCTCGAGATCGACGCGATCCGCAGCGCACGTCGCATCGCTGACCTCGGAGCCGGCGCGGGCTTCCCCGGCCTGGTGCTCGCCGCGGCGCTGCCGGAGGCGCGGGTCGACCTCGTGGAGAGCGTCGGCAAGAAGTGCGCGTACATGGCGCTCGCCGCCGAACGAGCGGGGATCGCCAACGCGCACCCGGTGCCGCTGCGCGCCGAGGAGTGGACGGACGGACGCCTGGCGTGTGACGTCGTCACCGCCCGGGCGCTGGCGCCGCTGACCGCGATCGTCGAGTACGCCGCGCCGCTGCTGGTGGAGGGCGGAACGCTCGTCGCCTGGAAGGGCGCGCGCGATGCGGCGGAGGAGGCGGACGGCGAGGCTGCGGCGGAGATCGTCGGGCTGGAGCGCGTCGAGGTGCGGCCGGTGCAGCCGTTCGCCAGCGCGCAGCACCGTCACCTGCACGTCTACGCCAAGGTGCGCGAGACGCCGGCGCGCTTCCCGCGCCGCCCCGGGATGGCCCGGAAGCGGCCGCTCGTCGCCGCGCGCTGACGGTGAAGAAGCCGCAGGTTGCGCAAGATCGCGCCCAGTCCGACCGTCGGCGCCGCTAGGTTGACCCGCGCATGGGCACCGTCTACGCCATCGCGAACCAGAAGGGCGGGGTCGGCAAGACCACCACGGCGGTGAACGTCGCGGCGTGCATCGCAGAGGCCGGCTACCCGACCCTGCTGATCGACACCGATCCCCAGGCCAACGCGACCGTCGCGCTCGGCGCGTCGAAGCTCTCCCGTCCGAGCGTCTACGACGTCCTCACCGGGCACGTCGACGCCACCGACGCGCTCCTCGAGACCGACGTCGAGCGGCTCCAGCTCCTCCCGGCGCACCCGGATCTCGCGGGCGCGAACGTCGAGCTGCCGCGGGAGGCCGGGTCCGAGACCCGCCTGCGCGACGCCCTCGCGGGCGTGCGCGACCAGTTCGCCTACACCATCCTCGACTGCCCGCCGTCGCTCGGGCCGCTGACCGTCAACGCGCTCGTCGCGGCGGATCGCGTGATCGTGCCGGTCCAGACCGAGTACTTCGCGCTCGAAGGACTCGCCGGCCTGCTCGACACGCTCCAGCTGATCCAGCGCTCGCTCAACCCGCGCCTCACTGTGGCGGGGATGCTGCTGACGATGCACGACAGCCGTACGCGGCTGGCGCGTGACGTCGAGGCGGACGTGCGCGAGCACTACCCGTCGCTCGTCTTCGACACCGTGATCCCCCGGAACATCCGTGTGAGCGAGGCCCCGAGCTTCGGTCGCCCGGTGATCCACCACGACCCGCACTGCGTCGGGTCGGACGCCTACTTCGAGCTCGCGAAGGAGGTCGCGGCTCGTGGGTAGGTCAGGGGGGCGAGAACACGGTCGCAGGACACTCGTGCAGGGGTCATGCACGACGAACGAAGGAGCCGAGGGATGCTCGCCCGCGACGATCTCAGGTCCGAGGTGACCAAGGCGAAGTCCGCTCCGGCACGGGGCATGGGGCGCGGTCTGGCCGCGATCCTCGCCGTGTCGGAGGATCAGCAGACCGGCGACGAGCTGCGCCAGCTCAGCGTCGACCTCATCCGGCCGAACCCCAACCAGCCGCGCAGCGTCTTCGACGAGAGCGCGCTGCAGGCGCTCAGCGAGTCGATCGCCGAGAACGGCGTGCTGCAGCCCGTCCTCGTCCGGCCGGTGGCCGGCGGGACGTTCGAGCTGATCGCCGGCGAGCGGCGCTGGCGCGCCGCCAAGCTGGCGGAGCTCGACGAGGTCCCCGCGCTCGTCCGTCCGCGCGACGACGCCGCCTCGCTCGAGCTGGCGCTCGTGGAGAACATGGCGCGGCAGGACCTCAACCCCGTCGAGGAGGCGCGCGCGTGCGCGGCCCTCGTCGAGGAGCTGGGCCTGACGCGCGAAGACGTCGGCCGGCGGGTCGGGCGCAGCCGCGTGGCGGTCTCCAACCTGCTGCGGCTGCTCGACCTCCCCGACGAGGCGCTGGAGCTGCTCGAGAAGGGCGACCTGACCGAGGGCCACGGCCGTGCGCTGCTGCTCGCAGAGGACCACGCGTCGCGGCGCCGCCTGGCACGCAGCGCGGTGGTCGAGGGCTGGTCGGTGCGGGCGCTGGAGGCGCGCGCCCGCGAGGCGAACGGCGCCGAGGCGAACGGCGCCGAGAGCGCGGCGGCTCGCGGCGGCTCGCGGCGTGGGCTCCACCCTGACCAGGAGGCCGCGATCGGGGAGATCGCGCAGACCCTCGGGGCAGCGCTCGGCGCGGACGTCAAGGTCCGTCCGGCGGCCCGCGGGTTCAAGGTCGAGCTGGAAGTTGCCGATGCAGAGGAGGCAGCCGCGCTGGCTGGGCGCATCGCCCGTGGCGCGGGCGCTACACTGCCTCCTCGCTGATGACGTTCCGCGTCTGAGGCGCATCCGGGCGATTAGCTCAGTTGGTTAGAGCGCATCTCTGATAAGGATGAGGTCGGTGGTTCGAATCCACCATCGCCCACTCGCAAGGCCCGCTGGCAACGGCGGGCCTTCGTCGTTTCGGGGGCCGTTCCGTTCTGGAGCACAAGCGTCCCGGAAACCGGCCTCCGGAACAGGGCCTCTCAGCGCCGTCGAGCGGGTGACGAGAGGGATTCCCTTCGTGGGTGCGCGGTGGTCGCGAGAAGCGCTCTCAGTGGCCTCAGGGAGGACGCGCGGTCGTCGGCCGTCAGCGACCGCTTTCTCGACGGTCGGGTGCGGCGTGGGACGCGCCAGCCGGTGTTCGGTCGCCGGCGCTCCGGCGGGAGAACGGGTCGGCTGGCGGTATGCTGCCGATGGTGCAGGAGATGGTCATCTACGGCGTCTCTTTCGACATGGTCGGCAAGCAGCCGATCGTGCTCCTCAAGACCGTCGACTCCAACAAGTTCCTCCCCATCTGGATCGGCCACCCCGAGGCGGCCGCCATCCTGATGAAGCTGCAGGGAGCGAGCACTCCCCGGCCGATGACGCACGACCTGATGTGCGACATGCTGGGCGAGCTCGAGGTCCGGTGCACGCAGGTCGCCGTCACCGAGCTGCGCGAGAACACCTTCTTCGCGACGATCACGCTCTCGATGGGCGGTCGCGAGATCGAGATCGACTCGCGCCCGTCGGACGCGCTCGCGCTCGCGGTGCGCTCCGGTGCGCCGATCTTCGCGGCCGAGGAGGTCATCGCGGAGTCGGCGATCGAGTTCGAGCACGAGGTCGAGGACCAGGACGAGGTGGTCGAGAAGTTCAAGGACTTCCTCGATCGCGTCACGCCTGAGGACTTCCTCGGCGGCGAGCCGAACGGCTGATCGCGCTGCGCTGACTTCGGTTCAGGGCTCGCGGCCACGCGGTTCTGCCGTGGGCCGCTGAGGGACCGAGGGTGGCGGGGGCCGGCGAGCGTCAACGCCCGGATGAGCCCCGCCCAGCCGAACTGGACGGCCCTCCCCGGACGTTGCCGGCGCCGGTTCGGTCGGGGGTGGGGGACGCTCGGGTCCGGGCCGCTGCGCGCTCCGCTCGGGCGGTGGTGTGGTCGTGCGTGGGTTGCAGCGTGCCCGGAGGGTTGCCGGATGACCGGGTCGCTCGCGCGCGTGTGCGCGCGTGGGGAGGGGCCGGGCGCGCGGGGGCGCGCTTTGGCCGGCCGGAGCGGCGTCGGGGTGAGAACTTCGCCGCAAGTTCCTCTTGACACGGCGTCCGGCCGTGTGGCATTGATTCCGCTGCGACGTACCGAAAACGTTTTCGGCGCGGCGCCGGACCGGAGGAGAGACCGGGTCGGCGGTGCGGTACCTGCGTCGCATGAACGGGTCTCATGGCAACCACCGGTCGCACCACCATCAAGGAGCTCGCCCGCCTCGGCGGCGTGTCCGTCGGCACCGTCAGCCGGGCGCTGAACGGCTACGCCGACGTCAGCCCGGAGACGCGGGAGCGGATCCAGCAGCTGGCCCGCGAGCTCGACTACACGCCGGCGGCCGCCGCCCGGACGCTCGTCACCAGCACGTCCCACGTCGTCGGCGTCTTCCTCGACACCGGCGAGGGCCACCCGGACCTCCAGCACCCCTTCTTCCACGAGGTGCTCGTCGGGCTCAAGGAGACGCTCGGCCGCGCCGGCTACGACCTCCTCCTCTTCGCCAGCGAGGCGCCCCGCAACGGCCTGGGCGACCACTCGTACCTCAACCGCGCGACCCAGCACAACGTCGACGCCGCGGTGCTCATGGGCCTCGATCCGCACGACGACGAGGTCCGGCGGCTGGCCCGCTCGAGCGTCCCGTCCGTCGGCGTCGACCTCGAGCTCCACGGCGACCGCGCCTCCTACGTCACCAGCGAGAACGCGGGCGGCAGCCGCCTGGCCGTCGCGCATCTCGCCGCGCTCGGCCACCGCCGCATCGCCACGATCGGCGGCCTGCTCGACACGAAGCCGGGCCTCGACCGCCTCCGCGGCTACCGCGAGGGCCTCGCGGAGGCCGGCCTCGCCTTCCGCGACGAGCTCGTCAAGAACGGCGACTTTTACGTCGAGTCCGGCCTCCAGGGCGCGAGCGAGCTGCTCGACCTCCCGGAGGACGAGCGCCCCACGGCGATCGTCGCCGCCTCGGACCTCATGGCCGTCGGCGTCCTCCGGGCTGCCGCCGAGCGGGGCCTGAAGGTCCCGCACGACCTGAGCGTCGTCGGCTTCGACGACATCATGCTCGCCGCCCACCTGCACCCCGGCCTCACCACCGTCCGCCAGGACAAGGCCGGCCTCGGCAGCGCCGCCGGGCGCGCCGTGCTCCACGCGCTGGAGCACGACGTCCCCGCCGGGCCGCACGTCACGACGCTGGACGTCGAGCTCGTCGTCCGCGGCACCACCGCCCCGCCCAGCGCGGAGCACTAGGTCCCACACCGCCCACCCGCGACATGTCCCCACGCACGACAACCGAGCTGACCGAAAACGTTTTGGGTCCCTCGAGGAGGAGGAGCACAGCCGTGTCTCGCAGGTTCATCAGGCTCATGGCGCTGGTCGCCGCCATGGCCCTCTCCACAGCACTGCTCGCCGCATGCGGCGGCGACGACGAAGAGCGCGGCGGGGGCTCCGGCGGTGCTGCCGCCGCAGCCGGCGACACCGCCCTGAAGAAGGGCACCGCCGTCCGGCTCTGGATCATGAACAACGGCCCGGACCCGGTGAAGGACACCGAGCGCCTGGTCCAGCCGTTCGAGCAGAAGACGGGCGTCGACGTCAAGGTCGAGCTCGTCGGCTGGGACGTCCAGTTCGACCGCATCCGCAACGCCGCGGTCAGCGGTGAGGGCCCGGACATCACCCAGGCCGGCACGACGCAGGTGCCGTTCTTCGCCGCGCTCGGCGGGTTCGAGGACCTGAGCGACCGCGTCAGCGACCTCGGCGGCTCCGAGGCGTACCCCGAGGGCGTGTGGTCGACGACCCAGGTCCAGGGGCAGGAGGGCACGTGGGCCACGCCGTGGTTCACCGAGGCCCGCGCGATCTACTACCGCAAGGACGTCCTGAAGCAGGCCGGCATCGATCCCAAGACCGCGTTCGCGGACTGGGACGCGTTCCGCACCACGCTCGAGACGATCAAGCAGAAGGTGCCGGAGGTCGGCGGCAAGCCGATCCAGCCCTTCGGCACGCCGGGCAAGAAGGCGTTCGACCTCGTCCACCACGTGATGCCGTTCGTCTGGGACGCCGGTGGCGCGGAGCTCAACGACGACGCGTCGAAGGCGACGATCGCCAGCCCGCAGGCGCAGCAGGGCGTCAAGTACTTCGCCGACCTGGTCGGCGACGGCCTGGCCGACAAGGCCCAGCTCGAGCGTGACGGCACGCAGGTCGAGAACCAGTTCAAGGCCGGGCGCCTCGCCGTCTGGATGGGCGGCCCGTGGGTGCTGCAGTCCTCCGAGCGCGAGGACGACGACAAGTGGACCAAGGCGGCCCGCGAGAACGTCGGCATCGCGCCGATGCCCGCCGGCCCGAGCGGCAAGGGCTTCACGTTCGTCGGCGGCTCGAACCTGATGATGCTCAAGTCCTCCAAGCACAAGAACGAGGCGTGGGCGCTCCTCAAGTACCTAAGCGAGCCGAAGGTGCAGACCGAGTACGCCGCGCTGATGGGCATGTTCCCGTCCAAGGCCGACGCCCAGGCGCAGGCCGGCGAGGGCGACGAGAACAAGGCCCAGTTCCTCAAGGCGATCCAGCAGGGCCGCAGCTACGCGGAGATCCCGCAGTGGGGTCAGATCGAGAACGCCTACAAGGGCCGGTTCGGGGAGATCCTCGACCAGGCCGCGCGCGGCGGGATCGACGACGCCACGCTGAGCACCGAACTGCGCAAGGCCCAGGACGAGGCCGACGCGCTCCTGGCCCAGAACGCCGGCTAGCCCGGCCTGGGGACCCTCATGGGGGGCGCGGGACCGCCGTCCCGCGCCCCCTCCTCCGGGCCCCCGCCGCGCACGCCGCCCATCCATCCGATGAGCTCCACACCCCTCACCGTCGAGGTCGCCGACGAGCGACCGGAGCACGCCCGCCGGCGCCGGCGCCCCTTCGCGGGCGGCCTGTCGAAGCGGCGCCTCCCCTTCGCGCTGATCGCCCCGGCGCTCCTGTTCATGGTCCTCGTGCACGTCGTGCCGACGGCCGCGGGCGTGGCGCTGTCGTTCAAGAACCTCAACACGTTCACGTTCTCGCAGCTGTTCGACGCGCCGTGGAACGGGTTCGCCAACTACGACTCGATCCTGTTCGACCAGGCCAACCCGCTGCGCAGCGGCATGGGGCAGGCCGCGGTCAACACGCTCCAGTACACCTTCCTCACCACGGTGGGGACGCTCGGCGGCGGGCTCGGGATCGCGCTGCTGCTCAACCGCAAGATGCGCGGCCAGCGGATCGCGCGGACGCTGATGCTCACGCCGTGGATCGTCCCGAGCTTCGTCGTCGCGGTCATCTGGGGCTTCATGTGGCAGAGCGACGTCGGGATCGTCAACAAGGTCCTCGTCGACTACCTGGGCATCCTCAGCGAGCGGCCGACGTGGCTGATCGGCGAGAACTCGCTGTGGGCGATCACGATCCCGTCGATCTGGCGCGGGATCCCGTTCGCGATGCTCCTCTTCCTCGCGGCGCTCCAGTCGATCCCGCAGGACCTGAGCGAGGCCGCGTCGATCGACGGCGCCGGCCCGTGGCGCCGGTTCCGCCACATCACGCTGCCGCTGCTGCGCCCGCTGATCGCGGTCCAGCTGCTGTTCACCGTGATCTACAGCGCCTACCAGTTCACGATCCCGTACGTGATGCTCGGGTCGAACCCGGGCCCGGACGCCGACCTGATGATGACGCTGATCGTCCGGCAGTCGTTCTCCAACAACCTCTTCGGCTTCGGTGCGGCGGCCTCCGTCCTGCTGATGCTCGCCATGTTCGTCTGGGTGGCCATCTGGTACGCCACCTTCCGCCGCGACCTCCAGGAGTCCCGATGACGTACGCGCAGCGGCGCCGCCTGGGCAACCTCGCCCTCGACGCCCTGACCTGGGGCCTGCTCCTCGTGATGCTGGCCCCCGTGGTGTGGCTGGTGATCTCGGCCACGCAGGGCACCGGCCGGCTCGCCACCGGCGCCTACGACCTGCTCGACCCGACGTTCGTGGCCTTCAAGGACATGTGGTCGTCGGTGAACTTCGGCAAGTACTTCGTCAACAGCCTGATCATCTGCACCGCGGCGGCGCTGCTGGCGACCGCGTTCGCGGCGTCGGCCGGCTACGCGCTCGCCCGCTACCGCTTCAAGGGCCAGGGCGTCTTCTCGACGGCGCTCACCGGCACGCAGCTGATCCCCGGCTCGATGTTCCTGCTGCCGGTGTTCCTCGGGTTCATCTGGCTCAAGCAGAACACCCCGGTCGCGCTGCTGGACACGCACGTCGGGATGATCCTGGTCTACACGGCGTTCTTCACGCCGGTGGCCGTGTTCTTCATGCGGTCGTTCTTCCTCGCGGTGCCCCGCGAGCTCGAGGACGCCGCGATGGTCGACGGCTGCACGCCCTTCGGCGCCTTCTGGCGCATCGTGCTGCCCAACGCCGCCCCCGGGCTGCTCGCGACGTTCGTCTACGCGTTCCTCTTCGCGTGGGACGAGCTGCTGTTCGTCGCGTCGCTCACCCAGACGCGGGCCGAGACGATCCCGATCGGCATCCGCAACTTCGTCGGCAACTACAGCGAGGAGTACGGACAGCTCATGGCCGCAGGCGTGGTGTCCACCCTTCCGGTCCTCTTGGCGTTCTTCGCCACCCAGCGCTGGCTCGTCAAGGGCCTGACCGCCGGGGCGGTGAAGGGATGAGCGCGCTGCCGGCGGGCTTCAAGTTCGGTGTCGCGACCGCGGCCTTCCAGATCGAGGGCGGCGCCCACGCGGACGGGCGCGGCGAGTCGATCTGGGACGTCTTCTGCCGCGTGCCCGGGGCCGTGCTCAACGGCGACAACGGCGACGTCGCGTGCGACCACTTCCACCGGTGGGAGGAGGACCTCGACCTGATGGTCGAACTGGGCGTCGAGTCGTACCGCTTCTCGATCGCGTGGCCGCGGATCCTGCCGACCGGCGCGGTCGCGGTGAACGAGCGCGGCCTGGCGTTCTACCGCCGGCTGGCCGAGGGCCTGCTGGAACGGGGGATCGAGCCGATCGCGACGCTCTACCACTGGGACCTGCCGCAGCCGCTGCAGGAGCGCGGCGGCTGGGTCGCGCGCGGGACGGCGGAGCGGTTCGCGGAGTTCGCCTCCGTCGTCGCGACCGACCTGCGCGACGTCGTGACGCGGTGGATCACGCAGAACGAGCCGTGGTGCTCGGGCTTCCTGGGCTACGCCGAGGGGCGCAAGGCGCCGGGGATCCGGCACTGGCCGAGCGCCGTCGCGGCGACCCACCACCTGCTCCTCTCGCACGGGCTGGCGACCGACGCGATCCGCGCCGCGGTGGGGTCGAAGGCGGAGGTCGGCATCGCGCTCAACCTCTCGCCCGTCCACCCTGCCGACCCGTCGTCGGAGGCGGACATCGCCGCGGCGCACCGCCAGGACGGCTACCTCAACCGCTGGTTCCTGGACCCCGTCTTCCGCGGCACGTACCCGCAGGACATGCTCGACCTCTTCACGGACGAGTACGGACCCGAGGTGCTCGCGCCGATCCGCGACGGCGACCTGGACGTGATCTCGACGCGGATCGACTTCCTCGGGGTCAACTACTACAACCCGATGCGGATCGCGGCCGAGCCGGACCTGGCGCCGCTGCGGCTCCGGTTCGCCGAACCGCGCGAGCCGACGACGGCGATGGGCTGGGAGGTCGACCCGGAGGGTTTGCGCACGGTCCTGAAGCGGATCGTGACCGCTTACCGCAACCTGCCGATCTACATCACCGAGAACGGCGCGGCGTACAACGACCCCGACGGGGCGGTGGAAGCCGTGGCTGACCCGGAGCGCACGGCGTACCTCGAAGGCCACCTCGCGGCGCTGCGGCGGGCGATGGACGACGGCGTCGACGTGCAGCGGTACTACGTCTGGTCCTTCCTGGACAACTTCGAGTGGGAGGAGGGGTACGCGAAGCGCTTCGGCATCGTCCACGTGGACTACGCCACGCAGCGGCGCGTGCCCAAGGAGAGCGCGCTCTGGTACCGCGACCACATCGCGGCGGCGCGCGCGGGCGACGGCAGCACGGTCGTCGCCATGAACGCGAACAGGGGCGACTGAGCCATGGCCGGGATCTGCTTCGACGGCGTCACCAAGCGCTACGACGACGGGACGCTGGCGGTCGAGGGGCTCGACCTCGACGTGCCGGACGGGGGCTTCACCGTCCTCGTCGGGCCGTCCGGGTGCGGGAAGTCGACCGCGCTGCGGATGCTCGCGGGGCTGGAGGAGGTGAGCGAGGGCGACGTGAAGATCGGCGGGCGAGTGGTCACCGAGCTGCCGCCGAAGGACCGCGACATCGCGATGGTCTTCCAGTCGTACGCGCTCTATCCGCACATGAGCGTCGCCGACAACATGGGCTTCGCGCTGAAGATGCACGGAGTCAAGCGCGACGAGATCCGGGCGCGCGTCGAGCGGGCGGCCGAGATGCTCGGCATCACCGACCTGCTGGCCAAGCGGCCGAAGAACCTGTCGGGCGGCCAGCGCCAGCGGGTCGCCCTGGGGCGGTCGGTCGTGCGCGAGCCGCAGGCCTTCCTGATGGACGAGCCGCTCTCGAACCTCGACGCGAAGCTCCGCGTGGAGATGCGCGGCTACCTCCAGTCGCTCCACGGCGAGCTGGGGATCACGACGGTCTACGTCACGCACGACCAGACCGAGGCGATGACGATGGGCGACCGCGTGGCGGTGTTGCGCGGCGGCAAGCTCGAGCAGGTCGACGCGCCGCAGGTGCTCTACGACAGCCCGGCCAACGTCTTCGTCGCGGGCTTCATCGGCTCGCCGGCGATGAACCTGGCGCGCGGGCGGATCGACGACGGCGGGGTGCTCGTGCTCGGCCAGGTGCGGTTGGCTCTGGGTGCACGGGGCCGGGCGCTGGCGGGCGCCGACGTGGTGGCGGGGATCCGGCCCGAGGCGCTCCGGCTCGCCGACGCCGCGACGCCGGACGACCTCGTGCTCGACCTCCCCGTCGTGCTCGTCGAGGGGCTGGGCTCCGACGTCCTCGCCCACGCCGAGCTGGATGCCGAGCAGGTGCTGACGGGCGACCTGGAGGAGGTCGCGGCGGAGCTGGGCACCTCCTCGCCGGCGGGCGTCGCGGAGGGCCGCACGCGGCTCACCGCCCGCCTCGACGGCCGCTCGCGCGTGCGCGCGGGCGACCACCTGCGCCTGACGGTCGACCCCTCCGACGTCCACCTCTTCGACGCCGCCACCGAGCGCGCGTTGTAGGGCGGGACCCGGCACGGCGCGGCGGCGACCCTCCTCGCCGTCGCGCCCGCCGGGCGCCGCTACGCTCCGGATCACCGTGCCCGCCTCGCGCCTCAGCCCCATGCTCACGCGGATCGCGCGCGACGAGGCGCTGCGCAACAGCCTCGGCGAGGGCGCGTACGTCGTCGACGAGCACGGGCGGCTGCGGAACATGAACCCCGCGGCCGAGCGGCTGCTCGGGTGGACGACCGCCGAGCTGGAGGGCCGCGACATGCACGAGGCCGTCCACTACCTGCGCCCCGACGGCTCCCCGTTCCCGGCCGCGGAGTGCCCGCTGCTGGGCGTGCTGCGCTCGGGCATCGACTTCGGCGAGACCCAGGACGCGTTCGTGCACAAGGACGGCTCGCTCGTCCCGGTCGCGTACGTCTCCTCGCCGATCATCGTCGAGGACGAGACGGTCGGCGCCGTGCTCGCCTTCTGGCCGCGCTGACACCGCGTCAACGCGCCCTTCACGAGTGGGGCGCCGCTGTGTAGGTTCCCGCGTCCCGCCCCGCCGGACACGCAGGAGCAGCACGGATGTCAACGAGGTCCCTGGTCACCGCCGCCGCGCTCGGCGCCGCGCTGCTGACCGCCGCCGTCCCCGCCGCCGCGCACGCCGCGAAGGTGCCCTCGGACGCGCAGCTGCACGAGCGCTGCTTCACGTTCACCGGCGACGGGCGGACGCTCGGCGGGCGCGCGGACGGCAGGCTCGCCCTGCAGGCCACGCGGCCGGGGACGTTCCTGCTGGTCGCCCCCGATGCGGACGTGCTCCGCGCCGAGGACGACGGCCGCACGGCCAGGCTGCGGGGCGTGCCCCCGACCGGATGGTCGGCCGCCACGGAGTGGCGGGTCCTGCGCCAGCGCGGCGGCACGGTCGTCCTGCGCAACGTGGGGACGGGCAAGGCGCTGCGGCTGCCCGGCACGCTGGGCCGGGTCGCGGACGCCACGCGCCTGACGGTCACGCCGGTCCGGCGGAAGCGGTGCCGCCTCTTCGAGGACCGCGACATCAGCGCCGACGGGGAGCCGAAGCGGACGGTCAACGCCGACGGGACGATCTTCGGGTTCGCCGACACGCACCTGCACATCACGGGCGACATGCGCGCGGGCGGCGCCGTCCTGTACGGCAAGGCGTTCGACCGGTTCGGGCTCGAGGCGGCGCTGGGCGGCGACAAGGCCGTCCACGGCCGCGACGGGTCGAAGGACCTGATCGGCAACCTGCTGCGCACCGGCGTCCCGTTCGGCACGCACTCGGTGTACGGGCCGCAGTCGCCGCGCAGCTGGCCGACCTACGACACGAACACCCACCAGCAGGTCTACTGGCGGTGGCTGGAGCGGGCCTGGCGTGGCGGGCTGCGGCTGATCACCGCGACGGCGGTGGAGGACGAGCAGCTCTGCCGGATCGTCCCCGAGACGGTCCGCTCGTGCGACGAGACCGTCGCGATCGAGGCGCAGCTCGACCGGCTGAAGGCGATGGAGGCGTACATCGACCTGCAGCGGGGCGGGCCGGGGCGCGGGTTCTTCCGGATCGTCCGCTCCACCGAGCAGGCGCGCGCGGTGATGGCTCGGGGCCAGCTCGCGGTGGTGCTCGGGGTGGAGTCGTCGTTCCCGCTCGGGTGCCGGGCGCAGCCGGGCGTCGCGCCGTGCACGACGGCGCAGGTCGACGAGCGGCTCGACGCGCTCTACGACCAGGGTGTCCGCTCGCTCTTCATCGCGCACTGGGCCGACAACGGCTTCGCCGGCGCCGCGCTCCAGGGCGGGACGAAGGGGAAGCTGATCAACGCCATGCACCGGCTCGATGTCGGCCGGTTCTTCGCGACGCAGCCGTGCACCGACCCGCGCGTGGGCGAGGAGGTCGTGCCGCTCAGCCAGCTCGAGATCGACGTCTTCACGCAGAGCTTCCCGAAGACCGCCGGGCTGCGGACCGTGGCGCAGCCCACGTACCCCGCCGGCAAGCAGTGCAACGCGACCGGCCTGACGCCGCTGGGCGAGCACCTCGTCAAGCGGATGATGGAGAAGGGGATGCTGATCGAGGTCGACCACCTCAGCCACGCCGCCCGCGCCCGCGTGATCGCGCTGGCGAAGGCGGCGAGGTACCCGCTGATCTCCGGCCACAACGAGACCGGCGGCGCGTGGACGCCCGAGCAGCTGCGCGAGCTCCACGCGCTCGGCGGCTACGCCTCGCAGACGCTCGAGCAGGCCGACGTGCTGGGGCAGCGGATCGCCGCCCGCCGCGCGACGAGCGACCCGGGGCGCTTCTTCGGCGTCGGCCTCGGCACCGACACCGGCGGCTTCGCGACGCTCCCCGCCCCCGCGGCGGACGCCAAGACCAAGCCGTTCACGTATCCGTTCGTCTCCTACGCCGGGACGCGCTTCGGCCAGCAGCAGGTCGGCGCCCGCCTCTTCGACCTCAACAAGGACGGCATGGCCCACTACGGCATGCTCCCCGACCTCCTCGCCGACGTCGCCCGCCGCCCCGGCGGCCAGGAGGCGATGGCCCTCCTCTTCCGCTCCGCCGAGGCCTACACCCAGGCCTGGCACCGCGCCGAGACCCGCGCGGAGGAGCTGCGCTGAGCTAGGCCGTCTCCCCGCAGTCCTCGAAGCCGAGCGCGGCGATGCGGGCGCTGGCGGCGCGGTTGGCGGCGTCGAGCTTCGTCAGCCCGCGGCGCAGGGTCCGCTCGGGGCGGCGGCTGGCGGTGGCGCGGGAGACGAGGACGACGAGCTGCGTGGTGAGCGCGCTGGCCTCGGCCACCAGCCGGTCATGGCGGGCCTCCCAGTTCATCGGCGGGTCGAGCGCCTCGAGCGCGGCCTGCTGCTGGCGGAAGAGCACGAGGAGCTGGTCGACGCGCTGGATCTGGTGGGAGACGGCACCGGCCTCGGCGCAGATCGCGTCCGCGTCGGCGCGGTAGGTCCCGGCGACCTTGCCCTCGGCGCTGAGGACGAAGAGCGCCAGCGCGGGCGCGAGCCAGAGGGCCGGGTAGGCCGCGTCGGCCAGGCGGAAGGTCCGCGCGGGTGGGCGGACGTCGTCGGCGCGGACGACCACCGTGCGGCCGGCCAGGTCGCCGAGCCGCTGGCGCCGGCCGCCGCTGATCACCATCACGAGCAGGCCGATGAGCGAGTGGTCGACGATCCGCAGGATCGTGCGGGGTGCCGCGGCGCGCGGGCCGGGGATCTGCCCGTCGACGGTGACGGTGCGCAGGCCGAGCACCGCCTTGCCGACGGTCTGCCCGGTCGTGATGTCGCAGAGGAAGAAGTAGACGAGCGCCAGCGCCAGCGCGAGCACGTCGGCACCGAAGTCGTACTGCCGCGCGAGGAGGACCATCGGCGAGAGGAGCAGGCCGTCGAGGAGCACCGCGCCCACGCGGCGGGAGTCGAGCTGGCGGCGGTTCTGGTGGAGCAGCGGTGTTCCGGACGTCACACCCTGCGCAATCGACACCGGACGCAAGGTGGTTGAGCCCGCGGCCCAACCGGTTGGACGAACGTCAGGCCGCGGCGAGCGCGAGATCGACGACGCGCGCGACGAACGCGTCGAAGGAGATGCCGGCCGCGTCGGCGGCGAGCGGGAGGAGGGAGGTCTCGGTGAGGCCCGGCACCGGGTTGACCTCGAGGAGGACGAGCGCGTCGGAGTCGCGGTCGCAGAGGAGGTCGACGCGGGCGAAGCCGCGGCAGCCGAGCAGCTCGTACGCCGCGACGGCCAGCTCCTGCGCGCGGCGGGTGACGTCGTCGGAGAGGTCGGCGGGGCAGACGAACTGGGTCCGCCCGATGTCGTACCGCGCCTCGAAGTCGTAGAAGTCGCGGTCCTGCGGGACGGCCTCGACCACCGGGAGCGCCTGGCCGTCGAGCACGGAGACGGCGAGGTCGCGGCCGTTGACGAACCGCTCCAGCAGCACCTTGTGGTCGTACGAGAACGCGGCGATCAGCGCGGTCGGCACGTCGGCGGTGGCGCGCGCGAACTTGATCCCGAGCGCGCTGCCGCCCCGCGCGGGCTTGACGACGAGCGGGAACGCGAGCCGGTCCTGGATCGCGCCCAGCGCCTCGGCGGCGCCCAGCTCCTTGAACGCCGCCTGCGAGAACGCGAAGAAGTCGGGCGTCGGCAGGCCGGCGTCCTCGAAGGCGTACTTGGCCAGGATCTTGTCGGCGCAGCGGATGCACGACGAGACGCCCGACCCCGTGTACGGGATCCCGAGCACCTCGAGCACCTCCTGCACGGTCCCGTCCTCGCCGTCGCGGCCGTGGACGGCGATGAACGCGACGTCCGGCGCGGCCGCGCGCAGGCGCGGCACGAGGTCGGGGCCGATGTCGACGCCGACGACCTCGTGGCCCAGGCGCTCCAGCGCGTCCTCGACCCGTGCGCCCGAGCGCAGCGAGACGTTGCGCTCCAGCGAGCGCCCGCCCTTCAGGACCGCGACCTTGCTCACGACTCGCGCGCGGAGGCGTCGGAGCCGGGCTCGCGCCGCGGCAGATGCAGGACGTTCGTGGGGGCGTCGGCCGCAGCTGCCGCTGCCGCCGGAGCCGCCGGGGTGCCGCCGGTGAGCGTTCCGTACAGCTCGACCTGCTCGCGCACGACACCGCCGATCCGCCGGATCCCTTCGCGGATGTCGTCGTCGCTCACGCCGGAGAAGTTGAGCCGCATCGACGAGCCGCCGCGGCCGTCGAGGTACGCGCCGCGGCCCGGCACGAACGCGACGTTGGCCTGCAGCGCGCGCGCGATCAGGTCGCTCGTGTCGATGTAGTCCGGCAGCGTCGCCCACAGGAAGAGGCCGCCGCGCGGCCGCGTCCAGGTCGACTCGGCCGGGAAGTGCTCGGCCAGCGACTCGAGCATGATGTCGCGCCGGCGCCGGTAGATCTCGATCACCGATTCCAGGTAGACGCGCCAGTCGGACTCCTGGAAGTACGCGGCGACGAAGCACTGGGTCATCGACGAGGTGCACAGGTCCGAGCCCTGCTTGCCCAGGTTCATCTTGTCCAGCACCGGCCCGGGCGCGCAGGCCCAGCCGAGCCGCAGCCCGGCGGACAGGATCTTCGAGAACGTCCCGAGGTAGATGACGAACTCGCCGCCGTCGAACGAGCGCAGCGTGGGGAGCGGATCGCCCTCGTAGCGGAGCAGCCCGTACGGGTTGTCCTCGAGGATCAGCAGCTCGCGCTCGTGCGCCA
This sequence comes from Solirubrobacteraceae bacterium, assembly GCA_035563115.1. Classification (GTDB taxonomy): domain Bacteria; phylum Actinomycetota; class Thermoleophilia; order Solirubrobacterales; family Solirubrobacteraceae; genus CADCVT01. The sequence continues at coordinate 22,368 of DATMVO010000475.1, forward strand.
CCTCGACCAGCCGCTTGCGCCGCGGCACCGACATCGTCACGCCCGCCGGGTTCTGGAAGGTCGGGATCGTGTAGATGAACTTCGGGCGCCGGCCCTCGCGCTCCAGGCGGTCGAGCGTCTCCTCGAGCTCGTCGATCCGCATCCCGTCCTCGTCCATCGCGATCTGCACGACGTCGGCCTGGTAGGCGCGGAACGCCGGGATCGCGCCCGGGTAGGTCGGGGCCTCGGCGACGATGACGTCGCCGGGGTCGATCAGCGTCTTGCAGACGAGGTCGATCACCTGCTGCCCGCCGGTGGTGACGAGCAGGTCGGACGGGTCGACGTCCATCCCCTCGGCCGCCATCACCTCGACGATCGCGTCCTTCACCAAAGCGTGGCCCTCGGTCGGGCCGTACTGCAGCGCCTTCGCCGTGTTCTCGGCCGCGACGATCGACTGGACCTTCGCGTACAGCTCGGGCGGGAAGGTCGAGGTGTCGGGGAACCCACCTGCGAGGGTGATGACCTCAGGCCGCTCGGCGAGCGCCATCAGGTCCCGCATCGCGCTCGACGTCATCACGCGCGTCCGCGAGGCGAACAGGCCCGCGTACCGCTCGAGGTCGCGCGCCTGGGGCCGTGGGCGTTTGGGCGGGTGGCTCATCTGGCAGGGTTCGCGGGGCGAACTCCAGGTACACCCTAACGGAGCAATGGACACCGTCTTCGACATCCTCACCGGCCTCGGCCTGGCCACCGCGGCCGGGATCCGGCCCTTCCTGCCCGGTCTGGCCGCCGGCGCCCTCGCCGCGGCGAACTTCACGATCGACTTCGACGGGACGGACTTCTCCTTCCTCGAAGGGCCCGGCTGGCTGCTGGCGATCGTGATCGCGCTGATCCTCGTGACCCTCGCCGAACGGACCGGCGACGGGGAGGAGGACCGCGGCGCGCTCTCGGTCGCGATCCTCGTCGCGAGCCTGGCGATCGGCGCCGGCCTCTTCGCCGGCACGCTGGCCGACCACTCCGACACGTGGTGGCCCGGCATCCCCGCCGGCATCCTCGTCGCCGGCTTCGCCTGGTACGCCACCCGCGGGCTCTTCGCGCGCGTGCGCGGGCGCCTCGACAGCGAGGCCCGGTCGGCGCTCGCGCTCTACGTCGACGGGTCCGCGCTGCTCGTGGCGGTGCTGTCGATCCTCGCGCCGCCGCTGGCGCTCGTCGCGCTCGGCTTCCTCGTGTGGCTCCTGCTCGGCAGCCGCAAGAAGGAAGGCCAGAAGTACGCCGGCCTGCGGATCCTGCGGTAGCGGCAGAGCGAGCGAGAGCGGAGCGCGGTCTTGCCCAAGAAGCTCGTCCTGGCGGTCATCGACGGTCTGAAGCCGTCGGCGCTGGAGAAGGCGGTGTCCACCGGCCGGGCGAACACGCTCGGCCTGCTGATGGAGCGCGGCACGTACGTCGACAGCTGCGTCGCCGCGTTCCCTTCCGTCACGCCCGTGTGCGCGGCGGCGATCGCCACCGGCACGCTGCAGGACCGCCACCACATCCCGTCGATGAACTGGTTCTGGCGCGACGAGGGCCGGTACGTCGAGTACGGGTCGAGCTTCGGCGCGTCGCGCAAGCTGGGCATCTCCAAGCAGCTCGTCGACACCGTCTACCGGATGAACATGGAGCACCTGAGCGCCGAGACGCCCACGGTGTTCGAGTCGCTCGACGACGCCGGGCTCAGGACCGCCGGCACGACGTACCTCATGTACCGCGGCCGCCACGAGCAACAGCTCAGCCGCGAGTCGGCGCTGACCCGGATCGCGGGGACGACGCTCTTCCGCCGCCCGATCAAGGGGCCGAAGGAGCTCTTCTACGCCGACCTCTACGCGTCGCGGAAGACCAACTGCCGCTCGCAGATGGGCATGCCGGGCATCCGCGACCAGCACTCGGGCTGCGTCTCCGCCCACCTGGTGGAGCACGACCTGTTCGACTTCCTCCTCCTCTCGCTGCCCGACAACGACACGCACTCGCACAAGTTCGGGCCCCACGCCCAGGTGCAGTCGATCCACGAGGCCGACCACCAGATCGAGCGCGTGATGCACGCCGGCGGGGGACCGGACAAGTTCCTGGAGGAGCACGCGGTGATCGTCATGGCCGACCACTCGCACGCGCAGGTGGAGCGCTCGGTCGACCTCTTCGCGCTCTTCGAGGGATTCGACATCACCGGGCCGCAGGGCGCCCGGCCCGAGGACGCGGAGATCGCCGTCTGCCCGGCCCAGCGCAGCGCGATGGTCTACGTCCTGCAGCGCGAGGGCCGCGCGGCGCTGCTGCCGCGGCTCATCGAGACCGCGCTGGAGGAGGAGGGCGTCGACCTCGTCATGCACCGCGAGGAGTCCGTCGGCGTCATCACCAGCAAGCGCGGCGCGCTCACCTTCGCGCCCGGCGAGGAGGTCGCCGACGTCCGCGGCCAGCGGTGGGTCGTGCGCGGGAACCTCGACGTGCTCGACGCGCGGGTCGAGGACGGCCGCTTCCTCAGCGAGAACTACCCCGACGCGCTCGCGCGGGTGTGGGCGGCGCTCCAGTGCCCGACGTCGGGCGACCTGCTGCTCTCCGCCGCGCCCGGCCAGGAGTTCGTCGACTGGGGCGGCGCCGACCACGTGGGCGGCGGCTCGCACGGCTCGCTGCACCGCTCCGACTCGCTCGGCGCGCTGATCCTCACCGGTGTCGAGGGCCTGGAGCAGCGCGAGCAGTGGAGCATCGCTGACATCGCTCCGCAGACCCTCCGGCACTTCCAGGTAGCCTCAGGCGGGTGAGCACGGATCACGCCGAACCCGCGCTGCGCACCCGCGTCGGCGCGGGGGTGCGGCGGCCGGAGAACTGGCTCGAGCTGGTCCGCTTCGCCGCGGTCGGCGGCAGCGGCTACGTCGTCAACCTCATCGTCTTCGCCGTGCTCGTGGAGACGGCGGACGCCGACCACAAGCTCGCGGCGCTCGCCGCCTTCCTCGTCGCGGTGGCGAACAACTTCCTCTGGAACCGGCGCTGGACCTTCCGCGCCCGCGCCGGCCACGCCGGCTTCCAGGCCGCGCGGTTCCTCACGGTCAGCGTCGGCGCGTTCCTCTTCAGCTTCCTGCTGCTGGAGCTGCTGGTCACGCGCGCCAGCGTGCCGGAGATCCTCGCCCAGGCGATCTCGATCGTCTGCGCGACGCCGCTGAGCTTCCTCGGCAACAAGCTCTGGACGTTCGACCGGTGAGACGGGCCGCGGGGCTCGGCGCCGCGGCCGTCGCACTGCTGGCCGCGCTCCTCTCCCTGGGCGCGTTGGCGCTCCCGGCGTCCGCGGGGGCGCAGGAGCTCAAGTCGGTCCCGGACCTCGACACGAAGCCGGCGCTCTTCCAGCGCACCGGCCGCGAGATCGCGAAGATCGCCGCGACGAACGAGGAGGTCCGCGAGGAGGTCGCCGACCATCCTGGCGCGACGCGCGACGTCTACACGAAGGGCACCGGCCGCTGGCAGGTGAGCTGGTTCGCCAAGACCAAGCCCGGCGAGCCGCGCGTGGAGATCGCGCAGGTGCTGGTGGACGACCGGACGGGCGGGATCCTCGAGGCGTGGACGGACTACAAGGTCGCGTGGACGATGGCGCGCGGCTACGACGGCGCGTTCGGGCGGAAGGTGAACGCGCCGTACGTCTGGATCCCGCTGCTCATCGCCTTCCTCGTCCCGTTCGTCGACTGGCGCCGGCCCTTCCAGCTCCTCCACCTGGACCTGCTCGTGCTCGGCGGGTTCAGCGCGTCGCTGGCGTTCTTCAACGCGGCGGAGGTCGACGTCTCGGTCCCGCTCGTCTTCCCGCTGCTGGCCTACCTGCTCTTCCGGATGCTCGCGGTCGGTTTGAAGCGCGCGCCCCGGCCGGCGCCGCGCGTGTGGATCTCGCCGTCGTACCTGCTGATCGGGATCGTCTTCCTCGTCGGCTTCCGGATCGGGCTCAACCTGACGAGCTCGAACGTCATCGACGTGGGCTACGCGGGCGTCATCGGCGCGGACCGGATCGGGCACGGGGAGGCGATCTACGGCAACTTCCCCGACGACAACCAGCACGGCGACACGTACGGACCGCTCAACTACCTGCTCTACCTGCCGTTCGAGCTGCTCTTCCCGTGGACGGGCGCGTGGAACGACCTGCCGGCCGCGCACGCCGCGGCGATCGTCTTCGACCTGCTGACGATGGCCGGCCTCTACGCCCTGGGCCGTCGCGCGGCCGGGCACGCGGTCGGTGTCGCGGTCACGTACGCGTGGGCGGCGTTCCCGTTCACGCTCTTCGTCCTCAACTGCAACGCCAACGACGCGCTGGTCTCCGCGCTCCTCGTCGGCACGCTGCTGGTGGCGTCGAGCGCGCCCGCGCGCGGCGTCTTCGCGGGGCTGGCGGCGATGGCCAAGCTCGCGCCCGCGGCGCTCGTGCCGCTGCTGGCGACGCACGGGATGGAGGGCGCGACGCTCGCCGACCGCGCGCGCAAGCTCGTGCTCTTCGCGCTCCCGTTCACCGCCGCGGTGGTCGCGCTGCTGGCGCTCGTGGTCGACGACCTGCGCACGTTCTGGGACGTCACCGTCGCGTTCCAGGCCGACCGCAACGCGCCGTTCTCGGTGTGGGGCTTGTACGACCTCGACCTGCTCCAGAAGCTGATGCAGGCGGCCGCTGTCATCCTGGCCGTCGCGCTCGCCGTGGTGCCCCGGCGCCACGACCTCGCCGGGCTCGCCGCGCTGTGCGCGGCGGTGCTCATCGCGCTGCAGCTCAGCGTGACCTACTGGTTCTACCTCTACATCGTGTGGTTCTTCCCGCTCGTCATGCTCGCGCTCTTGGCCCCGCGGCCGCTCTTGCGGCGGTCTACGGCCTAGCGGTCACCGTCGGGCCCACGTCCGACGTCTCCGTCAACGACCTCTACGTGTACCGGTCGATGACGGAGTTCGTCCAGGACGGCCTGCGCCCCTACCTGGACTGGCAGTTCGAGTACCCGCCGCTGGCGATCGTCCCGATCGCGCTCGGCGGCGCCTTCGGGAACGACGAGGTGACGTACCCGATCGTCTTCGGCCTCCTGATGCTCGTCTGCCTCCTCGCGCTCCAGCGGTGGGTGGGAGGAATTCCGGCCCACCCACCCCGCGCCGCGGCGGCGAGATGGGCGTGCGTGCCGGCGCCGCTGCTGCTCGGTGCGATGATCCGCACGCACTACGACCTGCTGCCGGCGGCCATCGTCGCGGGCGCGCTGCTGCTCTTCGCACGCGGGCGGACGACGTGGGCGTTCGCGGCGCTGGGCGTCGGGACGGTGGTGAAGCTGACGCCGGTCATGCTCGTCCCGATCGCCGTGCTGTGGCTGATCGGGCGGGGCGAGCGCGACCGGGTGGCGCCCGGCGTCGCCGCGTTCGTCGTCGTGGTCGCGGCGGTCTGCCTGCCGTTCTGGGGCGACGGCTTCCTGGAGCAGTTCCGCTTCCACCTCGACCGGCCCGTGCAGATCGAGTCGACGGCCGCGACGGTGCTCTCGATCCTCGGCGACTCGTACGTCACCGGCACCGAGGCGACGCCGGACCGCTTCAAGTCCAACGGCCTCGCGGGCGGCTACGCGGACGGCGTGCAGGGGCTGTTCACCGCGGCGCTCGGCCTCACCTACCTGGCGCTGCTGGTGCTCTCCGCACGCGGCGGCGACGTCCGCCGGCTGACGCTGCTCGCCCTCGCCACCACCGTCGCGTTCATCGCGCTGGGGAAGGTGCTGAGCCCGCAGTACATGGTCTGGCTGCTGCCGTTCGCGGCGCTCGCGTGGGCGTGGGGCGATCGCGCGATCGCCCTCCTCTGCGCCGCGGCCGCGCTCGTGACCCAGATCGAGTTCCCGTCGCGCTACTTCGACGTCGTGGAGCAGCAGCCGTTCGCGACCGCGCTCGTCGGCGTCCGGAACGGGATCCTGCTGGTGCTGCTCGCCGTCACGGTCGCCACGGTCGCCGGATCGGGACGATCTCGGACGCCTGCAGCGGCCCCGCGCAGCGGATGAACGCGCCCATCACCCACGGGTCGTCCTCGGAGGTCTCGAACCGGACGCCCATCTGCTCGACCTGCGACTGGATCGCCTGCTCCTTCTTGACGCCGATCACGCCGCCGCGCGGGCCCGTCATGCCGACGTCGGTCATGTAGGCGGTGCCCTTCGGCAGCACGCGCTCGTCGGCCGTCGGCACGTGCGTGTGGGTACCGAGCACGGCGGTGACGCGGCCGTCGAGGTACCAGCCCATGGCGACCTTCTCGCTCGTCGCCTCGGCGTGGAGGTCGACGAAGATCTGGTCGGCCTTGCCCTCGAGCTGGTTGAGGATCCGCTCGATCTCGTCGAACGCCGACCCGGCCGCCTTGAGGAAGACGGTGCCGATGAGGTTCACCACCGCGAGCCGCACGCCGTCGCGCTCGACGATCGTCACGCCCTTGCCGGGGTGGCGCCTCAAGTAGTTGGCCGGCCGGATCAGCCGGTCGCTCTCGCGCAGGTACGGGAAGATCTCGCGCTTGTGGTAGGCGTGGTTGCCGAGCGTGATGACGTCGACGCCGGCGCCGAGCAGCTCGTCGGCGATCTTCGGCGTGATCCCCAGGCCGCCCGCCGCGTTCTCGCCGTTGACCACCACGAACGTCGGCTGCAGCTCCTCGCGGAGGGCGGGGAGCGTGCCGAGCAGCGTCCGCCGTCCCAGCCCGCCGACGACGTCGCCGAGGAAGAGGATGCTCGCGCTGTGGCCGTTCTCCATCGGCTCATCATGGCGAGTGGCGAGCGGGCGAACCGCGTAGCCTGCCCGCCCGCATGATCGCGGCCACCGACGTCACCAAGCGCTACGGCGCCCACGAGGCGCTGCGCGGGGTGAGCTTCACGGCCGCGCCCGGGGAGCGGCTGGCGATCATCGGCCCCAACGGCGCGGGGAAGACGACGCTCCTCTCGATCCTCGGCGGGCTCGTGCCGCCGACCTCGGGCACGGTGACGGCCGAGGGCGGCGCGGTGGGCTGGGTGCCGCAGCAAACGGCGGTCTACCGGAAGCTGAGCGTCGCCGAGAACCTGCGCCTCTTCGCACGGCTGGAGCGCGTCGCCGATCCGCGCGCGGCGGTCGAGCGCGCGCTGGCCGACACCGGCCTGGCCGAGCGCGCCGGCGACGAGCTGGGGACGCTTTCCGGCGGGAACCAGCAGCGGGTGAACATCGCGATCGGCCTGCTCGCCGACCCGCCGGTGCTGCTGCTCGACGAGCCCTCCTCCGCGCTCGACCCGCGCCACCGCCAGCGCGTCTGGGCCTTCCTGGACCGCAAGGCCGAGGGCGGGACGACGATCGTCTTCACCACCCACGACCTCGCCGAGGCCGCCCGCCATGCCGACCGCGTGCTCGTCCTCGCCGACGGCGAGCGGCTCTTCGAGGGGACGCCGGAGGAGCTGGAGACCGCCGTCGGCGGCGACGCCAAGGACTTCGAGGCCGCGTTCGTGGCGTTCCTGACGGCGAAGGGCCACTGAGGCGCCGTGCGCTGGCTCCTCGTCAAGGACCTCCAGATCCTGCGGCGCTCGCCGCTGCTCGTGGTGCTCCTCGTCGCGTACCCGATCCTCGTCGCGCTGCTGATCGGCTTCGCGCTGAGCGGCGGCCCGGAGAAGCCGCGGGTCGCGTTCGTCAACGAGGTCCCGGCCGGCGAGGGGACGTTCACCGTCGGCGGGCAGACCCGCGACGCGACGACGTACGCCGACCGGCTGTTCGAGAAGGTCGACCCGATCCGGGTCAAGACGCGCAAGGAGGCGCTCGACCTCGTCGCGTCCGGCGAGGCGCTCGGCGCGCTCATCATCCCCGCCGACGCCGCCGACCGGCTGCGCAGCTCGCTCTCGCTCAGCGGCGGCGGCGAACGGCCCCAGGTCGAGGTGGTCTACAACGGCGAGGACCCGCTGAAGCGCCGGTTCGTCGAGTCGACGATCGAGTCCACGCTGAGCGAGGCCAACCTCGCGCTGAGCAAGGAGATCACGAAGGTCGGCGCCAGTTACCTCGACATCCTGCTCAAGGGCGGCTCGATCGACCTCTTCTTCCGCAAGATCGACGTGCTCGGCCTCCAGCGCTCGGCGCAGGTGCTCGACGGGCTGCGCGACCGGTTCCCCGAGGGGACCGAGCAGCGGCGCGAGCTCGATGCCGTGCAGCGGTTCGCGCAGCTCGCCGTCGAGAACCTCGACCTCTCCGACGCGATCCTCGCCTCGATCGCCGAGCCGGTGACGGTGAAGCAGACCGTGCTGCGCGGCTCGCGCACGCCGCTGGACGCCTACGCGGTCGCCGTCGCGGTGGCGATCTCGCTCATGTTCGTCTGCGTCCTGCTCGCCGCCGGCATGCTCGCGCTCGAGCGCGAGGAGCACGCGTTCGGCCGGCTCGTGCGCGGCCTGGTGAGCCGCACGACCCTGCTGGCCGAGAAGGTCGCGCTCTCCGCCCTCTGCTCCTTCGCGCTCGGCGCGCTGCTCGTCGCCGGCCTCTCGCTCTTCGTCGACATCGCCTGGTCGCAGGCGCCGCTCTGGCTCCTCGCGCTCCTGCTCGGCGCCGCAGGCTTCGGTGCGTTGGGCGTCGCGATCGGCGCCGCCGCCCGCGAGGTCCGCGCCGCGTCGCTGCTCGCGTTCCTCCTCTCGCTCCCCATCGCCTTCCTCGCGCTCGTGCCGAGCGGCACCGTCGCGCCCGCGCTGTACGACGTCATCCAGGCGATCAGCGCGCTCTTCCCGTTCGACCCGACGCTCGACGCGCTCGACCGCACGCTCAACGACAGCGGCCAGTCCGTCGCCGGCCCGCTCCTGCATCTCGCCGCGCTCGTCGCGGGCTGGGGCGTCGTGGGACGGGTGGCGCTGCGCCGTTTCGGGTCGTAGACCAACCCCCGCGCTTGGGGCGCGGTCGCACCGGGAACTGGTGGGTCGTGACCACCCAGGCGGGGACGCGGTCCGGCCCCGCGCCGATGTCGAAGCTGGTCGTCCTGATGGGGACGGCCGTCGCGCTGATCGCGCTCGCCGGCCTGCTCGGATGGGCGCTCGACACCGACCGCCTGGCCCGTCCGCTGCCCGACACCGCGGGGGTCAGCCCGCTCACCGCCGCCGCGCTCCTGTGCGGCGCGGTCGCCCTCCTGATCGGCGGCTCCGTCTCGACGGGCTGGCGCCCGAACGCCGCGCACGCCCTCGCCATCGCGATGGCCCTGCTCGGCGTGGCGGGCGTGGTCGACGCGGCGCTCGACATGGGGATCGACCTCAACCGGCGCGTCTTCGGCAGCGAGTCGCGGATGGCGTTCACCACCGCCCTGGCCGTCGCCTTCGCGGGCGCCGGGATCGCGACCGTCAACCACGACCGGCGCGGCTCGTGGCGCACGCAGGCCGTGCTGGCGGCGGCGTTCGCGGTCGGCTTCGGCGGCGTCTCGGGCTACGCGTTCGGCGTCGAGCTGTTCTCCGGAGAGGAGCGGTCGACCGAGATGTCGCCGCTGTCGGCCTTCGCGGTCTGCCTGCTCGTCGTCGGCGCGTTCGCCGCGCGGCCCGGGCGCGGCATCACGCCGCTGCTGGTGGCCAACACGGTCGGCGGCCGGTTCGCGCGCCGCGCGGTGCCGGGCGCCTTCGCCGTCCCCGTGATCTTCGGCGGCCTCGCGGCGGCGGGCGCGGAGGCGGACTGGTTCTCCGACCGCGCCGCGGTCTGGCTCGCGACGCTCGGCGGCGTCTTCACGCTCGTCCCGATGACGCTGTGGATCGCGAACCGCCTGCACGCCGAGGACCGGCTGCGGCGCGACTTCGAGGAGCGGCTGATGCGCGTCGCGCAGACCGACCCGCTCACCGGCGTCCTCAACCGCCGCGCGTTCGAGCTGGAGCTGGCCCGCGCCGCCGCGCGCTCGGGCCGCCACGACCAGGAGCACTACACGGTCGTCGTGCTCGACCTCGACCACTTCAAGGAGCTCAACGACCGGTTCGGCCACCAGACCGGCGACGAGGCGCTGCGGCTGGTGGCGGGCGCGCTGGCGCGGCGGCTGCGTGGCGGGGACGTCCTCGCCCGCTCCGGCGGCGACGAGTTCGTCGCGCTGCTCGCGCACGCCGACCCCGACCGCGCGGACCGGATCGTCGAGGACCTCACCGCGGCCGTCGACGGCGTCGCCGCGACGCTGGCCGAGCGCGGGATGGAGAACCGGCTGTCGGCGAGCGCCGGGCACGCCGTCCTCGATCCCGACGCCGAGCTGCCGGGCGAGGACGCGCTCCACCGCGCCGACGAGCTGATGTACCGCGCCAAGCGCGCCGCCCGCGCGTAGGCACGATCAACCACGCCCACGGGGCTACGCTCTCACCGATGGCCTTTCCGCAGACCCGACTGCGCCGGCTGCGCCGGACGCGTCCCCTGCGGGACCTGGTCCGCGAGACGCGCGTCGAGCCCGGGGACCTGGTCCTGCCCCTGTTCATCGAGGAGGGGCTCGACGGCCCGGTGCCCATCGGCTCCATGCCCGGCGTCTCGCGCCACTCCGTCGCCTCCGCGGTCGACGAGGCCGGCGAGGCGGTCGCGCTCGGCCTCGGCGGCATCATCCTCTTCGGCATCCCGTCCGCGAAGGACGAGGAGGGCTCGGGCGCCTGGGACGACGACGGCGTCATCCAGGTCGCGACGCGCGCCATCAAGGCCGCGCACCCGGACCTGATCGTCATGACCGACGTCTGCCTCTGCGAGTACACGAGCCACGGCCACTGCGGCCTGCTCACCGCCGAGGGCGCCGTGGACAACGACTCGTCCGTCGAGCTGCTCGCCCGCACCGCGGTCTCCCACGCGCGCGCCGGCGCCGACGTCGTCGCGCCGAGCGACATGATGGACGGCCGCGTCGGGGCGATCCGCGCCGCCCTCGACGCGGACGGGCTGCACGACATCCCGATCGTCGCCTACTCGGCCAAGTACGCCTCCGCCTTCTACGAGCCGTTCCGCGACGCCGCCGACAGCGCGCCGTCGTTCGGCGACCGCCGCGGCTACCAGATGGATCCCGGCAACGCCGACGAGGCGCTGCGCGAGGTCGCGCTCGACATCGAGGAGGGCGCGGACGTCGTCATGGTCAAGCCGGGCCTGCCGTACCTCGACGTCGTCCGCCGGGTCAAGGACGAGACGCGCATGCCCGTGTGCGTCTACTCCGTCGGCGGGGAGTACCTGATGGTCAAGGCCGCCGCCGCGACGGGTCACCTGGACGAGCGGCGCAGCGTGCTGGAGATCCTCACGGGCTTCCGGCGCGCCGGCGCGGACATCATCATCACCTACCACGCGAAGGACGCTGCCCGATGGCTTCACCAGTAGCGAAGGTCCGGAGCCGCACCCACGGGGCCGCGCGGCCTTTGGAGGACCTGGAGCGCAAGCTCCTCAACCTCATGCAGGGCAAGTTCCCGCTCGCGCGCCGGCCGTACGCCGCGGTCGCGGAGGCGGCGGGGATCCCCGAGGAGCAGTGCCTGGCGATGGTGCAGGCGCTCCTGGACGACCGGATCATCCGCCAGGTCACGCCGATCTTCGACACGCGCGCCTTCGGCTACGGCTCGATGCTCGTCGCGGCGAAGGTCGACCCCGAGCACCCGTGGCGTGCCGCGAAGGCGATCAACGCGCACCCGGGCGTGAGCCACAACTACCTGCGCAACCACGACTTCAACATGTGGTTCACGATCGCGGTGGAGGAGGACTCCAAGCTCGGCCTCGACGGGACGCTCGAGGTGCTGGCGAAGGAGGCCGGCGCCGAGTCGGTCCGCCAGCTCCCGACGCTCCAGCTCTTCAAGATCCGGATGGACCTCGACATGGAGGGCGACGCCAAGTCGCTCGCCTCCAGGGTCGAGGCGGTCAAGCCCGCGCCGGTCGAGAAGGTGCCGTTCGACGAGCTCGACCAGGCCGTCGTGCGCGCGACGCAGGGCCACCTCCCGGTGGTCTCCGAGCCGTACGCCGCTGCTGCCGCGGAGCTCGGCATGACCCAGGAGGCGCTGCTCGCGCACCTGGAGGGGATGATCGAGCGCGGTCTGCTGCGCCGCGTCGCCGCGATCCTCTTCCACCGCCGCGCGGGCTTCTCCGCCAACGGCATGGGCGTCTGGGCGGTCCCGGAGGACCGGATCGACGAGATCGGCCCGCAGATGGCGGCCTACCGCGGCATCAGCCACTGCTACCAGCGGCCGACGTACGAGGACTGGCCGTACTCGGTCTTCACGATGGCCCACGGGCGCTCCAAGGAGGAGTGCGACTCGATCCTCGACGCCATCGGCGACGAGTTCGGGATCACGGACCGCGCCACGCTCTACTCCTCCACCGAGTTCAAGAAGATCCGCCTCCTGTACTTCACCGAGGACTTCAAGAACTGGGAGAGGGAGCACGGCGGGGTCTGATGGCGGTCTCGATCAGGGACACGAAGTCGGCCGCGCTCTACGAGCGCGCGGTGCGCTACCTCCCCGGCGGCGTCAACTCGCCCGTGCGGGCGATGCGCTCGATCGGCCGCGACCCGATCTTCATCGAGCGCGCCGAGGGCGCCGAGATCCAGGACGTCGACGGCAACCGGTACGTCGACTGGGTCATGTCGTGGGGGCCGCTGATCCACGGCCACGCGCACCCGGAGATCCTCGCCGCGGTCGGCGAGGCGGCGGCCAACGGCACGACGTTCGGCGCGCCCACCGCGGCGGAGGTCGACCTGGCCGAGGAGGTCTCCCGGCGCATGCCGTCGGTGCAGATGCTCCGCATGACGTCGTCGGGCACCGAGGCGTCGATGAGCGCGATCCGGCTGGCCCGCGCGGCCACCGGGCGCGAGAAGCTGCTCAAGTTCGCCGGCGCCTACCACGGCCACCTCGACGGCCTGCTCGCCGAGGCGGGCAGCGGCCTGGCCACGCAGGGGATCCCGGCCTCGCCGGGCGTCCCGGCGGCCGCGACCGCGAACACCATCATCGTCCCGTGGAACGACCCGGCGGCGATCGTCGCCGCGCTGGCCGAGCACGAGTTCGCCGCGATCCTCGCCGAGCCGTACCCGGCGAACATGGGCCTCGTCCCGCCCGACGACGGCTTCCTGGAGATCCTCCGCGAGGCGGCGACCGACAACGGCGCGCTGCTCGTCTTCGACGAGGTCATCAGCGGCTTCCGCGTCAACGTCGGCGGCGCCCAGGAACGCACCGGCGTCTCGCCCGACCTGACCGTGATGGGCAAGGTCATCGGCGGCGGGCTCCCGGCGGCCGCCTACGGCGGCAAGCGCTCGCTGATGGAGCGGATCGCGCCCGCCGGCGACGTCTACCAGGCCGGCACGCTCTCGGGGAACCCGCTGGCGGTCGCCGCGGGGCTCACGTCGCTCTCGATGCTCGACGAGCAGGCGTACATGCGCCTGGCCGCCACCACCGAGGCGCTGGCCGACGGCCTGCGCGACGCGGCCGACGCCGCGCGCGTGCCCGTCCAGATCCCGACGCAGCCCGGCCTGCTGACCGTGTTCTTCGCCGAGGAGGCCCCGCGCAGCTACGCAGACGCGCAGCGGACCGACCACGCGGCCTACGCCGCCTGGTGCCGCGCGCTGCTCGCACGCGGCGTCTACGCGCCTCCGTCGCCGTACGAGGCGTGGTTCCCGTCGCTCGCCCACGGCCCCGAGCACCTCGAGCGCACGCTCGACGCCGCCGCGGCCGCGTTCGCGGAGATCTCCGGGTGAGCGGCCCCTCGCCGCTGCGCGAGCTCGCGGACGCCCTCCGCGAGGAGGGAGGGTTGCTGGCCAACGCCCTGCGCGAGGAGCCCGCCGGCGCCACGTTGCCGGAGGGCGAGCGGACCGAGGTGCGGTTCCTCCTGGAGGCGATCCGGGAGGGCGAGCTGCTCCACTACGGCCGCTCCCGCGTGCTGGCCGATCCGGAGCCCGATGTGGCGCTCCTTGCAGGGGATCGTCTGTACGCGCTCGGCCTCCAGCGCCTGGCCGAGCTGGGCGACCTCGAGGCGGTCCGCGCGCTGGCCGACGTGATCTCCGCGACGGCACAAGCACATGCGGAGGACGACATCGCGCGTGCAGATCGCGCCTGGTCGAAAGGCCTGGAAATCGTCCATCGCGCCGGGACTTTCACACCTGGCGCCGATCGCCCCGTGCAGGGCGCAGCGCGAGCGTAACCTCCGGATGAGTACATTTCCCGGGCCCTAACGGAGCCCCTCCCCTTGCCTGACCGACACTCACAGACCAAGTCCAAGTACACCGTCGACCGGCAGATCCCCGGCGCCTTCGAAGGCGAGACGGTCACCCGTCGGCGGTTCATGGTCGGCACCACCCACGTCGCGGGCGCCGTGGCCATGTCCGCCATCGCGCTGCCGGCGCTCGGGTTCGCCCTCGGCCCGATCTTCGAGTCGAAGGAGGAGAACTGGCAGGCCGTCGGCTCGCCGGACTCCTTCCCGGACGACGAGTACATCCCGCAGGTGATCGTCGAGACCGAAGGCATCGGTGTCATCGGCGAGACCACGGTCTACATGCGTCGTCGCAACCCCGAGATCGACAAAGAGCCAGAGGACGAGTACAACCAGGTGCTCGCGATCTCGACCCGGTGCATGCACCTGGGCTGCCCGGTCCGCTACATCGCGGCCTCCGAGCGGTTCATCTGCCCGTGCCACGGCGGCGTCTACGACTTCCGCGGCGGCGTCGCCGGCGGCCCTCCGGTCCGCCCGCTCGACCGCTTCTACACCCGCATCCGCAACGGTCAGGTCGAGGTCGGCCCGCGCTTCTCGGTGAACTCCGAGATGCGCCGCTTCTCGCCCCGCCTGCCGGGTGAGCCGCTCGACGGCATCGGCCAGTACCTGTACCCCTCGCGTCCCGGCCAGCGCAAGCTCCCGAACACCTGAGCCATGGCACCGAAGATCAAGCTTCCGAAGCCGCCGCTCCCGCCCTCCTTCCAGCCGAAGCCGCCGCCCCCCGGGGCGACCCAGCAGGCTTCGCCGGTCGAGACGGCCAAGGAGGCGGGGATCAGCGCTGTCGACTGGATCGACGAGCGCACCTCGCTCTCCGGCGGCGCACGCTGGATGATGTTCCGGAAGGTCCCGAAGGGGACCAACTGGTTCTACACGCTGGGCTCCGCCGCGATGTTCGCCTTCCTCAACCAGGCGATCACCGGCGTGTTCCTCGCGATGTACTACCGCCCGTCGGCCAACGAGGCCTACGAGTCGGCGCGCCACATCACGAACGACGTCTTCCTGGGCGAGTTCGTCCGCGGCATGCACAAGTGGGGGTCGACCGTCATGGTCATCCTCGTCTTCCTGCACATGGCCAGGACGTTCTTCTTCGGCGCGTACAAGTACCCGCGCGAGCTGAACTGGGTCATCGGCGTGATCCTGCTCGTCCTCACGATCGTGATGTCGCTGACCGGCTACCTGCTGCCGTTCGACCAGCGGTCCTACTGGGCGACGATCGTGGCCATGAACATCAACGGCACGGGTCCGCTCGTCGGCCCGTACCTCTCCGACTTCCTCATGGGCGGCTCGGAGTTCAACGCGACCACGCTGTCGCGGTTCTACTCGATCCACATGCTGCTCGTGCCAGGCCTCATCGGGGCCCTGATCGGAGCGCACCTGTACCTGGTGGCCAAGCTCGGCACCACGGCGCCGCCGTGGAT
Source organism: Solirubrobacteraceae bacterium (assembly GCA_035563115.1). GTDB lineage: Bacteria > Actinomycetota > Thermoleophilia > Solirubrobacterales > Solirubrobacteraceae > CADCVT01. Next base: position 37,895 of record DATMVO010000475.1, read on the forward strand.
GAAGGCCGAGGGTCCCCGCGAGCTGTCGGAGCGTGAGGCGTGAACCGCCAGGAGAAGGAGCAGTACCTCCGCGAGTACTCGATCCTGAAGCAGCAGGGGAAGCCGTTCTTCCCCTACGCGGTCGCCAAGGACTCGGTCATGGCGGTCATCGTCGTGGGGATCATCGTCCTCATGTCGATCGTCCTCGGCGCCGAGCTCGGCCCGAAGGCCGATCCGACGACGACGACGTACGTGCCGCGCCCGGAGTGGTACTTCTTCTTCCTCTTCGAGCTGCTGCGCGTCGTCAAGCCGCAGGAGCTGGTCCCGCTGGCGACCATCGGCATCCCGACGGTCTGCCTCATCCTCCTTCTGCTGCTGCCGTTCTACGACCGTGGTCCGGAGCGGCGCCCCGAGCGTCGTCCGATCGCGACGACGGCCGGCATCATCACGATCCTCGCGGTCGGCTACCTCACCTTCCTGGGTGCGAACGCCGGCTCGCCGACGGCCATCGAGATGGAGGCGCCGCCGAGCGTCGTGGCGCAGGGTGAGGAGGCGGTGACGACCTTCGAGGAAGGCCGCCAGATCACCGCCCAGTCCGGCTGCCTCGGCTGCCACAAGATCGAAGAGAACGGCAACGACGGCCCTGGGCCGCCGCTGACGGAGATCGGTCAGCGCCTGCCCCGGCAGGCGATCGCGCGGACGCTCGTCAACCCGACCGCTCCGATGCCCTCGTTCAAGGAGCTCCCGAAGGATCAGTTCGACAAGATGGTCGCGTTCCTGTCGATGCTCAAGGGCGAGTCCGTCAACGAGTGAGCTCCGCGACCTCAGGCCCGCCTCCCGGCGGGCCTGACTCCGGTCGGCTGGAGGACCCCCAGGTCCGCCAGATGTTCGACCGCATCGCCGGCGTGTACGACCTCATGAACGGGGTCATGACCGCCGGCCTGCACCACCGGTGGCGTGCGCGAGCGGCAGATCTCGCGCACGTCGGCCCCGGCTCCCGCGTCCTCGACGTCGCGACCGGCACCGGTGACCTGGCGGTCGAGCTGGCCGGGCGCGTGGCGCCCGGCGGCGAGGTCGTCGGCATGGACTTCTCCGAGGGCATGCTCGAGCTCGCCCGTAAGAAGGCTCCGGCGCTGCGGTTCGAGCAGGGCGACGCGCAGGCGCTCGCCTATCCCGACGACGCCTTCGACGCCGCCACCGTGGGCTTCGGGGCGCGCAACTTCGGCGACCTGCAGCTCGGGATCTCCGAGATGGCGCGGGTGGTCAAGCCGGGCGGCCGCGTGGTGATCCTGGAGATCACGACGCCGACCAAGCCGCCGCTCTCGACGTTCTTCTCGCTCTGGTTCGACCGGATCGTGCCGGGCATCGGCAAGATCGCGGGCGACCCCGACGCCTACACGTACCTGCCCGCCTCGGTGAAGCGCTTCCCCGACGGCCCGGGCCTCGCGGCGATCATGGCCGGCGTCGGCCTGGTGGACGTCGGCTGGGTGATCACCGCCGGCGGCATCATCGCGCTGCACCACGGGACCGTCAGGTGAACGCGCCGGCCGTCGACCCGGCGGTCGCGCGGATCGTCGAGGCCGGCGGCCCGCAGATCCCGGGGCTCCTGGCCGCGGTGGAGGAGCGCTTGGCGGCCGTCGCGCGCTCGCACGGGGCGGTGCTCGCCGAGCACGCGAGCGCCACGATCGCGGCAGGCGGCAAGCGGCTGCGGCCGCTGCTCGTGCTGCTGGCGGCCGGGCCGGACGCGGTGGACGCCGACGCGGTCCGCGCCGCGGCGGCGGTGGAGCTCGTCCACAGCGCGACGCTCGTGCACGACGACGTGCTCGACACGGCCTCGCTGCGGCGCGGCCGGCCCACGGTGTGGGCGACGGCGGGGCGCGGGATGGCCACGGCCACCGGCGACCTGCTCTTCTCGCGCGCGTTCGCGGAGCTGGCGGCCAACGACAGCGTCGAGCAGGTCCGCGTGCTCTCGTGGGCGTCGTCGGCGCTGGCGCACGGCGAGCTCGTCCAGCGCGAGGACGCGTGGCGGACCGACGTGACGCTCGACCGCTACCTCTTCCGCTGCGAGCTGAAGACCGCGCGGCTCTTCGAGGCGGCGTGCCGGCTCGGCGCGCTGGTCAAGGGCGCGGGGGCGGACCCGGACGCGCTGGAGGCGCTCGGGCGGTTCGGCCACCACGTCGGGCTCGCGTTCCAGCTCCTCGACGACATCCTCGACGTGTCCGGGCCGGCCGAGAAGACCGGCAAGCACCGGGGCACCGACCTGCTCGACGGCACGGTCACGCTCCCGTTCATCCTCGCGCGCGAGCGCGATCCGGAGCTCGCGTCCGTGGACGGGCGGTCGATCGACACGCCCGAGCGGGCCGAGGCGATCTGCGACGCGATCGCGGCGACGGGCGCGCTGGAGGCGGCGCGGGAGCGGGCGCTCGGCATCGTGGCCGAGGCGAAGGCAGGGCTGCCGGACCTGCCGCAGCGACCGGCGCTCGAGCTGGTCGCGGACGGCGTGGTCGAGCGTTATTCCTAGTTTCGCAGCGCCGGCACTCGCAAGCTCGGCCTTCGCGCGACGTTAGAAGTCCTCGGGGAGGACGTGGTTGCCGTCGAGCGCGGTGACGAAGCGCTCGATCTCGTCCTCCATGTTGGCCGTCATGAGCCGCTTGAGGTCGCGGACCAGGCACTCCGTGCCGCGGTCCAGCTCCTCGTCGAAGCGCTCGACCGAGTCCTGCGTGAAGACACCGGTGCCGTTCCACTCGCAGTTCGGGCAGCGGAGGACGACCTCCCAGTGCGACGGGCCGGCCTCGTCCCACTCGACGGGGTAGACGAGCTCGGAGGCGCAGGAGCCGCAGACGTGGAGGTCGTCGTGGACCTCGGGCGCCGGAGCGGCTGCCGGGACGACGTCGGCCGCCGGGACGAGCTGGTCGTCGAAGTAGACGACCTCGATGGTCTTGCCCGAAGGAAGGACGACGCGGCGGACGTGGTGGTGATGGTGCTCGGCGTGCTGGCTCATGGATTGCCTCTCGGTGATCCATTCATCGGCTCGTGACGCACAGGACTTGACCCCTTCGCCGCTACGCTTGGCGCACACCCTCCCGAGGAGCTTCCATGGGCCCGATCGGCATCCCAGAACTCGTCATCGTCCTCATCATCCTGCTTGTCATCTTCGGTCCGAAGCGCCTTCCTGGGCTGGGTCGGTCGCTGGGCAGCGGCATGCGCGAGTTCAAGGACTCCATCAGCGGCGACAAGCGCGATGACGACGAGGCTGAGCGCCCGTCGCTCGGCGCCGCCCCGACCGCTTCGACGACCTCCGCCGCGGAGGCCGAGCGCCGCGACGAGCAGGTCGCCGAGCGCCAGTAGTCCCGGAGCCTCCGCTCCCCGCCGATGGCCACCGCGCTGCGCAAGCCGCTGTCCCACGAGGACCGGCTCAGCCTCACCGAGCATCTTGACGAGCTGCGTAGCCGGCTCATCATCTGCGTGCTCACGCTGGTGGCCTGCTTCGGCTTCACGTTCTGGCAGAACGAGGCGATCCTCAAGATCGTCAACGAGCCGCTGAAGGAGACGCAGAACCTCGACGGCTCCAACGCCGACTCGAAGGACCCGCTCGAGCAGGCCGCGAGGTACCAGATCCTCTCCGGCCGGGCGTTCGCCGGCGAGGCCGCCGCGCACCGGCGCGCCGCGGTGGCGTACAAGGCGCTCGCGAACCGCACGGACAACGACGCGGAGAAGCGCGAGTTCACCCTGCTCGCCCAGCAGGAGCTCGCCGCCGCGAAGACCTCCCAGGCGGCGGCGGACGCGACGCCGAAGAACCAGGAGCGATTGCCCGTGACGCTCGGCGTGGCCGAGCCGTTCACCACCACGGTGTCGGTCGCGTTCTACGCCGCGCTGCTCATCGCGCTGCCGATCCTGCTGTGGCAGGCGTACGCCTTCGTCCTGCCCGCGTTCGCGCCGGGGGAGCGGAAGATCGCGCTCCCGCTCATGTCGATGGTCCCGTTCCTCTTCGCCGCGGGCGTCGCGTTCGGGTACTTCGTCGTCTTACCGCGGGCCGTCGGGTTCCTGCAGAACTTCAACGACGACGACTTCGACATCCTGCTCCAGGCGCGGGACTACTACAAGTTCGCCGTCGTCTTCATCGCGGGCATCGGCCTCCTGTTCCAGATCCCGATCGTCGTCATCGCGATCACGCGCCTGGGGATCCTCACGCCGCGCCAGCTCCAGAAGAACTGGGGCTACGTGCTGCTCGCGCTCGCGATTCTCGCCGCGGTCGTCACCCCGACGCCGGACCCGATCACGATGCTGCTCGCGATGGTGCCCCTCTTCCTGCTCTTCGAGATCAGTATTCTGCTGAGCGCGTGGCTCAATCGGGTGAGTCCGCCTGGTTCCTGGTGGGGCGAGGGGGATGACGCCGATGAGGACGAGGACAGCTACGCCATCGCCTTCGACGACGACGAGGACTGAACCTCAACATGCTGTTCGATCTACGCGGCCGGGGTCGCCGCAGAACCGTGCAGGTCATCTACCTGTCGCTTGCCATCCTCATGGGCGGCGGTCTGGTGCTGTTCGGCATCGGCGGTGACGTGAACGGTGGCCTGTTCGATGCGTTCTCCAACAGCGACGGGGACGCGAACGAGCAGTTCGAGGAGCGGCGCGACGACGCCGCGAAGAAGACGGAGCAGAACCCGAACAACCCGGCGTTCTGGGCCGACCTCGCGACCGCCGAGTACCAGCTCGCGACCTCGTCGAAGGGCTACAACCAGACCGAGAACACGTTCTCGGGCGCCGCGCGCGGGCACCTCGTCGCGGCACGCGACGCCTGGAACCGCCACGTGAAGCTCGCGGGCGACAAGGTCAACGGCGACGCCGCCGCGACCATGCGCGCCGCGCTGTCGTCGCTGGACGACAACACCGGCGCCGTCCGCGCGCAGGAGGCGTACCTCGAGTCGCTGGGCGACGACGTGGGCCCGGGCGACTTCGGCACGCTCGCGCAGCTCGCCTACCTCGCCGGCCAGGACCGCAAGGGCGACCTCGCGGCCGACCGCGCCGTCGAGCTGACGCCGAAGGACGAGCGCAAGGACTTCAAGGAGCAGCTGGACCAGGTCAAGGCGCAGATCGCGCTCCAGCAGCAGCAGCAGGGCGCCTCGACCACGCCGGCCCCGACCACGACGTCCGGCGGCGCCCTCCCCACGGGCTGACCCACCCGCCGCGAACTACGCGACACACGTCACAGACGTGAAGCCCCGGCGAGAGGGCGCTAAAATGGATCGCCACCCGCCCTTGTAGCTCAACTGGCAGAGCAGCGGACTCTTAATCCGAAGGTTGAAGGTTCGATTCCTTCCGGGGGCACTACCGAAAGGCCCGGCACTAGCCGGGCCTTTCTCGTTCTCCGGTCGGTGCGGCCGTAGACGCCCGTGCCGCGCTCGGCGAACAGCGCCCGCGCGTCATTGCGGAGAGCGTGCAGAGCTAGCGGGCCACCCAGCCCAGAAGCGTTCACTCGCATCCCGCGGGCGATGTACCGATAACCCGGTGCCGGCGCTTCGCTGTAGCCAGATAGCGCGAAGCAGGCTACGCTGTAGCACGTAGCAGCTGCCCCGGTCAGAACGCTCAATGGCGCCTCAGAGACAGATAAACATCCGCCTGCCTGAGGATGAGGCCGACCTCCTCGAAATCGGGGCGTTCCTCGACAGGGAGCCACTCGCTGACTACATCCGAGCGATCCTTCGCGAGCGGATAGCGATGCTTCAACAGGAGCCTCGCGTCAGCGAGATCCGCCGCATTCGCGCCGAACACGAAGCCGTCAAGAGCGGTGACGTGTCCGAGCTCGAAGCGAAGCGGCGTAGCAAGAACGGAGGCGAGTCGTGAGCCGGTTCTGGCACCTGCGCGTGTCGCCGCGTATCGGAGTCACAGGCTGAGATGGCGGGACAGCGCCCCCGGGTCGACCGACTCGCCATTCTTGGGCTCGGCGTTGGCGTGCTCGGGCTCGCCGCATCGGTTTCGCCAGTCGCCGTACCTGACGCCCTGGCCACCACGTTGTACGCGTTCGGGGGAGCTTGCATTGTGATCGCCGCTCTCATGAGCGTCCGGTGGCACGCGCTGCGGCTTCCCGCGGCGCCGCCGTGGAGCCGCAAATCCCGACGCGCAGTCAAGCGGGCTCTCGCACGAGACTGCCTGCGGCTCCACAGAACCCTCGATGAGCTACTTGGGCCGAACGTCGATCGAACGAAGCGACGTGAACGGACACGTGAGACGCACCTTGTCCACGAGTACCAGCAGGAGTTGCGGTCGATCGTCGTCACGACGCTTCGCGAGGTGGAGCAGGTCACGACCGTGTCCTCAGCGACATGGGCTGCGACCGCTGGTCAGAGCGCTCGCCAGCTGCGGTTCTTGAGTTCGTCGCTGAGTGCGCTCGAGCGCGACCTGCGCGGACGCACGCCTGACCGCGACGCCGCGTGATTCACCTTCGGTAGGTGCTCGATCGATCAATGCAGCCCTGAAATCCGTGCCGAAGCGGCGGTGGCCGCCTCGCGGGTCTGGCACCATCAGAGCCATGGCGCGTCGAGTGCTGCTGGTGCCGGATCGAGGGCTGCAGGCCCGGATGGTGGCGACGGCTGTCGTGACGCCGGCGGCTGTGGTCGCGGCGGTGGTGGCGATCGCGGTGATGCTGCCGCCGAAGGTGGTCGGCGGGGTGGCGCTGGCAGCGGTGTTCGGCCTGTTCGCGGCGCGGAAGGCGCGGAGGCGGGACGATCATGCGCGGGTGCTGGGGCCGGAGGAGGCGCCGGAGCTGCACGGGCTGGTCGAGCGGCTGTGCGTGCGCGCGGACATCGCGAAGCCGGACATCGTGCTCGAGGACGACCCGCAGCCGAACAGCTGGATCATCGACCTTCCTGCGCGCCGGGCGCGGCTGCACCTGACGCAGGGTCTCGTCGACGCGCTGGAGCCGGGTGAGCTGGAGGCGGTGATCGCGCACGAGCTCTGCCACGTCGCGCACGGGGACGCAACCGTGATGACCGTCGTCGGGCTGCCCGGCGCGGCGCTGAAGGAAGGCGCGGCGCGGGTGCCGAGCGTGTGGTTCCTGCTGGCCGGCGCGCTCGTGGCGTGGTTCGTCGGGACGCTCGCGTCGCTCGGCACGAGCTCCCTGGCCCGGTCGCGCGAGCTGGCGGCGGACGCCGGCGCGGCGGAGCTGACCGGCCGCCCCTCGGCGCTCGCGTCCGCGCTGATGAAGCTCTCCCACACCGCGCCGCGGCTGCCGCAGGAGGACCTCCGGATCGCGGCGGCGCGCAACGCGTTCAACCTGCTGCCCGTGCGGGTCCGCCACGCCGACCGCACCTGGCGCGACGACGTCGCCGACGCGCCGTTCGTGCGCCGCCTGACCGCGACGCACCCGCCGGTGGAGCGCCGCATCGCGGCCCTCCGCGCGGCCGAGGAGCGCCTGCACCACCGCTGACCGCGGGCTCGGGGCGCCGCGCAAGCGGTCCCGGAACGACGCACAGCCGCCCGGAGGCGGCTGCGCGAGCACCGTCTTCTGCTGGAGGCGACCCGCGGCCGCTAGGCCAGCGTGAACCGCCCGACGAGCTCCTCGAGCTCGGACGCGGTGCCGGCGAGCTGCTGCGCTGACGACGCGATCTCCTGGGCGGAGGCGCTCGTCTCCTCGGTGGAGGCGGACACCTGCTCGGACGAGGCCGACGACTCCTCGGCCACCGCGGCGACCTCGGTCATGTCGTCCTGCACCTGCTGGGCGGAGACCGCGATCTGCTGCACGGCGGCGGCGATCGCGTCGACCCGGCCGGTCATCCCGTCGACGGAGACGCCGATCCGCGAGAACGCGTCCCGCGCCTGCTCGACCGTGGCCGAGCCCTCCTCGGTCCGCGCGTTCGTCTCCTCGACGACCGCGACGGCCTGGGTGGTCTCGCCCTGGATCTCCTCGACCAGCGTGGCGATCGTGGCGGCCGCGGACTGCGACTCCTCGGCCAGCTTGCGGACCTCCTCGGCGACGACCGCGAAGCCGCGCCCCTGCTCGCCGGCGCGCGCCGCCTCGATGGCCGCGTTCAGCGCCAGCAGGTTGGTCTGAGACGCGATGCCGGTGATCGTCTCGACGATCCCGCCGATCTGCTCGGACTTCGTCGAGAGCTGCTGCATCGTGGCCGTCACGCCGCCCGACGACTCGCGGACCTGGCGCATGGCCTCCGTAGCCTGGGCGACGGCCTGCTCGCCCTCGGCGGCCACGAGCCGCGTCTCGGCGGCGGCGTCGGCCGTCTCCCGCGCGGACCGGGCGGACGCCTCGGTCGCGGCCGAGACCTCCTCGGACGCCCGCTTGGCCTGCTCGACCGACCGCACCTGGCGCTCGGCGCCCTGCGCGACGTCCGACACGGCGGAGGCGATCTCGCCGACGGCGCGGCCGGCCTCCTCGGAGGTCGACGCCATCTCCTGCGACGCGGACGAGAGGGTCGAGGCGCTCGACTGGACCGAGCCGACGAGCTCACGGAGCTTGCCGACCATCGTGTGGAGCGCGTTGCCGAGCGCGTCGCGGTCGGACTGCGGCGTGACCTGGGCGGTGAGGTCGCCCTGGGCGACGCGCTCCGCGTTGCCGGCCATCTCGCCGAGGTAGACGGTCATGGTGCGGAACTCGTCCGCCAGCTGACCGACCTCGTCGCGCGACTGGACGGTGATCTCCTGCTCGAGGTCGCCGGCGGAGATGCCGCGCGCGGCGCGCAGGACCTGGCCGATGCCGCCGGTGATCGAGCGGGCGACGAGGAAGCCGATCGCGCCGGCGAGGAGCACGGCGAAGACGATGAAGCCGATGATGAGGCTGCGCGCGCCGTCGTACGTGGACACGGAGTCGGCGTAGGCCTCGTCGCCGAGCTTGTCGTTGTAGTCCGCCCACGCCTCGAGCGTGTCCTCGACGTCGCTCAGGGCAGTGCCGTCGATGGCCAGGACCGCGCCGCGGATGTCGCCCGCCTTGACGAGCTCGGTGGACCGCTGCGAGTCGGCGAGGTAGGCCTTCCACGCGGCCTGCGCGGCGGCGCGAAGCTGGCGGTCGCGGTCGTTGACGATCAGCTTCTCGTAGTCGGCGAAGAGCTTGTCGATCTTGGCCACCGTCTGCGGCATCTCCTCGAAGAGCTCGGCCTTCTTCTTCGGGTTGGTGATCGGGTGCCGGAACTGGTCCTTGCGGTAGTCCTGGGCGAGCATGGCGATGTCGTCGACGACGCCGATGCTCGGGACGACCTCCTGGTTGATCGACCGAGCGCCGTCGGAGATCGAGCCCATCTTCGCGAGCGCGAGCAGCCCGAGGACGAGCAGCACGAGCAGGACGGCCGCGAAGCCGGCGTACCGCTTCTTGGCGATGGACAGATTGCGGAAGACGGGCACGGTGACCTCTGGGCTGCGGTGGGCGGTGTGCGAGTAGTCGGTCATCGCGTCCCGTTTATGACCCGCGCGCGCCAGGTTGGCGGGCAAACGCTGCACTGAGCCTCGCTGGACGAATGGACGAGGTTCCGGAGCGCCCAGATGCCGCTTAGGGTCCGCCGCCGGAGCGCGCCCGCGCGCCCCGGCCCACCCCCAGGAGAAGAGGTACCTGTCCCCATGCGCCTGTCCGCGCTGGCCGCTGCCCTGGCGGCCTCCCTCGCCCTGCCCGCTGTCGCCGACGCGGCGGTCACGCAGGTCTTCACGAGCACGAGCTCGCCCATCGCCTGCTCCGCCGCGAGCAACGGCACCCGCGTCTGCACCGGCAACCTGACGACCGTCCCCAGCTTCGACGGCACGCCGATCGACGTCGCGGTCGTGCTGCCGCCCGAGCCGGCGAGCGGGACCGACGGCCAGTTCCCCGTCGTCGGCGTCTACCCGGGCTGGAGCGGCGGCAAGGCCGCGCTCACCGGCACCGACGGCACGTCCACCCGCTGGACGAGCCGCGGCTACGCCGTCTTCTCCGTCAGCCCGCGCGGGTGGCAGGGCTCCTGCGGCGCCGGCGTCCCGGCGCCCAAGCCCGCGGCGTGCGCCAAGGGCTACATCCACCTGATGCACAACGCGTACGAGGTACGCGACGTGCAGCACCTCCTCGGCGTGCTCGCCGACGAGGGCACGATCGACGGCCAGAAGACGGCCGCCACCGGCGGCTCGTACGGCGGCGGCATGTCGATGGCGCTCGGCGCGCTCAACGACCGGATGCAGGAGACCGACGGCGATCTCGTCCCGTGGACGAGCCCGGGCGGCAAGCCGATGCGCACCGCCGCGGCGACCCCCGACATCCCGTGGACCGACCTCGCGTACTCGCTCGCGCCGAACGGCTCGACGCTCGACTACGTCGCCAGCTCGCCCTACCGCGGCGTGAACGGCGACCGGCGCGTCGGCGTGCAGAAGCAGGCGCTCAACGCCGGCCTCTACGCCGCCGGCCCGCTCGGGTTCTACGCCCCGAAGGGCCTCGACCCCGAGGGCGACATGGTCGGCTGGAACGACGTCGTCTCCACCGGCGGCCCGTACGACGCCGACCCCGCGGCCCAGGCGACGATCGACGAACTGACCGAGAACCACTCCAGCTACTACCTCGACGCGTCGACGCCGCCCGCGCCGATGCTGCTGTCGAGCGGGTGGAACGACGACCTGTTCCCGGTCAGCGAGACCGTCCGCTACTACAACAAGATCCGCGCGCTGCACCCGACGGTGCCGATCAAGATGTTCCACAGCGACCACGGGCACCAGCGCGGCCTGAACGACGGCGGGCAGGCGGCGCAGCTGGCCGCGGCCCAGACGGCGTGGGTCGACTTCTACGTCCGCGGCGCGGGCAGCCAGCCGGCGGACGCGCTCGGCGGCGTCGACATCGTCACGAGCGCGTGCCCGGCCTCGGCGGCGGTCACCACCAGCGCGCCCAGCTGGGGTGCGCTCGCCAAGGGCGAGATCCGCGAGGCCAGCTCGACCCCGCAGTCGATCGTCGCGCCCGGCACCGCGCCGAACGCGCCGATGATCGGCGGCTCGGTCTGCTCGACCGCGCCTGCGGCGACGAACGCGTCGGCGGCGACGTACACGCTGGACCCGGCGCCGGCCGGCGGCTTCACCATCGCCGGCTCGGCGACCGTGATCGCCACCACGACGGTGACCGGCGCGAACGACGCGATCATCGGCCGGCTCCTCGACGTCGACCCGGCGGCGGGGACCCAGCGGCTGATCGGCCGCGCGATCCTGCGCCCGACCGGCGTGGGCGCCGGCCCGACGCGGCAGGTCTTCCAGCTCTTCCCGCAGGCCTACCGGATCGCCGGCGGCCACGTGGTCAAGCTGGAGCTCCTGGCGCAGGACTCGCCGTACGCCCGGACGGCGTCGGCCGCGGCGCCGCAGCAGACGATCGCGGTGAGCGACCTGCAGCTGCGGGTCCCCGTGCTGGAGATGCCGGGGACGGCCGGCGGGCTCGTCCAGCAGCCGGCGGCGAAGGTGCTCCCGGCGGGCTACACGCTGGCGCCGGGTGAGCGGACCACGCCGCTGACCGCGACGACGCCCGCGTTCGGGTCGGTCGAGGAGGGCCGGATCGGCGCGTCGCGCGCGGTCACGGTGACGAACGGCAGCGGCTCGGCGGTGACGCCGGAGGTGTCGGTCGGCGGCGCGGACCCGGATGCGTTCCTCGTCACGCGCGACGGCTGCCGCGGGACGCTCGCGGCGGGCGCGTCGTGCACGGTCACGATCCGGTTCGCGCCGGAGAAGCAGGGCGCGAGCCTGGGCGAGCTGGCGGTCGCGACCGGCTCCGGCGACGCGGCGCTGACCGTGACGCTGGCCGGGACCGGCACCGTGCCGGTGGGTGGGCCGAAGGGCGACACCGGGGACCAGGGCGAGAAGGGCGACACCGGCGCGAAGGGCGACACGGGCGCGCAGGGCGACACCGGTCCGAAGGGCGACA
>DATMVO010000476.1:0-2430 GCA_035563115.1 Solirubrobacteraceae bacterium
TCGCCCCCGCCGCCTCAGGCGATGATCAGCGTGCGCGGCTGCTGCGGGTCGACGCGCACGGGGACGCTGGCGCCGGGCTGGAAGCTGCCGAGCGCGAGGCGGGAGATGACCTGCCGGTGGGTGACCGGGAAGACCGGCATCCCCTCCACGGCGACGTCGAGGTCGAGCTCCACCTGCGGGTTGTCGTTGACCGTCACGCCCGTGTCGCGGATCGCGGTGACGGTCGCGGTGCCCTGACGGCCCGTGGCGAGCAGGCGCTGCGCCGTCTCGGCCTGGCGCTGGAGCTCGCCGCGCACCCGGTCGCGTGCGGCGGCGGCGTCGTCGGGTGAAGCCATGCCGCGACGCTACGCGCGGGCCGCCGCGCGGTCAGTGTCAGACCGGTCTCAACTGAGGCCCTTGACGCCGTCGACGACGAGCTGCACGGCGATCGCCGAGAGCAGCAGGCCGAAGACCCGCGTCAGGAACGACACGAACGACTCGGAGAGCTTGCGCGAGAGCCAGCCCGCGAGGAGCAGCGCGAGCAGCACGGTGCCGAGCGCGCCGATGATCCCGACGAGCACGCCGAGCCGCTCGGGCGTCTCGGTGTTCTGGCGGACGAGGACGATGACCGTCGCGATCGCGCCCGGGCCGGCGACGAGCGGCGTGGCGAGCGGGACGAGCGCGACGTCCTCGGACTCCGCGTCGGGCGAGTCGAGCCCGCGGAGCATCTCGAGCGCGACCAGCAGGAGCAGCAGGCCGCCGGAGATCGACAGCGCCTCGACGCTCACGTGCAGGTACTCGAGGATGAACCGGCCGATCAGCGCGAAGCCGAGCACGAGGATGCTCGCGGCGCCGACCGCGCGGAACGCGGCCTTGCGGCGCAGCTCGGGCGACAGCTTGCCGGTCGTGGCGATGAAGATCGGCACGATGCCGATCGGGTCCATGATCACCACGAGGGTGAGGAAGGTCTCGCCGAGGATCTGCCAGTCCATCGCGCCGGGGAAGCTAGCGCGCCCCGCACGACGCCCGCCGGCGGCATTTGGGTTGAAAGATCCTGCCCAAGCACCCTACGTCGAATGATGATCTTCCGTGAGGTCGGGCGCGGCAACGGATAAGTAGACCTGATGGACGGGGGCCTGACCGACGACATCCGCAACGTGGAGCGCCGCGCCGCGGCGCGCGCCACGCGCAGCCCATCGGGGATCGGCGCCGCGATCGTCGAGCGCCGCACCGGGGGCTGGGTGCGCTGCCGCATCTCCGACGGCCGCATGTTCGGGTGGGTCGAGGTCGAGGATCCGACCGTCGCCGCGGAGACGCGGCTCGTCACCGACCTCGAGCGCTTCGCGCTGTCGCTCCCCGACGAGGACCGACTGGGCCGGCTCGAGAAGTCGGCGCCGTTGGCCTATCCCTTCGGGTGACTGCCCGCGTAGAGTCGGTCGGACAAGGAGGGTGGCACGGATGACACCCGGTCGAGGGATCGACGACGTCGACATCGCCGAGCTGTTCCAGCGCTCACCGCGCCCCATGGTCGTCGCCGACGACGAGCGCCGGTGCGTCGACGCCAACCAGGCGGCGGTCGCGATGCTGCGCGTGGGGCGGCGCGAGCTGCTGACGCTGCGCGTCGACGACCTCGCGGCGCCCGACCAGCGCGACACGCTGGACGACACGTGGCGCCGGTTCCTCAGCGCGGGGACGCTCACGTCGGTGTGCGAGCTCCACCTCCCCGGCGGGCGCCGGCTGCAGGTGGACGTCAGCGCGGTCGCGCACGTCGGGCCGCACCGGCACATGGGCATCTGCGTGCCCGTGCGCGGCAGCGCGTCGGCGGGGGAGCTCGTCGTCGCCTCCGGCTCGCTCTCGGCGCGCGAACGCGAGGTGATGCGGATGGTCGCCCACGGCGCGGACGGGCCGGAGATCGCCGAGGCGCTCGTGCTCTCCCCCGCGACGGTGCGCACGCACGTCAACAACGCGATGCGCAAGCTCGGTGCGCGGACGCGGGCGCACGCCATCACGCTCGCGATCCGGCGCGGCGACGTGGACCTGTAGCCGGACGCCGCGCGCGTCAGGTGCGGGCGCGCTCGCCGGCGCGCGTGGGCCCGTCGACGCGGTAGCTCACGCCGTGCTCGCCCAGGAAGCCGAGGAAGTCGGCGGGGTCGACGGCCTGCGCCGGCGCGAGCGCGCCGGCGCGGTCGTAGCCCGGGGCGGCCATCCGCCGCGCGATCTCGACCGCCATCACCGCCGTGATCCCGTAGACGTCGCTGCCCTCGACGGTGCCGCGGCCGACGCGGCCGTCCTCCCCGTGCGCCTCGGCGACGACCGTCCAGCGCGCGCGCTCGCGCGTTTCCTCGGTCGGCCCCTCGGGGAGCTTGTCGATCAGCGTCGACAGCGCGCCGCGCAGCGGGGTGCGCAGCAGCGGCTGGAGGGCGGTCGCCAGCGCGGGGACGAGCGGGGCGA
>DATMVO010000477.1:0-14709 GCA_035563115.1 Solirubrobacteraceae bacterium
GCGGCGGTGACGCGCCTGCGGGTGGCGGTGACGCTCCGGCGGGCGGTGGCAGCTCGACGGCGGTCCCCGGCACGGTCACGGCCACGCTGGGCGGCGGCGTCGACCCGACGATCGACTTCCAGAAGGCGGTCGGCACGGAGACCGCGACCGGCGCGCGGCTGGACAACATCGCGCCGAACGTCTTCAACCTCATGTGCATCCCCGACCTGCCGCTGCAGCCGCTCGCGACGCAGGTCTCCGTCTACCAGGACGCGGGGAGCTACTGCGAGGACAACCAGGCGTTCCTCATCATCGACCCGCCCGCGCCGGCGGCCGCGTACCCGACCGGGAGCGACACGGTCGACACCATCGGCGGGACCGCCAGCCCCGGGCTCGCGACGCTCATGGGCACCTGGGCGTCCGGCATCCTGGGCGCCGATCGGGTCGCAGCCGCGGCCTACTACCCGTGGATCCAGATCGTCGACCCGGTGACCGGGCTTCCGCGCCTCGTTCCGCCGAGCGGCACGGTCGCGGGCATCTACGCGACCACGGACACGAACCGCGGCGTGTGGAAGGCGCCCGCGGGCGTCGAGGCGGGGCTCAACGGCGTCGTCGGGCTCGCCGACACGACGATCACCGACGACATCAACGGCCAGCTCAACGTCGTGGGCATCAACGTGATCCGCACGTTCCCGGTGTACGGCACCGTCGTGTGGGGCGCGCGCACGACCGCGGGCGCCGACCTCATCGGCAGCGCGTTCAAGTACGTGCCGGTCCGGCGGCTGACCGACTACATCGAGCAGAGCCTCCAGCAGAGCCTCAAGTGGGCGGTCTTCGAGCCCAACGGTCCGGCGCTGTGGGCGTCGATCTCGCTCGAGGTGACCTCGTTCATGGCCGGCCTCTTCGGGGCCGGCGCGTTCGCGGGCGCCAGCGCGGCCTCCGCCTACAGCGTCGCGTGCGACGCCTCCACCACCTCGCCCACCGACATGCTCGAGGGGAAGGTGAACGTCAACGTCGCGTTCGCGCCGGTCGACCCGGCCGAGTTCGTGATGCTCAACATCCAGATCGACGCGGCGTCGGCCGCGAGCTAGGAGCCCTGGCAGATGCCGCCGACCCTGACCACCGAGGTCACGAACCCGTTCCTGACCTACAACTTCCTGGTCAAGTGGGACAACAAGTACGTCGCCGCGGTGACGAACGTGAGCGGGCTGACCCGGCGCACGCAGGTGGTCTCGTTCCACGCGGGCGGGCAGCCGCAGAGCGCGCTGAAGATCCCGGGGCAGACGGACTACGAGCCGATCCGGCTCTCGCGCGGGATCACGACCGACACCGCGTTCGAGGACTGGGCGAACCTCATGTGGAACTACCCGAACACGCAGCAGCTCGGGACGCAGACGCAGCTCGGCACGTTCCGCAAGCCCATGCAGATCGAGCTGTACGACCAGCAGGGGATGATCGCGCTGAGGTACAACCTCTACCACTGCTGGCCGAGCGAGTACACGGCGATGCCGGAGCTGGCCGGTGACGCGAACGTCGTCGCGCTGGCGAGCATGACGATCGAGCACGAGGGGTGGGATCGCGACACGAGCGTCGCGTACCCGCCGGCGAGCGAGGCGGCCGGGCAGTCGTAGCGGCGCCGGCCGGTCGGACCCGCGGGCGAGAGGATGGCGGCGGCACGCAGCGGCCTGTCGGCGGCGCAGCTGCTGGAGGTCGTCGACGCCGGCGGCGACGGGACGAACGCGGACCGCGGGCGGATCATGCTCGCGGCCGCGGCTCCGTCGCTGGACGAGGCCGCACTGGACGCGGTGTCGCTCGGTGCGCGGGACGCGTGGATCGTCGCGCTGCGGTGCGGGACGCTGGGGGAGACGCTGCTGTCGCGGGTGACGTGCCCGTCGTGCGGGATGCTGCTGACGGTTCGGGTTCCGCGCGCGCACGTGGGGCTCGTGGATCCGTCTGAGTCGGTGGCTCCGCCCGCCGTGGTGCGGGTGTCCGCCGGTGCGTGGGAGGTCGAGGGGCGGGCGCCCGACGGGGTCGCGCTGGCCGCCGCGGCGGCGTGCTTCGACGTCGAGCTCGCGCGCATGTCGCTCGTGCGCTCGTGCGTGGTGTCCTGCTCGTACGAGGGGAGCGCCGTGGACCCGCTGGCCGCGCCCGACGAGCTGCTCGAGGCGCTGGGGGAGGCGATCATCGAGGCGGAGCCGATGACCGAGGTGCGCGTGCCGATGGCGTGTGCCGCGTGCGGGCTGGAGTGGCGGCCGGTGCTGGACATCGCGCTCTTCGCGTGGCGGGAGCTGTCGCGGGCGGGCGAGCAGCTGCTGGACGAGGTGCACCAGCTGGCGATGGGGTACGGCTGGACGGAGGCGCAGGTGCTGGAGCTCTCCTCCCGCCGGCGCCGCCGCTACGTCGAGCGCCTGACCGATGGCTGACCTCTTCGCGCGGCTCGCCGCCCGCCTCGTCGACCCGGGCCCCGACCTCATCTGGCCCGCCACCCCCTCCCGCTTCGAGTCGCCGCCGGAGCTGCTCCCACCCGACGGCGGCGTCCGCGGCGCGCCGACCATCCCGCGCCTCCCACCGCCGGTCCGGCGCCTCCCCGCGCCCGGCCTTCCTGCTCCCACTTCGAGCGCGACTCTGCCGCCCGCCGAGCCCGACTCCGACCAGATTCAGCGGTCCGATCCCGCGCACGAAGCTCCACCGAGCGCCGACGAAGCGCCCGATCCTGACGCCGCGCCTCCTCGTACCGCCACCGACACGAGCTTCGTTCGGACGCCCGACCACGACGCTCCCTCGCGCCTGGCTGATCCGCCGGCCACAGCGAGCACGGGACGGGAGGTCAGCCAGCCACCTCCGGACCGTCTCGAAGCGCCCCGTCCGAACGCCGAAACCGGTCCGCATCAGCCCAACCGAGACGCTCTCGCGGCCCCCACCGATCCGCTCGCGCAGCGTGACGAATCGTCGCCCGCAAGCGAACGGCACGCCGCTCCTCCGCAGCACAGCGACGATCCGGACCCGCGCACGCACCGCACGGACTCCCGCGTCGCCGAACCAGCCGACCCGCAGCGCGTCCGGCTGACCGACTCGACACGCCCCGACCCTGTCGAGCCGACCGCAGATCGGCCGGAGCACGTCGTTGCCCCCCCGGCACCTACGGCCGACCCGGTCGCACGCGATGCCGCCGAGACACGCCACGGTCGCGAAGCGCCAGCGCCCGCCCCTCCGCCCGAAGCCGAACGCGCTGCGAGCGCGTACGAGCAGGCAGAGGCGCGCGCCCAGTCTCCCGCCGCGAGCGCAAGCGAAGAGCTGCCGCCCGACATCGACAGCCGGCCTCCCCCGGAAGCGGAGCGGGCTGAGCCGGACCTGAACGCACACGACCTTTCTCGCTCTGCGGCCGCAGCGGAAGCGATCGACGCCGAGACGCACGGGACAGCACCGACCGACTCCGACGCCGAACCTCCCCCGAACGCCGCACCGAGGCGCGCGCCCGAGCCCACCGACGTCGCTCCGAGTGCCATCTCCGACCCCAGCCCCGAAGCCCCGGCCCGGGCTGCCGAGCCTCGCGAACCCTCCGCCGCACGAGACCAGGGGGCGAACCCCGAAGCCACCCGTCGCGGCACCGACGCGGACCCCCACCACACCACCACGCCCCAGCCGGCGCCGCTCCGCCGCCAGTCCGACGATGCCGGCCCCGCCCGCGAGATCACGACCGACACCGGCGTCGAGGCTCCCGCCGGCGCGGACAAGCCGATGCCGCTGGTTGCTCGCCGCCTTCCCGACGACTCCCCGGTCACCGGCGACGCTCCTCGGACGGCTCCGCGCCAGCGCGCGAGCAGCGACGCAGCCGGCTCGGCCGACATACGCCCGACCACTGACGACGCGCGCGCGATCGACGCGCCCGACAGCCGAGCCGATCCGCGCACGGACACCGCAGCAGCCTCGAACACCCCTCGTTTGGGCGAAGCGCGTGCGGGCGAGTTCGCCGATTCGGTGCGTGGGGGTGTCCCTGGCGATGCGCTCGGGCGTGAAGATCGCGGCGACGAGCCGCGCAGCGACGAGGCCGGCGATGTGGTGGGCGGCGAGGCTCGTCGGGATGAGGTCCGTGAACCCGCGCTCGGTGATGCGGTGCGGGGCGAGACTTCGGCGGACGAGACGCGCGGCGACGCGCTGGGCGGCGAGGTCCGCCCGGACGAAGGACGCGGGCCGCGCGATGCGGCGCGTAGTGACGCTCACCCGGACGAGGTGCGCGGAAGCGGACTCGGCGATGCGGTAGCTGGTCAGGCGCGCGAGCGCCGGCTTGACGAGGCAGCGGGCAACGAGCCGGGGCGGATCGAGGCGCCTGGACTCGAAGTCGGCGAGGCAGCGACTCGCCAGACTCGTCCCCACGAGCTACGCGAGCCCGGGTCCGGCGATCCGTCGCGCGCCGAAGCTCACCGGGACGAGGTGCGCCGCGGTGAACCCGGCGAGGCGGTGGGTGGTGATGCTCGCCGGGATGAGGTGCAGGGGCACCCGTTCGATCTCGCGGCGGACAGCGAGCCGCGGGGGAGCGAGACGCCTGGACGCGAAGGCGGCGATGCGGCGAGCGGCCAGGCTCGTCCGTACGAGCTGCGCGAGCCGGGGTTCGGCGATCCGCCGCGCGCCGAAGCTCACCAGGACGAGGTACGCCGGGAGCGGCTCGGCGATGCGGTGGGTGGTGAGGCGCGTCGGGACGAGGTGCACGAGCTTCGGCTCGGTGACGCGGCGGGCAGTGAGCCGGGGCGGACCGAGGCGCCTGGACGCGACGGCGGCGACGCGGCGAGTGGCCGGGCGCGTCCGGACGAAGCGCACGAACGCGGGCTCGGCGAGACGGCGCGGGCCGATGCTCGCCGGGGTGAGGCGCGCGGAAACGAACTCGGCGACGCGTCGGGTGACGAAGCTCGTCGGGAGGCGGCTAGTGGGCGTCGGCTCGACGATGCGACGCGTCGTGGGCCGGACCCGATCGAGGCGCCTGGACACGATGTCAGCGAGCCGGCCAGTGGCCAGGCGCGTCCGCATGAATCGCGCGAGCCCGGGCTCGGCGAGACGGCGGGCGGCGACGTTCACCGCGACGAGGTACGCGGAGGTGGACTCGGCGATGCGGTGCACGGTGAAGCTCGTCCGGACGAGGCGCGCGGAGGTGAACTCGGCGATGCGGTGAGCGGGGAGGCTCGTCGGGACGAGGTGCGCAGACGTGGACTTGGCGACGTGTCTGGTGACGAGGCTCGTCCGGATGGGGGGAGTGGGCGTCAGCTAGACGATGCGGCGGGTCGTGGGCGGGACCCGATCGTGGCGCCTGGACGCGAGGTCAGCGAGCGGGCGAGCGGCCAAGCGCGCCCGCACGAGCTGCGCGAGCGGGGGCTCGGCGAAGCGGTGCGGGCCGAAGCTCGCCACGGCGACGGACTCGACGTTGCCGCGGGCGGTGAGTCTCCCCTAGACGATGCGGCGCCCGTCGAGCCAGATCCGGGGGAGGCGCCCGGACACCAAGACGGCAAGCCGGCGAGTGGTCAGGCGCGTCCACACGAGCTGCTCGAGCGCGGGCTCAGCGATACGGCACGGAGCGACGTTCACCGCGACGAGCGGCGCGGACGTGGACTCGGCGATGCCGTGGGTCGCGAGGCTCGACCGGACGCGGCGAGCGGACTTCAGCGTGACGGTGCGGCGGGTGGTGACCCCGCGTCGACCGATGCGCCTGGACGCGAAGGCGGAGAGGTGGCCAGTGGCCAGGCCAGTCCGCACGAGGCGCGCGAGCGCGGACTCGTCGATGTGGTGGGCGGTGAGGCGGGTCGAGACGTGAGGCGGGAACGCGAAAACGGCGACTCGTCTGATCCGGTAGCTCCTCTGGACGAGCCGCTTGGGTGGGGCGCGGCGGTGAGCGCTGACGCCGACCGCGGAGACGTGCGTGATCCCGGAAGCGCGGACGCGGTGGGTGACGAGGCTCGACCGCATGAGGGCCTCGAGCGCGGGCTCGGTGACATGCCGGCCGGAGAGGCCCGGGCGCATGAGGCGCTCGCAGGCGAGCGTGATGACGCGGCGCGCAGGGAGGTCCGTCGGGACGAAGAGAAGAGGGAGCTCCGTCTGGGCGATGCATTGCGGGGCGAAGCTCGTCGGGACGAGGTGCGCGGCGAGCTCGATGCGGCGGCGGGTGGAG
Source organism: Solirubrobacteraceae bacterium (assembly GCA_035563115.1). Classification (GTDB taxonomy): domain Bacteria; phylum Actinomycetota; class Thermoleophilia; order Solirubrobacterales; family Solirubrobacteraceae; genus CADCVT01. Next base: position 6,134 of record DATMVO010000477.1, read on the forward strand.
AGGCAGCCCCAGGGGCCGGGCGCGAGATCGGCGATGTGGCGCCGGGCCAGGTCCGTCGCGACGACGGGGTCGTCGACGCGGTGGGCGGTCGGGTTCGAACGCAGGACAAACGCGGGGTCCGGGAGACGAGCGGCGAAGCTCGTTCGGACGAAGTGCCGGAAGGCACGGTCAGCGGTGCGGAGTCTCGTCGGGACGCAACGGTCGAACGCGGGCTCGGCGATGCGGCGGGCGACGACGCTCGCCGGGAACGTGATGCGGTGCGTGGGGAGGCTCGTCGGGAGCGTGAGCCCGGCGAGGCACCGGAGAGCGGGGCTGGACCGCACGACGCTCGGCCGATCGTCAACGACTCGCGCAGCGTCGCGGGGAGGAACGAGGCGCTCGGCGCCAGCGCGAGCGAGGGTGAGTTGCGCGGGGATACCGCTGCGGCGGCGGACGCTGCTCGTCGGGATGGCAACGCGTCGGACAGGCACGTCGGGGAAGCGAGGGAAGCGGCGACGGAGTTCGATGGTGGTCTGAGTGAGGCGCCGGTTGCTGAGACGCGACGCTCGTATGAGACGCGGGCGGACGTCGCGGGGGGAAGGGGCGACGAGCAGCCCGCGAGTGAATCCGGTGTCCGTGCGCGTCGGGTTGACGGGAAGCCGTTGGCGGCGAACCCGGATGCCGACACGAGCCGTCAGCGGTTGCGCGGGTCCGATTCGGACGGACGGCGGGCGGGCGATGGTGTGGTGGCGGATGGCACGGAAGCTGCGCGAGCGCGGCTGTCGCCGGTCGACGGGACACCGATGGCGGTCGAGCGGAGCTACGACGTAGGTCGTGAGCCCGTCGATGCGGGCAACGCCGAGCGGGAGCGTCGCGTCGCGGCGGCGGCGGAGGTCGGCTCGGCTGGAGAGGTCGCGCGCGAGGCGGTGCAGGGCGATGCTGGACGCGCGGCGGAGCGTCCGGTTGGGCGAGCGGCTGCGGAGCGGCGGCGCTGGGACGACGTCGGCGCGAGAGATGCGACGCCGGTGGCGGCGGAAGCTGCCGGAACGGCGCGTGAGGTCGGGGCGGGCGAGCGTGGTTCGCGCGCGGCGGAACTGGGCGGACAAGCAGCGGTGTGGGCGCGTGGCGACGAGGCGGGCGCGGAGACGGCGAGGGCCGATTCGCTGTCGAATGACGCACCGGCGGTGGCGAGCGCGGGCGGTATCGGCGAGCGGGCGGCTGAGGGGCGCGCGGACACGGCGGCGCGAGATGCTCGTGAGTCGGCTGGGGCCGTGGTTGAGCGTGCGGGCGTGAGGGGGGAGGACGCGCGGCGCGGGGATGTCGCGGGGAGCGTGGGCGAGCCGGTGCGGGAAGCGAGCGCAGATACGGCGGCGGGCGCGAGCGCGGGGCGCAATCCGGATGCTGCGTCGCGGTCGGACGCGGGCTGGGGTGCGAGGCGTCAGGAGGTGGCTGCGAACCCTTCGTGGGAGCGGCGGGGGGATGAGGTGGGGACGGCTGGGCTGCCGCAGCCGGTGCGGCGGCGGAGTCGGGCGAGCGAGGAAGCAGGCACACAGGAGCGGGAGGCGGCGAGGAGGCGGGCGGAGCCGGTTCGGGTGACGGTGGAGATCGGGGCGATCGAGGTCGTGGAGGACGCGCCGCGGGCGGCACCGAACACGCCGGCGCCGGTGTCGTTGAGCGAGTACCTGCGGCGGCGGAGCGCGGCGGGATGACGACGTACAAGGGCATCGCCGCGGTGACCCAGACGCTCGGGTACCTGGCGGCTTCCGCGATCCGGCAGGCCGTGCCGGAGGCGCGGGTGACGCACGACCGGCCGGAGGAGCCGGCGGCGGGGTCGGCGCGGGAGCCGCGGCTGAACATCTACCTCGTCCAGGTCGTGCCGGATCCGGGCCGGCGCTCGCACGACCTCCCGACCCGCACGAGCCCGAACGGCGCGCTCGCCCACGCGCCGCAGGCGCCCGTGAACCTCCGGTACCTGCTCACCTTCTTCGGCGCCTCCCAGCAGGCCCAGCTGATGCTCGGCGCGATGGAGATCGCCCTCCGCGAGCGCCCGATCCTCGACCCGACGCTCATCGGCCAGGCGCTCCTCAACCACCCGGAGCTCGCCGACTCCGGCCTCGCCACGCAGCAGCCGCCGGTCCGCATCATCCCCACCACCACGACGTTGGAGGAGCTCTCGCGCTTCTGGTCCGGCTTCCTCCAGACGCCCTACACCGTCTCGACCGTCTACGAGGCGACGACCGTGATGCTGACGTCGAGCAGCACCGCGCAGGCGACCCTGCCCACGGCGGGCGTCGGGGGGACCCGGAGCACGCAGCCGGCGCCGACCCTCGGTGCGCTCCCCACCGTGCAGGCGGGCGACGAGGGCACGGTCGTGCCGGTGAGCGGGCGCGGGATCGCGGCGGGGCAGGAAGCGACGCTGGCCGGGCGGAGCTTCCCCGTGGTGGCCGGAGCGGGGGGCCTGCAGTTCGTCGTCCCGCCCGACGCGCCGGTGCCGGCGGGCACGCAGCCGGTCACGGTCGCGGGGAGCGCGCCGCAGCCGCTCACGATCCGCCCGCAGCTGCTCCGGGCGCGCGCGGACAACCCGGCGACGACGGTCTCGGTGACCGTCGCGCCGCCGGTGCAGGCGGGGCAGACGGCGGTGCTGAGCCTGGTCGCGCTCCAGCCCGATGAGAGCGGTGGACTGCCGTCCACGACGGTCCCGCAAGCGGTGGCGACCACCGACGACCACCTCCGCTTCGCGGTCCCGGATTCGCTGCCCGCGGGCCGCTACCTCGCCCTGATCGAGGTCGACGGCGTCACCTCGCTGCCCACCGCCGTCCGCGGCCGGTACGCCCGCCCGAGCCTGGAGCTCCACCGGTGAGCGCGACCCCCGAGGACCGCTGGCAGGAGCAGAACCGCGAGCTCCTCGTGCTCGCCGTCGACGAGCTCCACGCCCGGATCACCGACGCGGATCCGGAGCCGCAGCGCGAGCGGATCCGCGCGCTCCTCGACGACATGGACCACGCGCCCGCGCTGCTCAGCCTCGCCCAGCAGCTCGACCTCGGCCCGTTCGAGCGCGACGTCGTCCTCCTCGCCTTCGCCTCCGAGCTCGACCCGCGCTTCCGCCTCGAGCTGCCGCCTGTCACGGTCGGCTCCGCGCTGGAGCTCCTCCACGACGCGCACTGGGCCGCGCTCGACGATGCCGCCCCGCTCCGCACGCTCGGCATCCTCGAGGCCGGCGAGGCGCCGAGCCTGGCGGACACGCCGCTCCGCCTGGCCAAGGACGTCACCCGCCACCTGATGGGCTTCGACGCCCGCACCGGCGACGCCGCGCCGCTCACCCTCGTCCCCGAGCCGCCCGCGCTCGTCACCAGGCAGATCGAGCACGGATCCGCCCTCGCCGCGGCCGCCGCGCGCGCCACCGAGACGACCGGCGAGTGGCCCGCGGTGGAGCTCCACGGCGCGCAGGAGGAGGACCGGCTCGCCGTCGCGTTCGTCGTCGGCGCGGCGTTCGGGAGCAGCGTCGCGACCGTCGACGTCCGCGACCTCCCCGCACCCGGCCACGAGCTGGACGCCGCGCTCCGCACCCTCAGCCGCCTCGGCCGGATCACGCAGACGCTCCTCTGCCTCACCACCGGCCCCGGCCACGAGGACGACCCGTCCCTGCGCCACCGGCTCGACCGCGCCGTCGCGCGCCTGCAGGCGCCGTTCCTCCTCTCGGGCGCCAAGCCGTCCACGCACGAGCCGGCGCGCGAGGTGCTCCGCCGCGCCGTCACCCCGCTCGACGCGACCGAGCGGCTGGAGCTGTGGGAGGCGTTCACCGACCGCGCGCTCGCACGGCTCGGGGACACCCGGCGGACCACCACGCTCGATCGCCACCTCACCCAGCTCGCCGCCGACTTCCGCCTCGGCGCCCGCGCCCTCCACCGCGCGACGCTCGAAGCGGAGGTCACCACCGCGGCCGAACGGGAGGAGGAGGAGGGCGACGGCGTCGACCCCCACCGGTTCGCCGCGCACCTCAGACACGCCTGCGCCGCCGACGTCCGCGCCCGCCTGGACCCGCTCGCCGACCGGATCGACCTGACCGAGACGGCCGAGGTCGCGCTCCCCGAACGCGAGGCGAGGCAGCTCGCCGAGCTGGAGATGGCGATCCGCTTGAGCGAGGAGGTGTCGACCGGCTGGGGCCTGGGTCGCGGCCGCACGCTCGGCACCAGCGCGCTCTTCGCCGGCCCGAGCGGCACCGGCAAGACGCACGCCGCGCACGCGCTCGCCAAGCGGCTCGGGCTCGACCTCTACCGCGTCGACCTCGCGGGCGTGCTGAGCAAGTACATCGGCGAGACCGAGCGCAACCTCGACCGGGTCTTCGACGCCGCCGAGGCGGGCGGCGTGGTGCTCCTCTTCGACGAGGCCGACGCGCTCTTCGGCAAGCGCAGCGAGGTCCGCGACAGCCACGACCGGTACGCGAACATGGGCGTCGCCTACCTCCTCGCACGGCTGGAGCGGACGCCCGCGCCGGTGGTCCTCACCACCAACCTGAAGGACTCGATCGACCCCGCGTTCGTCCGCCGGCTGCTGATCGTGATCGACTTCCCGTTCCCCGCGGAGGCCGAGCGCGCGGCGATCTGGCGGTCGGTCTACCCGCCGCGCGCGCCGGTCGCCGACCTCGATCCCGAGAAGCTCGCGCGCGTCACCGCGACGGGCGGCACGATCGCCAACATCGCCCGCCGCGGCGCGTACCTGGCCGCCGCCGAGCCCGCCGGGATCGGCATGGCCCACCTGCTGGAGGCGACCCGGCGCGAGCTGCGCAAGGCGGGCCGCGACCTGACCCCGGAGGAGCTGAGCGCATGGCCGACGTCCACGTGAGGATCGGCAAGATCACGGTGCCGGCGGGGCGGAACCTCGACCCGGAGGACCTCGCGCGCCGGGTGGAGCGGGAGCTGGCGGAGCTGCTGGCGCTCGACGCCGCGGTGAACCGGCAGACCGCGGCGACGGCCGACCGCACCCTCACCGCCCCCGGCGGCCAGGTCCGCGCCGCCTCCGCCGCCACCCCCGCCAGCCTCGCCCACGCCATCGCCCGCCACGTCCACGCCGGCCTACGGAGCGGAGGGACGAGCCCGCGATGAACGCCCTCCCGCCCCTCCAGAAGGGCGCGCTCGTCGCCGTCGCCGCCGACCGCACCCGCCGCTCGATCGCCTTCCAGTACAACCCCGAGACGCTGCGCCGAACGCTCGAGCCGAACACGGTCGGCGGCCAGCCCGGCTCGCGCAGCCGGGCGATCCGCTTCGCCGGCGCGCCGACGGAGACGATCACGCTCGACTGCCGCTTCTCCGCCGTCGACGCCATCGACGGCGGCAGCGACCCGAACGGCATCGCCCCGCAGCTCGCAGCGCTCGCGGTGCTCCTCTACCCGTCGGTCGAGGCCGTCACGGCGGCGCAGACGATGCTCGACGCGGGCTCGATCGAGGTGATCCCCGCGCTCGCCGACGAGCTGCTCTTCGTCTTCGGCGACGCGCGCGTGGTCCCCGTCCAGCTCATGTCGGCGACGATCGTGGAGGAGCTGTACGACAGCGACCTCGTCCCCGTCCTCGCCACCGTGACGCTGACGCTGCGGGCGCTCACGTACTCCGACGTGAGCGCGCCGAACCCGGCGGCGTCGGACTTCCTCAGCTACCAGACGCGGCTCACCACGCTTGCGGACGGCGCGTTCTCCACCGGCGGCCCGGGTGGCGCGGCATGAGCCCCAGCCGCTACGCGACCAGCGCGAAGCTCGAGCGGTGCGGGCCGGACGGGCAGACGGTCCGCTACCTCGCGCCGCGCATCCTCCCGCAGCCGGCGACCGTCGCGGGCGGGACGAGCACGCAGGTGCGCGCCGACGAGGTCGACCGCTTGGATCTGGTCGCCGCCCGGACGCTGCGTGACGCCCAGCAGGCGTGGCGGATCGCGGACGCGAACACGGCGATGGACCCGCTCGCGCTCACCCGCCGCTCCGGCGCCACCCTCCAGCTCCCGGGCTCGCCGCTGTGAGCGGGCTCTCGACCGTCGACCTCGGCCTGCGCGTCGGCGACGGCTTCCCCGGCCCCGCGCCGGCGCGGCTGATGCAGGCGCTGCGCGGCGTCGAGGTCACCCAGCGCGACGAGGTGCCGTGCGGCTTCCAGCTCACGTTCCTGGCCGAGGTCGCCGGGCCGGGCGACGTGTTCAGCGTGGCGTCCGACCCGCTCCTCGCGCCGTTCAACCGCGTCTGCGTGCGCGTGGCGGTCGACGGCTTCCCGATGACGCTGATCGACGGCTTCATCACGCACCAGCAGTTCCTGCCGGGGAACGGGCCGGACGAGGCGACGTTCGTCGTCACCGGCGAGGACGTGAGCGTGAAGATGGCGATGCTCGAGTGGTCGCGCGAGTACCCCGCGATGCCGGACGCGGCGAAGGTCGCGACCGTCCTCACGCCGTGGCTGGCGCTGGGGATCGCGCCCGAGATCATCCCGTCGCTGATGTCGCTCGTCCCGGTCGACTTCGTCCCGCAGCAGGCCGAGAGCGACCGTGCGCTGCTCCAGCGGCTCGCGCAGGCCAACGGCAACGTCTTCGCCATCCAGCCGACGCCGATCCCGTACGTGAACACCGCGTACTGGGGGCCGCCGCAGCGCGACCTGCCGCCGAGCGCGCTGATCGACGTCGCGGTCGGGCCGGCGAGCACGGCGGACTCCTTCCAGGCCGAGTTCGACGCGCTCGCGCCGCAGACCACCGCCGGCGTCGTGATCGAGCGCGAGATCGAGCCGTTCGTGCCGGTGCCGGTGATCACCACGATGAGCACGCGGATGCCGCCGCTGGCCGCCGACCCGGCCTTGAGCATCGAGACCGGCCTGCTGAGCGTGCGGCGCCGGCTGTGGTGCAACGACCAGCTCGACCCGGTGCTGGCCAACCTGCAGGCGCAGTCGGAGACTGACCTCTCGACCGACGCCGTGGTGACCGTCACGGCGGGCGTCACCCCGGCGCGGCTGGGCAAGGTCGTCACCGCGCCGGGCGTCGTCGGCGTGCGCGGCACCGGCCAGGCGTACGACGGCCTCTACTACGTCAAGCAGGCGACGCACCAGATCGGGCTGCGGGCCGGGCAGGGCTGGGACTACACGCAGCAGCTCACGCTCACCCGCGAGGGGACCGGGACCACGACGACCGTGTTGGAGGCGCTGTGACGGACTGCGGAGGAGGCACCGGGGGCGCGCAGGAGCCGCCGCGGTACTGGGGCAAGTACCGCGGCAAGGTGCTCTCGACCGAGGACCCGACGGTGAGCGGCCGGCTGCTGTGCATGGTCGACGCGCTGCCGGAGATGGAGCTCAACTGGGCGCTGCCGTGCGTCCCGTACGTCGGCATCGGCCAGGGGTTCTTCGCGCTCCCGCCCGAGGGCTCGGACGTGTGGGTCGAGTTCGAGCGCGGCGACCCCAGCTACCCGATCTGGAGCGGCGGCTACTGGGAGTACGGCGAGGAGCCGGTGATGCCGGAGATCGATCCGGAGGCGCCCGAGCTGGTCAACGTCCTGCGCTCGAAGTTCAACACGCTGCTGTTCAACGACACACCCGGCGAGGGCGGCGTCATGATCGGCGCGATCGACCCGGTCGCGCCGGTGCCGGTGACGATGCTGATGGACGAGGTCGGCTTCACCGTCACGTGCGGGGAGCTGAGCTTCGTGATGAACCCGGAGGTCGGGATCACGCTCACCGCCGGCGAGACCGTCGTGGTGATCGCCGCGGAGGGGATCACCGTCGAGACGCCGGACGTGGAGATCACCGCGGAGGGGACGGTGAACGTCACGAGCCCGACGACCGAGGTGGAGGGGAACGTCGACATCACCGGCGCGGTCGAGATCGAGGGGAACACCGAGATCACGGGCGCGGTGGAGATCGAGGGCAACACCGAGATCGCCGGCGCGGTGGAGATCGAGGGGAACACGAACGTCACCGGCGCGGTCGAGATCGAGGGGAACATGAACGTCGTCGGCGCGGTGGAGGTCGAGGGCGAGACCAACGTGCTCGGGGAGCTGAGCGTGGAGGGCGACGTCAACGTGCTCGGCGCGCAGCAGACCGAGGGGAACAACGCGACGCTGGGCCTGATCGAGGGCGTCGTGGTGCCGCCGTTCCTGTGATGCCGATGAGCCCGTCCTCCTCCTCTGACGTCGCGTTCCCGCTCCACGTCGATCGCTCCGGCGCGACGGCGCGTGTCCGGTCGCCGGTGGCGCGCGCCGAGCAGCTGATCGAGGAGCTGCTGTTCACGTCGCCGGGAGAGCGGCTGAACCGGCCCGACCTGGGGTGCGGGCTGCTGGAGCTGCTGTTCGAGCAGGCGACGGACGAGCTACGCGCGGCGACGCGCTTCCAGGTGACGTCCGAGCTGCAGCGGTGGCTGGGCGACGTGGTCGGCGTGGTGTCGGTGGACGTGGCGGTCGACGCGTCGCAGGTGGCGGTGACGGTGGTCTACCGGCTGCTGCCGGGCGGCGAGCCGCGGCGGGCGGTGTTCGTCCGGTGAGCGCGCGGGCGGCGCGGGCGGTCTCCGTGCGGGATCTCGGCGGGCGGCGGTGGCGGATCGAGCTGGAGCTCGCCGTCGAGCTCGTCGCTGGCCCGCGCGCCGTCGCG
>DATMVO010000478.1:0-7962 GCA_035563115.1 Solirubrobacteraceae bacterium
GCTCGAGGCGGGGGCGTTCGACGACGCCGTCGACCTCCTCGCCCTGGCCGAGGCATCGGGCGGGCTCGATCCGCTCGGCACGGCGCGGGCCGCGCTGCTGCGGGGCCAGGTCGCGTTCGTCGCCGGGCGGAACAGCGAGGCGGTGCCGCTCCTCCTGACGGCCGCCGAGCGGCTGGCGCCGCTGGACGCGGCGCGGGCCCGGGACACGTACCTCGAGGCGTTCCACGCCGCGTTCGCCGCCGGCCGGTTCCGGGACGGGGGAGGGACGCGCGAGGTCGCGGCGGCGGCCCGCAACGCGCCACGATCGCCAGATCGCGCCGGAGCGCCGGAGCTGCTGCTCGACGGCATGGCGGTCATGCTCGGCGACGACGTCGCCGCGGGCTCGCGGACCGTCCGCGCGGCGCTGGAGCGGTTCCGCGCAGAAGAGCTCTCGCCCCGGCAGGAGCTCGACTGGCTCCCCGTCGCGGCGCGGATGGCGCTCAACGTCTTCGACTTCGAGAGCTGGGACGTGCTGTCGGCACGGCTGGTCGAGCGCTCCCGCGAGGCCGGGGCGATCGGCGTCCTGCCGATCGCGCTCATCCTGCGGCTCCTCAACCGCCTGTTCGCCGGCGAGCTGGACGTGGCCGCCGTGCTGAACGCGGAGGTGGAGCTGGTGAGCGACGCGACCGGGCGCCGCAAGATGCCGGTCTACGGCGCCGTCGCGCTGGCGGCGTGGGCCGGCCGGGAGGCGGAGACCGACGCGGCGATCGCGGCGGCGCAGGAGCGCATCGCCGCGCATGTCTCGGGCCAGCTCCTGACGACGACGCAGTGGGCGCGGGCGGTGCTGCTCAACGGCCTGGGCCGGTTCGAGGAGGCGGCCGCCGCGGCCGAGCAGACGCGCGAGTACCCCGACGAGATGGGCCTCTCGACGTGGGCGCTGGTGGAGCTGATCGAGGCGGCGGCGCTCAGCGGCGACGAGGCGCGGGCGGCGAGCGGGCTCGCCGAGCTGATCCCGCTCACGCAGGCCAGCGGGACCGAGTGGGCGCTGGGGACCGAGGCGCGGACGCGGGCGCTCGTCGAGCACGACGCGGCCGAGGCGCTGCTCCACGAGTCGCTCACGCGCCTGCGCCGCACCGGGATGCGCGTCGGCCTCGCCCGCACGCACCTGCACCTCGGCGAGTGGCTGCGCCGGACCGGCCGCCGCCACGACGCGCGCGAGCACCTGCGCACGGCGCAGGAGATGTTCGCGGCGATGGGCGCGGGTGCGTTCGCGGACCGCGCGGAGCGGTCGCTGCTCGCCACGGGCGAGAAGGCGCGCAAGCGCAGCGACGACACGCGCGGAGAGCTGACGGCGCAGGAGGCGCAGATCGCCGAGCTCGCGCGGCAGGGGCTCTCGAACCCGGAGATCGGCGCGCGGCTGTTCATCAGCCCGCGCACCGTCGAGTACCACCTCAGCAAGGTCTTCACGAAGCTCGGCATCGCCTCGCGCGTGCAGCTCGAGCAGGCGCTCCCGGCCGCGACGCGGGCGCGCGCGGCGGGGTCCTGACGCGGGTCAGACGACCTGCGCGGCGGCGTGGCCGGAGGCCCACGCCCACTGGAAGTTGAAGCCGCCGAGGTGGCCGTTGACGTCCAGCACCTCGCCGATGAAGTAGAGGCCCGGGCTCTTCAGCGACTCCATCGTCTTGGAGGAGATCTCGCGGGTGTCGACGCCGCCCAGCGTCACCTCGGCGGTGCGGTAGCCCTCCGTGCCGGCGGGGACGACCTGCCACGCGCTGAGCTTCTCGGCGATCGCCCTCAGCTGCGGCGGGGTGAGCTGCTTCATCGGCTTCGATCCGCCGAACCAGCGATCGGCCAGCAGCCCGGCCATGTTCTTCGTGAAGACCTCGGCGAGCACGGTCCGCAGCTCGCTGTCGCGGCGCGCGGCCTGCCGCTCCTCCAGCCACGCGAGCGCGTCGCGGTCGGGCAGCAGATCGATCTCCACCGCGTCGCCGGGCTCCCAGAACGAGGAGATCTGGAGGATCGCCGGGCCGCTGAGGCCGCGGTGGGTGAAGAGCAGGTTCTCGCGGAACTCGTGGCCGGCGCAGCGCGCGACGCAGTCCACCGACGTCCCGGTCAGCTCGGTGCACAGCTCCTTGAGCTTCGGGTCGGTGAGCGTGAACGGCACGAGGCCGGCGCGGGTGGGCAGCACGGTGTGGCCGAACTGGCGCGCGACGTCGTAGCCGAAGCCGGTGGCGCCGAGCGTCGGGATCGACAGGCCGCCGGTCGCGATCACGAGCGACTCGGTGGTGACGTCGCCGAGGTCGGTCTCCAGCGCGTACGCCCCGGCCTCCGTCCGCTCGATCCGGTGGACGGCGGTCCGCAGCCGCACGTCGACGCCGGCCTGCGCGCACTCCTCCAGGAGCAGGTCGCGGATCGCCTTGGACTTGTGGTCGCAGAAGAGCTGGCCGAGCTTCTTCTCGTGGTACGGCACGCCGTGCTGCTCGACCAGCGCGATGAAGTCCCACGGCGTGTAGCGGGCGAGGGCCGACTTGCAGAAGTGCGGGTTGGCGCCCTGCGAGAAGAAGTTCGCCGGCTCGGCCCACATGTTCGTGAAGTTGCAGCGGCCGCCGCCGGACATGAGGATCTTCTTCCCCGCCTTGTTGGCGTGGTCGAGGAGCAGCACCTCACGCCCGCGCTGCGCGGCGGTCAGGGCGCACATCATCCCGGCGGCGCCCGCGCCGACGATCACGACCTGGGTGGACCTCGACGTCATCGAGGCCCACACGGTAGGAACGCGGCGAGCGCGGCAGGTCAGGCGGGAGCGCCGGCCTCCTGCGCGACGGCCTCGGGGCCCTGCTCGGCCGCGGCCGGATCCATCCACATGACCTGCCACCCGTGGCCGTCGAGGTCGAAGAAGCTGCGCGAGTACATGAAGCCGAAGTCCTCGGCCTCGTCGGCCTCGCGCGCGCCCGCCGCGAGCGCCTTGGCGCTGATCGCGTCGACCTCGTCGCGCGACCCGACGCTGAAGCAGAACAGCGAGAGCGCGCTGGCGGTGGGATCGCCGACCGGCAGCTTCGACAGCTCGGCGAACTTCTCGCGGGTGCCGAGCATCACGAACGCCTGCTCGCCGACGAGCATGCACGCGGCGGTGTCGTCGCTGAACGCCGGGTTGAAGCTGAAGCCCAGGCCGGCGAAGAACGCCTTGCTGCGCTCGAGGTCGGCGACGGGCAGGGTGATGAACAGGTTGCGGCCGGGGTGCGTGGGGGTGGTCATGGTGGGAAGCTCCAGTCGGTGGATCGGGGGTTCTGGGAGCAAGACGGGGCGGGCCGTCGGAACTCATCGGCCGGTCGCGATGAATCTTCGTCCTCCCGGTCGTCACAGGACCACATGACCCTCTCCGCCGCGATCACCGTCACGCCGTACCACGTCGCCGACCTCGTCGCCGAGGGCGAGCTGATGCCCGTGTACGTGCACGTGATCGACCACCCGGACGCGCGCGTGCTGGTCGACACCGGCATCACCGAGCTCCATCCGGCCGCCGCCGACATGGACCCGCGCCTGATGCCGCTCACCGAGCACGACCTGGATCTCGCGTCGATCGACCTCGTGGTCAACACCCACCTGCACTTCGACCACTGCGGCGGCAACCACCTCTTCGCCGGGACGCCGATCTACGTGCAGCGGCGCGAGCTGGAGGTCGCGCGCGGGCCGGAGCCCTACACGATCCCCGAGTGGGTCGACGCGCCGGGCGTCTCGTACGTCGCCGTCGACGGCGAGCACGAGATCCTCCCCGGCCTGCGCCTCCTCCCCGCCCCCGGCCACTGCGACGGCCTGCAGGTGGTCGTCATCGAGACCGGCGCGCGCCCGATCGTCGTCGGCGGCGACGTGGCCGTCTGGCACGGCGAGCTGGAGGAGCCCTCGTCCGTGGGCCAGCTCCGCGTCCTCGCCCTCGACCCCGAGCTCGTCTGGCTCACGCACGTGCGCGAGCCCTGGCGCCCCGGCCCGCGTTAGAGGTCGCCCGCGCGCGCGACGCCCGCGAGGCGCAGTGCGCGGGCCACGGCCGGGCCGATGAGGAGGGCGAAGGCGACGGTGCCGACGCCGAAGGTGCCGCCGAGGAGCGCGCCGGCGATCAGCGCGGAGATCTCGATGAGCGCCCGGACGAGCGCGACCGGGCGGCCCGTGCGGCGGTGCAGGCCGGTCATCAGCCCGTCACGCGGGCCCGCGCCGAGCGCGGTGCGCAGGTAGATCGCGCTCCCCACCGCGACGACCGCGATCCCGCCGAAGACCTCGATCCAGCGCACCGCCAGGGGCGTCGCGTCGGCGTCGGGGAGCAGGTGCAGCGTCGCGTCGATCGCCAGGCCGACCACGACGGCGTTGGAGATCGTCCCCAGCCCGGGCCGCTGGCGGAGCGGGACCCAGAGCAGGAGGACGAAGACGCTGATGACGATGGTCGCCGAGCCGACGGTCAGCGGCGTCTGGCGCGAGAGCCCCTCGGCGAAGACCGTCCACGGCGAGTTGCCCAGGTCGGACGCGACGAGCAGGGCCTCGCCCGCGCCGAAGACGTACAGGCCCACGAACAGCGTCAGCAGGCGCCCGGGCGAGGCGCGCCAGCGGGAGAGCGGCGCGGCGGCGGGTTCTGAGGCGGGCGGCGCGGCGGCGGTCATGCGCCGAGCGAGGCTACTCGTCGCCCGGACGGTTCCGCAGGTGGCGCTTGGGATCGAGCGGGCGGCGGCGCTGCTCGATGGCGGCGAGGACGGCCGCCGGGTCCGGCAGCTTCAGGAGGACGACGACGTGGCCGGAGCGCCCTTCGCGGAAGCGCGCGGCGTCGAAGCCGATCCGGAGCCCGTCGTCCCCGGCCTCCAGCTCCAGCTCGCGCGCGTCGCCGCTGTCCCACGTCACGTCGACCAGCGGCTCCCCCATCAGGTGGAGCACGAGCCGCTGCTGGGTCAGCGCGAACGCGGCGAGCGCGCGGCCCTTGGGGACGCCCGCGGCGCGCAGATCCTCCCCGCTCACCGACGCCTGGAGCGGCTCGGCGAGCAGCACGATCCGCTCACGCGCGAGCTCCTCCCGCACGGAGGCGGGGAACCGTCCCTTGGCGAGCAGGCGATCCAGGAGTCCGATGGCGGGGAGTCTACGGACGCCCGTCGGGGTCAGCCGCGCGGGTGCGCGCGGAGGGCCTGCGCGTACCAGGCCCACGCGTCGATGAGGGCGTCCGGCGCGGGCGCTTGGGTCTGCGGCCAGCCGTTGACGATGCCGACGAGCGTCCAGTAGCGGGCGATGCGGCGGTCGGTGAACGCGTCGATGCGGTCGGCGGCCACCGCGCGGTCCTCGCCTGACGGCGGCCCCGCGGCCTCGATCCGCTCCACGACCGCGCGCGCCTCGGGCGACGAGGGGTCGAGCCCCGCCGCCACCGCCGCGCCCGCGTGCTCCCCCACCGCCTTGCCGACCGCGAACTGCGCCGGGTCCGGCTCCGGCCCCTCCGCGCGGGCGCGCTCGGCCATCCGCCGGCTCGTCGCGACGAAGTCCGGGTCGCGCAGCAGCTCCGCCACCTCGACCCACGCGGCGACCTGGTCGGCGGTCGGGTCGTCGGGCAGCTCGGGCGCGCCCATCCGCAGCTTGCCGGCGACGCCGCCCGGGTCGTCGCCGGCCTCGCCGAACACCGCCTCGACGTAGTCGTCGACGATCCGGCGCCGCTCCTCGGCGGTCATCGTGGTCAGGTCCGTCATGCGCTCCAGCTCCTCTGGCTCGGTGGATCGGGCGACGGCGGCCAGCACGGCGCGGCGCAGGCGCAGCGTGCGGATCTGGGCGTCCAGCGCGCGGGCGTGGGCGGCGGCGACGTCCGCGAGCGTCGTCTCGGCGGCGAGCACGCGCCGGACGTCGTCGAGGCCGACGCCCAGCTCGCGCAGCGTCCGCACGAGCCGCGCCCGCGCCACCGCGTCCGGCCCGAAGAGCCGGTACCCGCCCTCCGTCCGCCCCGCCTCCGGGATCACGCCCTCGTCCGCGTAGAACCGCAGCGTCCGCACGGACAACCCGGTGCGCTCTGCCAGCTGGCCGATCGTCATCTCCCCGAACCCTGCGGCCTCCACCGGGTGGAGAGTCAAGCGCTATCGGCGGATGCGCTGCAGTCCGAGGAAGGCGAGGCCCGCGAGGAGGCCCCAGAAGGGGGCGGAGATGCCGGCGACGGCGATCGAGGAGGCGGTGACGACGAGGGTGACCGTGGCGGCGTCGCGGTGGGCGTCGTCTGCGAAGGCGGCGGTGAGCGCGGAGGTGAGCGCGCCGAGGAGGGCGAGGCCCGCGACCGCCTGGATGAGGAGCGGCGGGGAGGCGGCGACGAGCGCGGTGGCGGCGCCGGCGGTGAGGCCGAGGAGGACGTGGACGCCGCCGCTGACGACGGTCGCGACCCAGCGGCGGCCGGGGTCGGGGTGCGCGTCCGGGCTCGCGGTCATCGCGGCGGTGATCGCGGCGAGGTTGATCCCATGGCCGCCGAGCGGCGCGATCGCCGCCGAGACGCCGCCGGTCGTGACGAGGACGGGCGCGAGCTCGGGCCGGTAGCCGTTGAGCTGCAGGACGCTGAGCCCCGTCAGGTTCTGCGACGCCATCGTGACGAGGAAGAGCGGGATCGCGACGCCGACGATCGTGCCGAGCGCGAAGTGCGGCGTCGTGAGGGTGAGGACGGGGAGCGGGTCGTCGAGCGCGCCGCCGTCGAGGTTCCCGTTCACCGCGAGCGCGATGCCGGCCGCGACGAGCGACCCCGGGACCGCCCACCGGCGCGCGACCACGATCAGCACCGCCCACGCCGCGATGACCGGCAGCGCCAGCTCCGGCACCTCCACCGCCGCGCGGGCGGGCGCGAGGCAGACGGGGAGCAGCACGCCGGCGAGCAGCGCGCTCGCGACGCCGCCCGGGACGGCCGCGATCCACCGCGCGACCGGCCGCCAGAGGCCGGCGATCACCGTCAGCACGCCCGCGACCACGAACGCGCCGACCGCCGCGGGCCACCCGCCGTCGACCGCGCCGGTGGAGACGAGCAGGGCGGCGCCGGGGGTCGACCACGCGATCGCCATCGGGATCCGCGTGCGCAACGACAGCGCGATCGCGACCGCGCCCATCGCGACGGTGACGGCGAGGAGCCCGGACGCGGCCTGGTCCTCGCTCGCCCCCACCGCGCGCAGCCCGGCGAGGACGACGGTGAACGCGCCCGCGAACCCGACGACCGCCGCGACGATCCCGCTCGCGACGGCTTGGCCGCGGTGCGGGTCAGGCCCGGCCGGGGCGCTCACGCCCGCGCCCCCGCGTAGAGGACAAGGTCGAGCGCACGGCCGTCCTCGACGCCCTCGTAGTGGTGCGGGCCGTCGGCGGCGAACCACGCGGCGTCGCCGGGCTCCAGCTCCACCTCGGCGCCCACCGGCCCCACGCGGAGCCGCCCGGCGAGGCAGACGACGACCTCCTCGGCGCCCGGCAGGTGGCCGTCGGTGCGCTGGTCGGTGCCGGCGGGGAGATCGAGTTCGAACAGCTCCGAGCGGTGGTCGCGCCCCTCCGCATGCAGCAGCCAGGCGCGCATGCCGGACGGGTCGCCGAGCGCGTCGCCCGACCGCGCGGCGATCTTGCGCGAGCGCGGCGCCTGGTCCTCGGCGAGGAGCGCGCCGAGCGGGACGGAGAGGCCGCGCGCGACCCGCTGGAGCGTCTCGATCGACGGGTTGCCGTCGCCGCGCTCGATCTTGGCGAGGATGGTCTTGGAGAGGCCGGTCGCGCGGCCGAGGTCGCCGAGCGAGAACCCCTGCTGCGTCCGGTACGTGCGGACGACCCGTCCAATGCGGGCGCTCAGCTCGCCAGCGGTCCCGTCATCTGAAGTCACCGTTCGGCAACTCTAGTTGCCATCACCCGACGGTGCGTCAACACGCGGCGGCGAGCCGGTCGCGCAGGCGCGCGAGCGCGGCGAGCACGTCGGCGCGGTGCTCCTTCGCGGCGAGCCAGCTCGGGACCGCGGGCTGCGGGCGCTGGACC
>DATMVO010000479.1:0-2256 GCA_035563115.1 Solirubrobacteraceae bacterium
CGCCGTCGCCGTGGAGGGCGTCGCGTGAGCGCGGCGACCTCCGCGCGGCCGGTCGCGCCGGCCGACACGCGCCCCCTCCTGCTCCGCTCGCCCTGGCTGCGGCGCGGGCTGTCGGCCGCGCTCTGCCTGCCGTTCGTCGCCGTGCTGGCGGCCGAGGGCGGGACCTGGGCCACGGTCGTCGCCGCGCTCCTCCTCGCCGACCTGGCGGTCCACCTGCTGCCGTGGAGCACGCCGCGCCTGGTGCGCAGCGGGCGGAGCTTCTGGGCCGAGTCGACGCTCTACCTCGTCGCGCCGACCGCGGCGATCGTGCTCGGCTTCGCGCTCGGGGAGCCGTGGGCGCTCACGACGCCGGACGCGTGGTGGTTCGCGGTCGCGGCGCCGGTCGGCGCCCTCCTGATCTGGATCAGCGGCATGGACCTGCCCGCCCTCGCGCGCGGCGACCTCGCCTTCCTGTACTCGCCGTCGCCGCGGTCGCACTGCGCCGCCCGCGTGACCGCGGGGACCGTGGCGCCACCCGGCGAGGAGGCGCTCTTCCGCGGGCTCGCGGCGGCACCGGGGCTGGGCCTCGGCGCGCTGGCGCTCTCCGCCGTGGCGTTCGTCGCCCGCCACCACGTGATGGCGGGGACGAACAGCCGCACGACGCCCCGCGCGCTGGCCACCGAGATCGTCGCCGCCACGGCGCTCACGGCGCTGGCCGCGCTGTCGGGCTCGATCCTGCCCGGCCTGCTCGCGCACTGGATCAACAACGCGCCGATCGTGGTGCTCGACCTGCAGATGACGTTCCGGCAAGAGGAGGACGTGGACCTTGACCTCGATCGATGAGCTCGGTGTGACCGCCGAGCGGCTGGCCGACCTCGGGCTGCTGCCCGACGACGCCCTGGCGGTGTACGTCAGCGGCTCGCTCGTGCGCGGCTGGGGCAACGCGTCGAGCGACGTGGACGTGTACGCGATCACGCGCGGGCCCTGGCGCAGCGATTCCGCCCAGCTCCAGCACGTGGCGCTCCAGCCCGACGTCCTGCCCGTGCAGATCACCTTCGTTGAAGGGCGCCGCTGGGACGTCGAGTACTGGCTCGACACGCAGGTCGACCAGGTGCTCGCGAAGGTCGCGCCCGAGGTGATCGAGGGCGACCAGGCGGCCGGCAAGTGGCTGACCGACGACGAGCTCGACTTCCTCGACCGCCTCGCCTACGCGGCACCGGTGACGGGGCACGACTGGCTGGGCGAGCGGCAGGAGCAGCTGCGGGCCTCCGCGCTGCGCTCCGTGCTCGTTGCGCGCGCGCTCAACAACGCCGACCTCTACACCGAGGACGCCGTCGGGCAGCTCGACGCGGGCGACGTGGAGAGCGCGGTGCTGTCGGTGAAGCTCGTCTTCGCCAGCACGATCGACGCGTTGCTGGCCGACGCCGGCGAGGTCGCGCAGAACCCGAAGTGGCGCGCGCGCAAGTTCCGCCGGGCGGAGCCGCCGGTGCTCGGCTTCGACGACTACTGGCGCATCGAGACGATGCGCGACTTCGACCCCGACGATCCGGCGGCGTGGGTCCGCCACGTCCTGGGGGTCTGCCAGGAGGTCACGATGGAGGTGGCGGTGTGAGCGACGTGCGGCAGCGTGGGCTGGACGAGGTCCCGTCCCGGAGGCTCGACGCGCGGGCGCGGCGGATCCGCGGCGCGCTGACGGTGGCGGGCCCGGAGAACGCGTTCGAGCTCTCCGAGACGGCGGAGCTGATCTTCCGCTCGGCGAACGGCAAGCGGACGGTGTCGGAGATCGGCGCGATCGTCGCCGAGCGGTACGACGTGGACGCCGGGACCGCGGCGGCCGACGCGCTCGAGCTCCTGGCGCAGCTCGAGCGCGAGGGTGCGATCGAGTGGCGCGACGGCGCCGGCGGGGCGGCGTGAACGCGACGCTCGCGGCGTTCGGGTACCCGGCGACGGCGCTCGCCGAGTACGAGTGGTGGGCCGTCCTGCTGCGCCCGCAGCAGGTCACGGCGGGCTCGATGGTGCTGGCCAGCCGCCACGACGCGACCGCGCTCGGCGGCCTCCCCGCCGAGGCGTGGGGCGAGCTCGCCACCGTGTGCACGGACCTGGAGGCGGCGCTCGCGACCGCGCTGCGCCACGACAAGGTCAACTACCTGGCGCTGATGATGGTCGACCCGCACGTGCACTTCCACGTGCTCCCGCGCTACGCCGAGCCGCGTGAGGTGGCCGGCGCGCGGCTGGTCGACGCCGCCTGGCCGGGGCCGCCAGACGTCACGGCGGCGC
>DATMVO010000480.1:0-3867 GCA_035563115.1 Solirubrobacteraceae bacterium
CGGCCGGGCGCGCCCGCGGGGAGCGTCAGCGACGCGTCCGCCACGTCCAGCAGCGCCGTCCCGGACTCGATCGCGCCGCGGACCTCCGCGGGCACGAGGAAGCGGGTCGCCCACGCGGGCGGGACGAGCGTCTCGGCGTCCGCCAAAGCCTCGAACCGGGACGGGCCGATGACGAGCACGCACCGCGGCGGCGCGCTCGCACCGCGCCACGCGCCGCTCACCCGGACCTCGATCTGCTCGGGCGAGGACGGGATCCACTCGACGCGCTCGGGCGTCAGGTGCTCGGGGCGGCTGTCCGGGTTCACGCCGCAAGTATGGCCGCCCGACCGGCGGTGACCGGGAGGAAATCGCCCAAAGTGCGCGAACGTCAGCCGCCCGCACGCCGGCGTGCAGCCGTGGTCTCCCACATGTCGCAGGTGACGCCGCGTACCACCGTCTCGCGTCCGCGGACCATGCCGAGCCGCTCCGCGACCCGCGCCGACGGCGTGTTCTCGCGGACGATCAGGGCGCCGATGACGCCGACGTCCAGGTGCGCGAAGCCCCAGTCGAGCGCCGCGCGCCCCGCCTCGGTGGCGTAGCCGTGGCCCCAGGCCGAACGCGCGAGCGTCCACCCCACCTCGGTGACCGGCCAGCCCTCGGGCTTCCACAGCCCGCAGCGGCCCAGGAACGCGCCGTCCTCGCGCCGCTCCACCGCCCAGACGCCGAACCCGCTCAGGGACCAGCCGCCGGCGAACATCGCCAGCGTCCGCCACGCGTCCTCGGGCGCCTGGACGCCGCCGACGTGCTCGGCGACGACCGGGTCCGCCATCATCGCCGCGAACGGCTCGATGTCGGCCGGTCCGAACGCCCGCAGCCGCAGGCGCTCGGTCTCGACCTCGGGGATCACCCCTGCTGGTTACGCACCCGCCACGCCATGCGCGACTGGAGCGACCAGATCTCGATGAAGCCCGGCGACGCCTGCTGGGAGAAGAGGCCGCCCGACTCGGCGAACGTCGCGAGCTGCGCGTCGTAGACGGCGTTCGGCGACTGGCGCGTGACCGTGCGGACCGAGCCCTTGTAGAGCTTGAGGCCGATCGTGCCGGTGACATGCTCGTTGACCGAGTTCATGTACGCGTCGATGTTCTCGCGCAGCGGCTCCCACCACAGGCCGGCGTACACGAGGTACGCCCACTGGCGGTCGAGGTTCGCCTTGAACTGGTTCTGATGGATCGTGCCGACCAGGCGCTCGAGCTCGGCATGCGCGGTGAGCAGGATCTCCGCGGCCGGGACCTCGTAGATGTCGCGCACCTTGAGGCCGACGATCCGGTCCTCGATGTGGTCGACGATCCCGACGCCGTGCTTCATGCCCAGCTCGGCGACGCGCTCGAGCAGGTCGACGAGCGGGAGCTGCTCGCCGTTGAGCGCGTTCGGGACGCCGCGTTCGAACCCGATCTCGATGATCTCGGGGGTGTCCGGCGCCTCCTCGGGGCGGGTGACGAGCTGGAAGACGTCGTCCTCCGGCGCGTGGGAGAGGTCCTCGATCCACTTGCCCTCGGAGGAGCGGCCCCAGAGGTTGTCGTCGATCGAGTACGGCGCCGACTCCGTGCCGCCCTTGACCGGGATCCCGTGCTCGCGCGCGTACGCGATCTCCTCGTCGCGGCCCATCGCCCACGTGCGGACGGGCGCGATGAGCTTGAGCTCGGGCGCGAGCGTCGCGACGGTCGCCTCGATGCGGACCTGGTCGTTGCCCTTGCCGGTGCAGCCGTGCGCGATGGTGTCGCAGCCGGACTTGCGCGCGTAGTCGACGGCGAGCTTGGCGATCAGCGGGCGGCCGAGCGCGGTGAAGAGCGGGTAGTGCAGGCCGTAGATCGCGTTGGCCTTGATGGCCGGCGTGATGAAGTCGTCGGCGAACTCCTGGCGCGCGTCGTGCACGAAGGTGTCGACCGCGCCGAGCTGGCGCGCCTTGCCCTCGACGACCTCGTAGTCCTCGCCCGGCTGACCCAGGTTGACGGTGAGGGTGACGACCTCGGCGTCGTACTCGTCCTGGATCCACTTGAGCATGACGCTCGTGTCGAGCCCGCCCGAGTAGAGGAGCAGGACGCGGTTGACCTCCTCCGGGCGCGCCTCGTACGAGGCGGTCGCCTGGGCGGCCATGCGTTCGCTGGCCTCCGGAGCGGGGATGGTGTGGGCGGAGATGCGGGGAGCGTCGGAATCGGCCATGCGACGTCGAACAGTAGAACCATGAGCGCTGGAACAGTGGATGTGGGACTTCGTGAAGCGGTGGGGAACCACCTCCGGCGCCACCTGGGGCCGGTCGAGGGGATCGTCGGCGAGCACGAGAAGACCCACCTGCCGATCGACCTGTTCGTGGTGGCGGCGTCGGCGCGCCGGCCGTTCCGCGTGATCGTCACGTGCGGGATGGCGGCCTTCCGCATGCACCCGCCGGAGGAGTTCGCGTCGTGCCAGCGGGCCGAGCTCTTCCTCGGGCTGCCGCCCGACTGGCGCCTGGACGGCGACGCGCTGCGCGACCCGCGCTGGTACTGGCCGTTCGGGCTGCTCAAGCGGTTGGCGCGGCACCCGCACACCGGCGGCGGGTGGCTGTGGGAGCGGCACATCGTCGGCGCCGACGGCGCGCCGCCGCACGGGCCGGGGACTGCGATGAACGGCGCGCTCATCGCCCCCGCCATCAACATGCCGCCAGCCTTCGACACGCTCACGGCGCCGTCGTTCGGCGCGATCCGCTTCCTCTCCGTCCTCCCCCTCCACCCCGCCGAGACCAAGCTCGGCCGCGACGACGGGGTCACCGCGCTCTACGGCGCCTTCGCGGACGCGGACGTCGACGTCGTGGTGCGGCCGGAGCGCCGCAGCTCCGTCCTCTGACCCCACGGCGCCGGAAGTCGCCACTCGTGCGGCGAGGCGCGGTGAGCGGCGACTTGTGGTCGTCGTGCGACCGCAACTCGCCACTCAGTGGTGCGGCGGGGGTGAGCGGCGAGTTGTGGTGGTCAGGCGAGGACGGCGCGGAGGCGGGAGACGGCGTCGTCGATGTGGGACTCGTCGATGGTGAGCGGTGGGAGGAGGCGGAGGGTCGAGGGGCCGGTGGCGTTGACGACGAGGCGCTGCTCGAGGAGGGCGGCGCGGGCGGCGGCTGGAGCGTCGGTCTGGGGGTCGACGTCGAAGCCGACCATGAGGCCGCGGCCGCGGACGGCGGTGACGTGCGGGGAGCCGATCCCGAGGATGAGGTCCTTGAGCTGATCGCCGCGGACCGCGGCGTTCTGGACGAGGCCCGCGCGCTCGATCTCGTCGAGGACCGCGCCCGCGACGGCCGTCGAGAAGGGCTGACCGCCGAACGTGCTGCCGTGGTCGCCCCGCAGCAGCAGGTCGCTGGCGCGCCCGAAGGTGACGAGCGAGCCGATCGGGATGCCGCTCGCGATGCCCTTCGCGATGGTGACCGCGTCGGGCAGGATGCCGTCGTGCTGGTACGCGAACCACTCGCCGGTGCGACCCACGCCCGTCTGGATCTCGTCGACGATGAGCAGGGCGCCGTGCCGCTCGGTCAGCTCGCGGGCCCTGCGGAGGTAGCCGTCCGGCAGCGGCAGGACTCCCGCCTCGCCCTTGATGGGCTCGACGAAGAGGGCGGCGACGCTGTCGTCCATCGCCTCCTCGAGCGCGGCGATGGTGGAGTCGATGTGGTCGACGCCCGGCACCATGGGCCGGAACGCCTCCTGCATGGTCGGCTTGCCGGTGAGCGCGAGCGCGCCCATGGTGCGGCCGTGGAAGGAGTTCTTGAGGCTGAGGATGCGGGAGCGACCGTCGACCGAGTTCCGCCGGGCGAGCTTGAACGCCGCCTCGATCGCCTCGGCCCCGGAGTTGGCGAAGTAGGCGCGGCCG
>DATMVO010000481.1:0-4196 GCA_035563115.1 Solirubrobacteraceae bacterium
CCGCCGCCGAGCTTCACCGGGCGCGCGGTGCGCACGACGACCTGCGCCGAGCACGCGTCGCCGGCCACCGCGTCGCACGAGACCGGGACGGCCAGGCGCCCGTTCCGGGCGACCTTCGTCGCGAGCTTGCCGAAGCGCGCGACCGGGGCGACCGCCGGCTCGGCGACCGGCGCCGGCCGGACCGGGATCGGCGCGTACGGGTGCGGCGCGACGTTCGCGGTCGTCGTCACGTTCGTCACCGTGACGGCCGGCTTCCAGCCGTCGTAGTTGGGCTGCGGCGGCTCGTCCTTGACCTCGACGGTCGAGGTGAACGTGTCCGCGAACCCGTTCGGCCCGGTCACCGAGACCGTGACCTCGCGCGGGCCGGTGGTCGGGAAGGTGAACTCGACCGTCGCGCCGGTGGGGTCCGTCGCGACCGGCACCGGCACCGTGCCGTCCGAGCTCGTCCAGGTGTAGGCGAAGTCGCCCTTCGCGGCCGTCGTGTTCTGGACGCTGGCGTCGAACTTCGAGGGCTTGCCGGTGAACGGGCCGGTCCAGATGCCGTACGTCGCGTAGGCGGGCTGGACGACGGGGGTGATGTCGGTGGGAGGCCCGCTCTGCGCGGAGGCCGGCGCGGCGGCGACGAGGGCGAGCAGGGTGGCGGTCAGAACGGCAGGCTTCGACGTCATGCCGTCTCTGTCGGCGGCCACGGGGCAGGCGTGTCCCGGAAGCGCCGACATCTGGACGTGCGGTGACCCGCCTTCGGCCATCGGTCCAGATCCGACCGGGCCGGGCGCCGAGGCGCGCTAGGCGGGCGACCAGCGGCCGCGGTAGGCCTGCTGGCCGGGCGTCTCGACGTCGATCTCCACGCCGAGCGACAGGAGCTTGAGCCGCGCGACCTCGTCGTCGATGGCCGACGGAACCGCCTGGACGCCCGGCGCGAGCTCGGCCGACGCGAGGTGCACGGCGCTCAGCGCCTGGAGCGCGAACGACACGTCCATCACCGCGGCGGGATGGCCCTGGGCGGCGGCGAGGTTGACGACCTGGCCGCGCGCGAGGAGGTTCAGGCGCCGCCCGTCCTCCACCTCGTACTGCTCGACGAGCGGCAGCACCTGGGCGTGGCGGTCGCCCGCCAGCGCGCGCAGGTCGGCGAGCGAGATCTCGACGTCGAAGTGGCCGGCGTTGGCGAGCACCGCGCCGTCCTTCATCCGCGTGAAGTGCTCGGCGCGCAGCACGTCGCGCGAACCGGTGACGGTGATGAAGACGTCGCCGCCCGCGGCGGCCTCGAGCGACGGCAGCACCTCGAACCCCTCCATCCGCGCCTCGAGCGCGCGGAGCGGGTCGACCTCGCAGACGATGACCGAGGCACCGGCGCCACGGGCGCGCAGGGCGACGCCGCGGCCGCTCCAGCCGTAGCCGAGGACCACGACGGTCTGGCCGGCGAGCAGCATGTGGGTGGCGCCGACGATGCCGTCGAGGGCCGACTGGCCGGTGCCGAACCGGTCGTTGATGCCGCGCTCGGACGCCGCCTCGTTGACGGCGAGGACCGGGCACCGCACGTCGAGCGTGCGCAGGTGGACCAGGCCGCTGCGGGTCTCCTCCGTGGCTCCGCGCAGCCCGCTCCCATGGAGCGCGGCGATCAGCTCGGCGCCGTCGTCGAGGACGAGGTCCGGCTCCGCGGCGGCGACAGCGGCAAGGCCCTCGCGGTAGTCGCCGACGTGGACGTGCTCGCCCAGCGCCTCCGCGACGTCGTGCTGCGTGACGTACGGGTTGGCGGCGCACAGGTGCACCTCGGCCCCGCCGGCGCGGAGGGCGAGCACGAGGTTCGCCGTCTCCGCGGTGACGTGCAGGCAGGCGCCGACGCGGACGCCCGCGAGGGGCTGGTCCGCGGACAGGCGCGCCCGGATCGAGCGGAGGACGGGCATCTGCCCGCCCGCCCACTCGATCCGGGCGGTTCCAGCGGTTCCGCGGGTGGCGGAGATGAGCTGGCGCCTACCGCTTAGTAGCGGTAGTGATCCGGCTTGTAGGGGCCCTCGACCGGCACGCCGATGTACGCGGCCTGCTCGGGCGTGAGGACCGTCAGCGACGCGCCGAGCGCCTCGACGTGCACGCGAGCGACCTTCTCGTCGAGGTGCTTCGGGAGGACGTAGACCTGCGTCTCGTACTCGTCGCGCTTCGTGAACAGCTCGATCTGGGCGATCGTCTGGTTCGAGAAGGAGTTCGACATCACGAACGACGGGTGGCCCGTCGCGTTGCCGAGGTTCAGCAGCCGGCCCTCGGAGAGGACGAGGATCGAGCGGCCGTCCGGGCGGACCCACTCGTCGACCTGCGGCTTGATGTTGACCTTCTTGATGCCGTCGACCTTCGCGAGGCCGGCCATGTCGATCTCGTTGTCGAAGTGGCCGATGTTGCCGACGATGGCCTGGTGCTTCATGCGGAGCATGTGCTCGGCCGTGATGATGTTGAAGTTGCCGGTCGTCGTGACGAAGATGTCGCCCTCCTCGACGACCTCCTCGAGCGTCCGGACCTCGTAGCCCTCCATCAGCGCCTGCAGGGCGTTGATCGGGTCGATCTCCGTGACGATGACGCGCGCGCCCTGGCCGCGCAGCGAGGCGGCGGAGCCCTTGCCGACGTCGCCGTAGCCGCAGATGACGGCGACCTTGCCCGCGATCATGACATCCGTCGCGCGGTTGATGCCGTCGACGAGCGAGTGGCGGCAGCCGTAGAGGTTGTCGAACTTCGACTTGGTGACCGAGTCGTTGACGTTGATCGCCGGGAAGAGGAGCTTGCCCTCCTTCTGCATCTCGTACAGGCGATGCACGCCGGTCGTCGTCTCCTCGGTGACGCCGAGGATGCCCTCGCCGATGCGCGTGAAGCGCTGAGCGTCCTCGCCGATCGAGCGCTGGAGGAGGCCGAGGATGACCGCGTACTCCTCGGAGTCGGCCGTGCTCGGGTCCGGCACGGAGCCGGCCTTCTCGAACTCGGTGCCCTTGTGGACGAGGAGCGTGACGTCGCCGCCGTCGTCGAGGATCATGTTCGGGCCGACGCCGTCGCCGAAGTCGAGGGTCTGCTCGAGGCACCACCAGTACTCCTCGAGCGTCTCGCCCTTCCAGGCGTAGACCGGGACGCCGGAGGCGGCGATGGCGGCCGCAGCATGGTCCTGCGTCGAGAAGATGTTGCAGGAGGCCCAGCGGACCTCGGCGCCCAGAGCGGTGAGCGTCTCGATGAGGACGGCCGTCTGGATCGTCATGTGGAGCGAGCCGGTGATGCGCGCGCCCTTTAGCGGCTGCACGTCGGCGTACTCCTTGCGGAGGGCCATCAGGCCGGGCATCTCGTGCTCGGCGAGCTGGATCTCCTTGCGGCCGAACTCGGCGAGCGAGATGTCGGCGACCTTGTAGTCCGTGGCGGTGGTGGCCATGGATGGGCTCCTTCGGCTTGGGTGCGGGTCAGGCCGTCGTGGCGAGCAGCTTCATGTGCTTCTGCTGCTCCCACTCGAGCCAGTCGTCTGCGGGGATGTGCGCGGGACGCTCCGCCTCGGCCTCGAACCACGCCTCCACCGCGCCGAGGAGCTCCTCGTCGCGGCGCAGGCGTAGCGCGAAGCCGACCTCGCCGAGGCTGATCTCGTGCCGGTCGAGCAGCTCGCGCAGGGTGCGCAGGCGCTGGAGCTCGGCCGGGCCGTAGAGCCGGTAGCCGGAGGCCGAGCGCACTGGCTCGACGAGGCCCGCGCGCTCGATGTAGCGGAGCATGCGGGCCGACCAACCGGTGGTCTCGGCAGCCTCGTGGATGGTCAGGGCGTCCTGCACTGCCCCAACCTTACCACGGGCGTGTCAAGGTTGTGCGCGGCGCGCCGCCGGGGCGCGCCGCCGCTCGCTCCCGGCGTCTAGCCCTCGGTCGCGGTGAGGATCGACTTGCGGTTCTTGTGCGTCTGCTCGTAGAGGCGGACGACGGCCTTGGTCGACGCGTCGGCGCCGCGGACGCGGTCGACGACGTCGGGCGCCTTCATCTTCGAGTAGTTCGGCCACGGCTCGTCGACGTGGATCTGCGGGCCGGGCGACGCGCCGCCCTCCGTCTCGATGAGCTCCGGCTCGTCGTCGACGGTCTTGACCTGCGAGATCGGCGTCGCGGTGACGTCGGTCGGCTTGCGCTCGCCCTGCGGCGCGACCGGGCGCGGCGCCACGGAGGAGGCCGCGGTGGGGTCGGGCGCCCCGGCGACGGCG
>DATMVO010000482.1:0-2803 GCA_035563115.1 Solirubrobacteraceae bacterium
GCCCGCGCTCGCCCCGCGCCCGTGGATCGACGCGCCGCCCGCGCCCGCCGCCGCGCCCGCCGGCTCCCCCTCCTCCACGCCCGCCGCGCCCACGCTCCCGCCCGCCGCCGACGTGCCGGTGACGCCCGTCGCCGAGCCGCCCGCACCGGTCTGCGAGGACGACTCCATGTGGCTCGGCGCGTTCGCCCGCGAGGACGTCGCCAACGGCTTCCGGATCGACCTCTCCCGCACGTGCATCCGCGCGGGCCGCGTGATCGTCCGCTACCTCAACACCGACCAGACAACGCA
This sequence comes from Solirubrobacteraceae bacterium, assembly GCA_035563115.1. Classification (GTDB taxonomy): domain Bacteria; phylum Actinomycetota; class Thermoleophilia; order Solirubrobacterales; family Solirubrobacteraceae; genus CADCVT01. Next base: position 289 of record DATMVO010000482.1, read on the forward strand.
CAACCTCTACGTGCGCGGGGTCGCGCCCGCCGCGGCGCCGCGGAAGGTCGTCGGGTCCGTGCTCTCCAAGTCGCAGGACCCCTCGAGCGAGACGCCGGGCCAGCAGGACGGCACGGTCGACCTCACCGCGGGCGAGTGGCGCTTCTACTGCGCCATCCCGGGCCACGAGGTCATGGCCCGGGACATCACGGTCACGCCGGCCGGCTGAACGCGCCCGCCAGCGCGACGAACGGGTCGAGCGCGGCGGGGTTGGCGAGCGAGTCGCGGCTGGCGGCCTTCTCCGGCGCGACGCCCATCAGGATCCGCTTCACCGGCACCTCCAGCACCTTCCCGCTCAGCGTCCGCGGGACCTCGGCGATGGCGCGGACCTCGTTCGGGACGTGGCGGGGCGAGCAGTCCGCGCGAATCCGCTTGGCGATCTTCCGCTCCAGCTCCTCGTCCAGCGTGGCGCCGTCGCGGAGGACCACGAACAGCGGCATGTGGTCGTCGAGGTCGACGACGAGCGCGTCGGTGATCTCGTCGAGCTGGAGCACGGCGCGGTAGATCTCCGCGGTGCCCATGCGGATGCCGCCGCGGTTGATGGTGGAGTCGGAGCGGCCGCTGATGATCGCGGTGCCGCGCTCGGTGATCTCGATCCAGTCGCCGTGGCGCCAGACGCCGGGGAAGTGGTCGAAGTAGGCCTCGCGCAGCTTCGTGCCGTCCTCGTCGCCCCAGAAGAAGACGGGCATCGAGGGCATCGGCGCGCTGATCACGAGCTCCCCCACCTCGCCGATGACCGCGGTGCCGTCGTCGTTCCACGCCTCGACCTTGGCGCCGAGCGCGCGGCCTTGGAGCTCGCCCTCGAAGACGGGGAGCGTCGGGACGCCGCCGACGAACGCGGTGCAGACGTCGGTGCCGCCGGACGTGGAGAAGAGCCACGTGTCCTCGCCGACGTGGTCGTAGATCCAGCGGAAGCCCTCGGGCGCGAGCGGGGAGCCGGTGGAGCCGACGGCCTTGAGCTTGGAGAGGTCGCGGCCGTTGGCGCGCGGCTCGACGCCCTGCTTCATGCACGCGGCGATGTAGGCGGCGCTCGTGCCGAAGGTGGTGATGCCGGCCTCCGACGCGAGCTCCCAGAGGACGTCGCCGGCGGGGTTGCCGTCGAAGAGGACGATCGTCGCGTCGGTGAGCAGGACGCCGGCGAGGAAGTTCCACATCATCCAGCCGGTCGTGGTGAACCAGAAGACGCGGTCGCCTTCGTGCGCGTCGAGGTGGAGATGGAGCTTCTTGAGGTGCTCCAGCAGCATCCCGCCGTGGCCATGGACGATCGGCTTGGGCAGGCCGGTGGTGCCGGAGGAGTAGAGGACCCAGAGCGGGTGGTCGAACGCGACCTTCACGGGCTCCAGCGGCTCCCGCGTCGTGAGCAGCTCCGCCCACGTCGTCGCGCCTTCGAGCTCCCCGCTGTTCAGGTACGGGATCAGCACCGTGTGCTCCACCGTCGGCAGCTCCGCCTGGAGGCCCTTGACGGTCTCGCGGCGGTCGAAGTCCTTGCCGCCGTAGCGGTAGCCATCGACGGCGAGCAGCACCTTCGGCTCGATCTGCTGGAAGCGGTCGACGACGGAGCGCGGGCCGAAGTCGGGCGAGCAGCTCGACCAGACCGCACCGAGGCTCGCCGTCGCGAGGAAGCCGACGATCGCCTCGGGGATGTTCGGGAGGTAGGCGACGACGCGGTCGCCTTCGGTGACGCCGAGCCGCCTCAGCCCCGCAGCCGCGCGCTCGACCTGCTCGCGCAGCTCCCCCCACGTGATCTCGGCCGTGGTCCGGCGGACCTCGGAGCGGTGGACGATCGCGACCCGCTCGTCCGGCTTGCCGCGCAGGAGGTGGCCAGCGTAGTTGACCCGCGCGCCGGTGAACCACTGCGCCCCCGGCATCGAGCGGTCGGCGAGCACGGCGTCGTAGCCGCCGTCGACCCCGAACCGCTCCCAGATCGACGCCCAGAACTCATCGAGGTGCTCGACGCTCCAGCGCCACAGCTCCTCGTACGACAGCTCACCCTTCCCCAGCCACCGCGCGTACGCGGTCAAGTTCGACCGCTCCACCAACTCCCGCGGCGGCTCCCACAGCAGCTCTCCTCGCATCGCGCCCGCACGCTACCGGGAAGAACGTCACACCCCCCTCGCCGCCGCACCACGCGGGTGACGTTCTTCCCGCCTACCGGGCACAACGTCACTTCCCCGCCCGCCACAGCACGCCGAAGTGACGAAAAGGGCGCTCCACGCCCAATACGTCACGGCCGTCGTCGCCGTCGTACGCCCGAGTGACGAAATGGGCGCTCGAAGCTTCCGGGGTTCCCCCGATGTACGGGGCGAGCGCCGGAGCCAAGGTGCGGTCCATGCCCCGCTCGACCCGGATCCTCCCGCTCGCCGCCGCGCTCACCATCGTCCTTCCGGCCGCTGCCGCGCACGGCGCCGGGTGGACGCCCGCCGTGCCCCTGCCCGGGACGACGGGCGCGGGCGCGCCGCAGGTGGCGGCCGCGCCG
>DATMVO010000483.1:0-51469 GCA_035563115.1 Solirubrobacteraceae bacterium
GCCTCGCGGCGTGCAGCGCCGCAGCGGTTCTCGCGCTCGTCGGCCTGAAGGCGCTGCTCGCGCCGACGCCGGCGCCGCTGCCCGCCCCCGCGATCACGGCAACAGCGCCCCCGGTGGTCGGTGCGTTCGCTGAGGCGTTCACGCGGGCCTACTTCACCGTCGACCCGGCCGACCGGGAGCGGTGGTCGCAGGCGGTCGGGACGTTCGCGCCCTCGGGGACGCTCGTGCTGACGCCGCCGTCCGAGCGGGCTGTCCGCGTGACGTGGACCTCCGTCGTGAACTCGGCGACGACCGCCGCGCGCAACGTCGTGGTCACGGTGGTTGCCGACACGTCGGTCGGCGTCCTGCACCTCGCCGTGCCAGTCGCTCGAGATCGCGACGGCGCGCTCCGGGTCAGCGCTCCGCCCGCGCTCGTCGGCGGTCCGCCCGTCACGCAGGACGCTGGTCCGCGCGTCGAGCGCGAGGTCGACGACGAAGCACTCCGCGCGGTCGCCGGGCGCGTCGTCAAGAACTACCTGGCCCGCGAGCGCGACGACCTGGCGGCGGACCTCGCGCCGGGCGCGGTCGTCCCGCTGCCCGACCTCCGTCTCCGCGTGACGTCCGTCGAGGCCGTCACCTGGAGCGGTCACCGCGTCGCCGTTGCCGTCAGCGCGCGGGGCCGTGAAGGGCTGCGGCTGGAGCTCCGCTACGAGCTCGCCGTGATCCGCCGCGGGGGCCGCTGGCTCGTTCGAACCGTGCACACCAACCCCGTCGCGAACGGAGGCAGTCGATGATGAAGATCCGAATCCTGCGAGTGGGCATCGCGCTCCTCGCCGCCGTGCTGAGCCTGGCGGTCGCCGATCCGGCGCTCGCGCAGACGAGCAACCTCGGCGAGAAGGTCGGCAACGAGGTCGAGGCGCTGGCGACCGGCCTGTTCCTCGGCGTCGCGGCGCTGGTCGCGATCCCGGTGCTCAGCCGGCGCGACGTGAACGGTGGCCTCGTCGTCGCGCTGCTCGTCCTGATCCTCGGCGGCTTCATCTTCGCCCCGGACGCGGTGAAGTCGGTCATCGACGACCTCTGGCAGTCGGTCGCGTGAGCGACGAGGGGACCGTCACGATCCGGTCGTTCCGGGCGGCGTTCCAGATGGAGCGGCGCATCCACAAGATCGACCGCTGGCGCATCCCGGTGCCGTACGGGGTACCGCTGCGGACGCTCGGCTACGCGGTCGCCGCGCTGGCGATCGTGCTCGTCGCGAGCCGCCTGCCGCTCCTCGAGCTCCTCCTCGGCCTCCTGCCGTGGCCGGTGCGGTTCGGCGTGCTCCCGATCGGCATCGCCCAGCTCCTGACGCAGGCGGAGGTCGACGGGCGTCCGGCGCACGACTTCCTGATGGCCTGGGCGCGGCTCCGGGTCGAAGGGCCAAGGAGCATCGCGTTCGCCGCAGCGCGCGCCAACGATCGCGAGGTGCTCGACGCGGTGACGGTGGCGCCCGACGAGCGCCACGTCACGTACCGGCGCGGCGCGATCGAGGGCGTCGGGGCAGTCGTGCTCCGCCACCCCGCGGCGCTGGACGTCCGCGGGCGCAGGCTGCTCGTCCGCGCGGACGATGCGCCCGACTTCCGTCCCAAGCGGGTCAACGTGAAGGCCCGTCAGCGGGTGGTCATCGCGTGAGGGCGCCGCTGACCTTCGCGTGGCGCAACGTCGTCTTCGGGTCGGGCGTGACCGATGCGTGGGCACTGTTCCGCGTCCACACGCGCTCGTACCCGGGACTCTCAGTGACCGAGAAGCTCCAGGCGCTGGGTGAGCTGGCCGGCTTCGCGACCGCCGTGGAGCGCGACTTCAGCTTGCTGCGGGTCACCCGCGCGTGGTCGACGCCCGACTACCTCGCCGCCGCCCGCGCGGGACGGGATCCAGACCACGCGGACGTCGAGGCGTTCGAGGAGCTGCTCGCCTCGCACGCGCTTGTCCTGGCGGACGACGCTCCCGCGCGCCCCGAGCTGTTCCTCTCGGTCCGACTCGCGCAGGCCGACGACGGGATGGGTGCGACGGTCGCTGCCGCGCGGGATGGCCTCGCGGGGCTCGTCGACCGCGCGCTCGGACGCGGCGATGCCCGCGGCCTGAGTCAGCGCCGGCTGGATGAGCTGCTCGACCTCGAGACGCGGCTCCACGCGCGCGTCGCGGACTACCTGGACATCGAGCGGGCGGCGTCGCGGGAGTTCCAGTGGCTCGTTCAGCGAGCGTTCACGCGCGGCGTCGGAGAGCCGTGGCTGGACGAGTTCTGGCGGCCGCAGGCGCTGGTGCTCGACGCCGACGAGGAGGACGGCGGGCGTAGGTTCCGGCCGCTGGAGGCTGACGTGCTGCGTCTGTACGACACGCCGATCGAGCAGCACGACCGCGCGCTGACCATGCGCGGTGAGGACGGCGACGTCCACCAGGCGCTGCTCACTGTCGGCGCGCTGCCGGAGGCTACGCCGTTCCCGGGCCGTCTCGCCGAGCTGCTGTTCGCACCGCTGGAGGCCCTGCCGTTCGGCGTCGACGCCTGCTTCGGCGCCCGCTGGATCCCGAACGACCGCGCCCTGGCGCTCACACGCCGACGGGTGGTCGATGCCGACCACGCGTACACGGAGGAGAGTCACGGCGAGCACGGTCCGACCGCCACCGCGGCCGCCCGGCCGGGAATCGCGCGCGACCTCGAGGAGTACCTGACCTCATCGGACCGTCCACCGCTGCTGCGCGGCCAGATCGGCCTGGCGGTCGGCGCCGCGACGTCGGACGAGCTGGAGGACCGCGTCCAGCGGCTCCGGCGCGAGTACGCCCCGATCACGCTGCACCGCCCGCTCGGCGAGCAGCTCCGGCTCTTCGTCGCTCACCTCCCCGCGCAGCTCTCGCCGGTCGCCCGCTACGACGACGTCTTCCTCCCCGAGCAGTTCGGAGCAATGGTCCCGACGGCGACGCACGCCGTCGGCTCCACCGCGGGCACGTACGTCGGCTACACCCTGTCCGGCTCGCGTCAGCCGGTCCTGTTCGACGCGACCGAGGCGTCACGCACGTCCCGGCCGCCGGCCGTGCTCTTCGCCGGGACGTCCGGCGGCGGCAAGTCGCTCGCGGCTCAGGTCGTCGCGTTCCACGCGTACCTGGCCGGCTCGAAAGTCATCGACATCGATCCGAAGGGCGACCACGCCCTCGACCGGCTTGTCGGCGAGGAGAACGTCGAGGTCGTCGAGTTCGGCGCTGGCGCGGAGCACCGCGGGGCGCTCGACCCGCTCCGGATCGCGCCCGAGGACCTGCGGGTCGAGCTCGCCTACTCGTTCCTCGTCGAGCTGCTCCCGGCGCCGGTCCCGCCGCAGTGGCAGACCGAGATCCGCGCGGCCGTGGCGGAGGAGGTCGACGCCGGTGGTCGGAGCTGCCTCGGCGTCGTCGAACGCCTTGACGCGGGTGACGATGACGCGCGGGCAGCGGCTCGCGCGATCCGCGTTCACGCGGACACCGGACTGCTGCGGCTCGGGTTCGCGGGGCGTGACGCTGCGCCGCCCGAGGTCAGCGACCGACCGGTGATGGTGGTTCGCGTCGCGAACCTGACGCTGCCGGAGCCCGGCACGCCGCGGTCGGAGCTGACCGCGGAGGAGCGCACCGGGCGGGCGCTGCTGCGGCTGCTCGGGGCGTGCGCGCTGCACCTCATGCACGCCGATCGCGGCCGTCACAAGGTCCTGCTGTTCGACGAGGTCTGGACTTTCCTGGGCGACGCATCGGGCCTCGCGCTGCTCGGCCGCATCTCCCGCATCGCGCGCAGCCTCAACACCCTCCCGCTGTACGCCACCCAGGTCGGTGACGAGATCGGCCAGCTCGCGGCGTTCGTCGGCTGCGTCTTCGGCTTCGGCGTCGAGACCGACGACGAGGCGAAGCGCCTCCTGAAGGTGGTGGGCCTGGATGCGACCGACGCCTCCCGCCGCCGGCATCTCTGCGGGTTCCGCGCCGGCCGCTGCTACATGCGCGACTACGAAGGACGGATCGCGCCGATGCAGGTCGACCCCGCCAGCGCGGCGGTGCTGAGCACGCTCGACACGACGCCTCCCAGCCGAACGGATCGTGCGCCGCTCTTCACGACTCCGTGATCTCCGCCGCGGCGGAGCGGTTGCCATCGCGCTCGCGGTGGCGCTGCTGCTCGCCGCGCCCGCGGTCGCGGCGACCGAGAAGCCCGACTCCGGTGGCGGAGCGGCGTACGCGGACCCGACGCGGGACCTCGGCGCCGGTTCGCCTTCCTGTCGTGAGGCGCTGCAGGCCGAGCAGCGCGAGAGCTGCCGCCGCTCGGGGTCGGTCGCTCACCCGTACCCGCTCAGCTCGTACGGCATCGACGTCCGCGTCGGCTTCTCCATCACCGACCCCGGCAAGAGCTTCCTCGGTGCGCTGCAGTCGCTCGCCGCGGGGCTGTGGATGGGCATCGTGTTCGCGCTCAAGGGCGTCCTGCTGCTCCTCGAATGGACGTTCGCGCTCGACCTCACGGGCAAGGCGATGCCAGAGGCGCAGCAGACGATGCAGCGCCTGCACAGCGACGCGTTCGGCGCGCCGTGGATGGTCGCCGCGATCTCCGTCGCGGGGCTGTGGGGCATCTGGCGCGGCCTCGTTCAGCGCAGGACGGGGGAGACGCTCACCGGCCTCACCGCGACCGTCGGCTTGATGGTGCTCGGCCTGCTCGTGATCTCCCAGCCGGCCGCGACCGTCGGCCACCTGTCGCGCCTGGCGAGCGACGCCGGCGCGGGCGTCCTCGCCGCTGGAACGACCGGCGCGGTCGACGAGCCCCGCGCCGCACTCGCGTCCGGCATGGCGGGGATCTTCGACCAGGCGGTCCGCGATCCCTGGTGCGCGCTCGAGTTCGGCTCGGTCGACCACTGCGACGCACACGTCAAGGGCGAGCGGACGGCGAACGCCGACCTGTGGCTCCGCTACCCGGCGCAGTCGCGCGAGCGGGAGGAGCTCTTCAAGCTGACCAAGGGGCAGAGCCTCGACGACGGCCCCGGGCTGGTCGATGTCGTCACCAACCCCGTGCCGAGCGTGCTCGGCCTGACTGGTGGCAGCGACCCGAAGCTCGACGAAGACGTGCAGCGGCTCGTCGCGAAGGCGCCCGAGCGCGTCCAGATGCAGGAAGCCGGCGGGACGTTCCCGCGGTTCGCGCTGCTCGCGATCATCGCGTTCGGTCTCGCGGGTGCGATCGCGCTGTTCGGCTGGCTGGCGATGCACCTGCTGTCTGCGTCGACGAAGAGCTTGCTCCTGCTGCTCTTCGCGCCCGCTGTCCTCCTCGCGCCCGCCTTCGGCGATCAGGGGCGCGCCGTGTTCGTCGGGTGGGGCAAGCAGCTCCTCGGCGCGATCTTCGCCAAGCTCATCTACGCCGTCTTCCTGACCGTCGTCCTGGCGGCGACCGCGACGGTCTCGAAGGTCGATCTGGGCTGGTTCGGCACGTGGCTCGTCCAGTCGGCGTTCTGGTGGGGGATCTTCGTCAAGCGCAACGAGCTCGTCGGGCTTGCGTCGCTCGGGCTGCCGCGCTCCGAAGGCGGAGGAGCGGGCAAGGCGCTCTCGCAGGGCTACTACGCCTGGCAGCTCGGGCGCGCGGCGAAGGCCGCGACCGGCGCGATGCTCGAGCGGCCCGCTCAGGCGGTCGGGGCAGTTCGCCAGCATCGGGCCGACACCCGCACGGGGCGTACCGCCGCGACGGCGGCGCTCGCGTCCGAGCGCCTCGATGCCGACGCCCGCCGCACGCTCGGGACCGAGCACGAGGCCGCGCGAGGCGGCGTGCAGCGTCGTGACGCGCTCCGGCGCGAGCTGCGCGCTACGGACCGCCGGCTGCAGGGCTACGACGAGACGGTCGCGGCGGCCCGGGCTCAGGGGCACGAGAAACCGGCACCGACCGCAGAGCAGGAGGCGCTGCTCACCTACCGCGAGCGCCTGCGCTCGTCCCTCGACGCGCCCGAGCTGCAGCGCGCCGAGGAGGTGCAGCGCCACGGGGCCCGCAACCGAGCGGCGGGCGGCACCGAGGTCTCCGACCGCGACGTCTCCAACTACCGCGCCGCCCGCCGCCGCGCCCACGACGTGCCCCTCGACCACGACGCGAACCTCCGCGCCGCGGGCGTGGACCCGGACGAGTACCGCACGGCGCCGGCCGACCGTCGCGACGAGTTGCGCGCGGTCGTGAGCGAGCACCTGACGCGCGAGCGCGACCTGCTGAGCGCTGCGGAGCCGAGCGGTTCCCCCGATGCCGATCGCGCCGCGCGGTGGATCCGCGACGACGACGTGCGCATGCGGACTGCCGAGGAGCGGGCGCGGCTTCGGGACGAGCGCCGGCAGCGTCGCGCGAAGGCCGGGGTGTACCGCAGGCGATGAACGACCGAATCGTCGTCGCCGCGGCAACGCTCGCGCGTGCCGGCTTGCTCGTGAAGGCATCGATCGCGCTCGCCCTCGTGCTCGGCGCGCTGATGCTGACGCTCGTCGTGTTGGCCGCCTGGTGGGCGGCGGCCGGCGGGGCGAGCGCGCAGACGGTGTGTGGCGTGGCGGAACCTGTGGGGCAGCTGGCCGAGGGCACGGCGCCCGCCGAGCTCGTCCCGCTCTTCACCGCGGCCGCAGCGAAGTACGAGCTGGGCGCCGAGGGGCCGGCGATCCTGGCCGGCCTGACGAAGGTCGAGTCGAACTTCGGCCAGAACATGGGGCCGTCCAGTGCAGGCGCGATCGGGTGGACGCAGTTCATGCCCGGCACGTGGAAGGCGTACGGGGTCGACGCGGACGGCGACGGCAAGCGTGACCCGTTCAACGCGGCGGATGCGATCCACAGTGCTGCCAACTACCTGAGGACGAGCGGCGCGCCGCGCGACTGGCGAAAGGCGCTGTTCGCCTACAACCACGCTGGGTGGTACGTCGAGAAGGTCCTGCGCGTCGCGCGGACGATGCGGCTGGACGCGCCGGCGGGCGTGACCGGCGGTCTGGTCGGATGCGCGGGCGCGGCCGACGCGGCGTCGCTCGGCAGCGGCGTGCATCGGGTCACGGGCGGCGGCGAGATCGTGCCCATCCCAGGCTCGCCCGGCGAGCAGATCGACTCACGGATTCTCCCCGACGTCCTCGCGCTCCAGCGCCGCTTCAAGTTCACGATCACCGACGGCTACGCGACCTCGGGCCACGCCGCCGCAGGGGAGCACCCACTCGGGCTCGGCCTCGACGTCGTCCCCGGGCCCGGCGGCACATGGGAGGACATCGACCGGCTCGCCGCGTGGGCCGAGCCGGCGCCCGACAAGCCGCGCCGGCCGTTCCGGTGGGTGGGCTATGACGGTGACGAGAACCACGGGCGCGGGCACCATCTGCACCTGTCGTGGGATCACGCGCCCGCGTCCCGCCCACCGGCCGCGTGGGTCCTGACGTTGGGCGCGCGATGACGGACCGCGAGAAGCCGAAGGACGCCGGCGAGCAGCTCAACCTGCTGCCTGCCCTTGGCGTAGCGCTGGCGATCGGGCTCACCGGGTGGCTCGTCCCCCTCGCCGTCGTGGCCGTCGCCTCACGCCAGACGCTGGACTGCTCCGCCGCCCGAGCGGTGATCGGGACGCTGAGGATCATCAGCGAGAGCCGGTGGAGCGACCCGGCCTCCGCCTACCCGGAAGCCGTTCGTGGGCAGATGCCGGGCGCAGCCGTCTGGTGGACGGTCGCGGGCGCGACGATTGTGCTCTTGATCGTCATTGCGATGGTCGCGTTCCGGAAGATCGAGCCGGAAGTCGCTCGCGCCCGGCTCGGTCGCCGCTCGTACGAATGGCGTGGCTCTCGCCCGCGCGCCTGGGCGCGACCGCGTGACCTCGGCGACCTGACGAAGAAGAGCACCGGCTTCTCGCTGGGGAAGCTGGACGGCAGGGCGCTGACCTCCGACCCGGAGGCGCACGTCGCGCTCATCGCCCCGACGCGCGCCGGCAAGACGACCCGCTACATCATCCCGTGGCTGCTCGAGCACGAGGGGCCGGCGATCGTCACCAGCACCAAGCGCGATGTCCTCGACGTGACCCGGGCGCACCGCGAGGGCCTCGGGCGGGTGTGGGTCTACGACCCGTTCTCGCCCGACTCGTGTGCGTGGAACCCGCTCGACGGGTGCGATGACTGGTCGACGGCATTGCGACAGGCGCAGTGGCTCGCGGACGCGACACAGCAGGGCGACTCCGAGATCGCCGGCTACTGGCGCGGGGAAGCGGCCAAGCTGCTCGCCCCGCTCCTCCATGCGGCAGTTCTCGACAACCGAGGGGTCGATGTGGTGCTCGGGTGGCTGGACAAGCAGGAGGAGCACGAACCAGCGCGCATCCTCAAGGCGGCGACCGCGGAGGCTGCGGCGCTCCAGCTCAAGGCGGTGATGGCGCTCGATCCACGCAACCGCGGCACGACGTTCATGTCGGCCGGCTCGGTCCTCGCCGCGTACCGCTTCCCTGAGGTCATCGCGCACTCCTCCTCCGACTTCACGCCCGAGCGGTTCTTCGACGGCACTGCGCAGACGCTCTACATCGTCGCGAGCGACCGCGACCAGCGACTCCTCACGCCGCTGATCGTCGCGCTCCTCTCGGCGACGCTGGAGGGCGCGCGTCAACGAGCAACGAGGGTCGGGCCTCTCGACCCGACCCTTCGTGTGCTCATGGATGAGGCCGCGAACATTGCTCCACTGCGCGACCTGCCGAGCACCCTTTCGCAATCTGCCGGCTTTGGCATCCGAGCGGCCACCGTCTGGCAGTCGGTCGCTCAGCTCCAGGAGCGATTCGGCCGAGCCGGCGACACCGTTCTCGCGAACTCAACGGTGAAGCTCTTCATGGGACCCGTCACCGATGACGTCACCCGTCGGCACGCTCAAGCGCTGACGCGTGCAGCTTCGTCGAAGGAGCGTCAGTCCGGGCAGGCTGGTCTCGCTCAGCTGACAGGCGGTCGCGCTCTTCTCGCAGTGGCTGGGGCGCCCCCTGCAGTCGTCCGGGCGCCAGCCTGGTGGGAGTCCGGCCGCCCCCGCCTCAACCGGAACAGGCGCGTCAGAACGGGCTGACGCTCGAGACCTTCGGCAAGTTGAGCTCCAGGCGCAGCGCTTCGGCTGCTGAAGCTGCAGCGGCGCTGGCCTCGACCTGCAGCATGTCGTCGACCGTTCGGTGAAGCCACTGGATGCCGGCCCACCGGCCGCTGCCGGCAAGATCCTCGACCGCGCGGATGGCCTCAAGGCCCCCGATGCGCTGGATGGCGGCGAGGATCCCCCGGCCGATGTCGAACGGGCTGGACTCTTGCGGGTTGAGGTTGGCGGCGACGTACGTTTCGAGCAGGTCAGGCAGCAAGTCGGTGTCGGAGATCGCGTCGACCCATGGATGATCGTGGTGGTCGACGTGGGCCCCCGCGGCGAGAGTTGATCGCAGCTCGTCGAGGAGGGCACGTTGCGCCTCGACGTCGCCGGCTCGGGCGAGAAGGGGTGCCGCTCGAGTTGCGATCTCGCCGCCACGTGAGAACAGCATCCGGAGCTCGCCCGGAAGGCCAATGTTGGCGAGTGTCTCGAAGAGCATGGTGGCCCGACTCCCCACGAGTTCGCTGTCAGGCAGTCGAGCAACCAGCGGCGCGACGATAGCGAGGCTCTCCGAGGGTGCGATGCGGAGCAGATCGTTGACTACGCGGACACTAAACGGTGCGTCGTTGACGGCCGCTCTGAGGCGGTCCTCGCTAAGACTCGCGCGGAGCCACTTGTACTGCGGCTCGAAGAGCCAGCCAGTCAGCGCGGCCTGGACCCAGCGTGAGTTGCTGAGCGGGAACGCAGACGCTGGTCCGTACGACAGCGTCAGTCCCGCCCAGCGCTTGATCGTCACGCGGTCCGCAGCCACGTGAGTCACCGCGCTACGGAGATCACGCTGGCCCCACAGCGACTCGATCAGTTCGTGAAGCCGCTCAATGGTGTCCGGTCGCGCTCGCCCCGCGTGCTCGATGTGAATGCGTTGGTCACGAGCAAGGATGTGGATCACCTCATCTCGCGGTCTGTCAAGGACGTCGGCTAGGCCTTCGGGCTGGGGCGGTATGACAACTTCGTGCCCGTCGTCGAGGTCTGGGGCGACCGTCCGCGCCGCCTCCTCCCGCAGCGCCTCGGCTTCGCTCACGCGCTGTACGAGGTCGTCCGGAGCGCCCGCGTCCCTAAGGGCGGTGGAACCGACGGCTGACGCAACGCGGTGCACGAAGTACGGCATCGCGTCCTCACCCCTCACGACCCTGACCACACCTGCTGCTGCGCCGATTCGGTGTTCTGCGAGCCAGACCAGAAGTGACGCTGACGGCGGGGTGTTCGCGACGAGGGCGAGTTCCGCTACATCCGCGGCCTCTTCTGGCTTCGGATCGGTCCAGGCTGCGAGGACATCTGCGATTTTCGTGCCTGCGATGAACTCGGCCTCATCGGGATCGTCGCGTGCTTCCTCCAGCATCCACTTGACCTGGTCGCCCGGGGGGACGCCGTTGAGGACGTAGTAGTCGCGAAGCTCACGGTTCCCGGCTCGGCGGAGACGGCGTGCGAGGTTGAGACGCTCGTGTGCTGGCGCGAGCGACAGGGCGATCGACGCCATATCGCCGGCCTCCGCTTCGTCTTCGAAGTTCGCGGCGCGGTCGGCGATCAGCGTGCGAAGCTCGATCAACCCGAGGCGGCGCACCCAACTCGCGCTGCTCCGCCTGACTGTTGAGTCCCGCTCGCTGCGTAACGACTCTGCGAGGAGATCCGAGGCACGTTTCGGGAACAGGCGCACCAGAACTTCCATCGCGTTGGCTCGGTCGTACCGAGTGCCCCGATGAAGACATCGCTCGACCTCCTCGACGAAGTCGTCAGGCGGCGGAGACGGAACGATTCGCCCGATGTGCGAGCCGTCGTCGTCACCGCCGTCGTATCGCCCCTCAATCCATACCTGCAGTCGGGCGCTGTGGTTCCACAGCTCCCATATCGCGGCGATCCTCTCGCTTTCTGCCGCGTCCTGCGGAGTCGACCGTGCAGCAACCACCGGGTCGCGTGTCCTGAGCGCAGCGCGCCATCGGGAGCTTCGCGAGGCCACGAGTCGTACGATCTCCAACCAGTCCTCGCGGACGACACCGCGACCGTCGATGACTGGTGCGACCACATCGAGCCAGATCGCTGGATCGTCGCCACGGATACGGTCGGCGACGAGAGCCTCGGCGAACAGCCGGTGCTCGAACGTCCACGTTTCCTGTGTGTCTTGAAGCAGCGAACGCGCCGAGAGACGCTGGGCGATCTCCTCGACATCGCCGAGCTCTACATCGCGGGAAAGTTCGATTAGCGTTCCGAGTCCGAACTGGCGGACACCTGAGAGCTGCATCAGCACGGCGCAGTCGGTGAGCCACTCGCGGAGTCCACTGGCGATCGGCTTGAGGGTCTCGTCGCTCGCGAGGAGGTCGTCGAAGAGGGCGAGGATGACGTCGGTGACATCGCCGGAGCGCACGGCTCTGCTCACGGATTCGCTCGACGGGGTTGAGAGTCGCCGCAGGTAGAACGGGATGCTGAGTAGTGGCTTGACGCTTTCGGCTGCGGCACCTAGGCGAGCCTGAACGTCGGTCAAGGAGGTCTGTGCCAGCTCAAGGAAGGACTGCTGCCAATCTGCGTCGCAAAGTAGTTCGAAGTGCTGCCATCCCTCTGCGAATGCCGACACGGCTGCGGCGGGGCGCGTGGTGACAGTGATCCGAGCGTGTGGCAGAGCGCCGCCGAGACGGTTGATCGCTTGTACTGCAGCTTCGCGCCGCCTAGGAACAAGCTCATCCAGGCCGTCGAGCACCAGATGCACGGGGCGCTCGCCGCTGATGACGTCAGCCACCGCAACGTCGACTTGCGGACGTGCACTCGGTAGCCAGCTCTCCAGAAGGAACTCGGGTGGGCCGATCAGCTCAGTGACGCGACGCAGTGGAACCACCACGACTGTTTCAGAAAGGGATCCGGCGCGGAGCTGCGCACACAGCGACGACTTTCCGGAACCAGCCGCACCGATCACGACGGTTCGAGGTCGGACCGCCAGTTCAAGCTCGTCGACGACCTCTGCCTTGTCGAGAAGCAGGGCGATCTGAGGATCGTCGACATCGTCGGTGCGAAGCAGCTTCCGCGACACATACAGCGTGTCGACCGCGGGAGCCGTTGAGATCCGCGAAGCACGGAAGGTTCCCTGGGTGACGAGCCGCTCGAGGAAGCCGTCGAGGACGCCGTGCTGGTCGTTCGGGTAGCTGCACACGCTGATGCCGTGGGAGGGGGTGACTGGCGCGGCTGGATCCCCCGCGGCGATCCGCTCCGCTACCCGCTGCTCGCACACGAGGACATGGCGCGGAGGGGTGTGACGGAGCACCTGCATCGCCTGGAGAACGTGTGGCTCGGCGAGGCTCGTACCGACGACAAGCAAGTGATACCGGAACGTAAGCGCGGCGAAGAGATGTCCGACTCTGTCGTCACTGAGCATCTGCCCGTACTCGGCGTTCGCGAGGACCAGCGGGCTTGTGTCGTCGTCCGTGCTGCCGTGGAGGTGCACCACCCGCAGTACCTCGGCGGTCCCGCCGCCTGCACCAACGAACTGCATGGCTTGTGCGAGATCAAGGCTGATGGCATCGCGGCCTGCTTCCCTCGCGGCGCGTTCGATTAGGGAGTCGTAGTTCAGCGTGACCACGAGACCGCTTGGTGTCGCGGCCAGGTGCCGGAGCGCAGGTGACAGCGGTGCGGCGTCGGCCATCCGTTTCACGTGCGCCCTCACGGCCTCGGTAAGAGGGCCTTTGCGGCTGGCGTCAAGGTCGAAGATCCGCTGGCTCACGTGGAGCGGGCTGGACCGGTGACCCTCCGGGAGATCAACGTGAAGGTCTGCCGTCAAAGGGTGGGAACGCATCCAGTGGGCGAGTTGAGGGCCGGTGGGGAGCCCGGCTCCCACGCTGACGCCGGCGCCAACGAGTGGAACGACCCGTGAGGCGTCCTTCAGTAGCGGCCCGTTGGGTGGGCCGGGCCACGGGGCGATCTCGCTGATGTCGGGTTGACGGGCGGACAAGCTGCGTTCGTCGAGTTCCGCCCGCAGGCGGTGATGTTGAAAGCGAATCGCAGAGCGCGTCCGCTGGACGTCGCCGATCGTATTGCTACGTGACGTCGCGTCCGGGGTCGCGGTGGTCCGTGAATCCGCGTACGTCTCTGAGGAGAAGAGACTCGCAGAGAGCCCGTAGCTGGCGCGGCGCGTCCTCCTCGGGGTCGATGAGGGACACCAGCGCGATGACGGCCTAGCCCACGATCGCGAGAGTCACGCTCTTCCGCTCGGTAACTAGGCGCGCGATCCACCGCGCCGCCCACCGATCAACCCGCGGGTCGCCCTCCTCCGTCATGAGGATCACGAGCGAGGGTGTCAGAGAGGTTGAGGCGCCCCAGGTGATGCGCCTCCGAAGGGCGCCCGCAAGGTCGCGTCGCTCAAGC
Organism: Solirubrobacteraceae bacterium; assembly: GCA_035563115.1. Taxonomy (GTDB): domain Bacteria; phylum Actinomycetota; class Thermoleophilia; order Solirubrobacterales; family Solirubrobacteraceae; genus CADCVT01. Next base: position 13,421 of record DATMVO010000483.1, read on the forward strand.
GCGGAGACGAACCAACGATCCGGAGAGCCCTTGACCGATACGCGAACGTATGTTCGTACCAGCTCGGGTGTGGAAGCGCCATCTGGCCCCCCATGTGCCTGAGCCGTTCCGGCAGAGGCATGCGGCATGGTTATGCGAGATGAGTCGGCCCCCGCACATTCATACGCCGAGCCTCGTACAGCGTCCGAGCGGGTTGTACGTTCCATCTGCGCTCATCGAAGCGAAAGCCCAGACCGCGCGTTTGCTCGAACTCCCCGAGGAACAGCTTCCGGAGAAGACGCTACTCGTCGTCGGTGAGCCGCCCAGCGACCTTGACGCTGTATTCGTTGCGCCCGACCCGGAGGTGCTCGGGGTCAGGAACCCCACGCTGTCCGAGATCCGCAGGATGCTCGCGGTCGTTCCGCTAGAGCCCGCGTTGTTCGCCGTGTCGGCGATCGCCTCCGCCGCGTGGCATGCGCGACGTGACCAGGCTCGACACCTCGAACTCGCTGAGGAGATCTTCGCGGATCGGCCGCTCCTGGGGCTGCTCAGACGCTTCATTGCCGAAGACCGACATCACGTCATCTTCAACGAGCAGCACCTGACGATCCTGACGCGGCTGCTCATCGAGTGCGGCGCGGAGTCAGCGCCAGGCGCCGAGATGTCGTCCTCGGAGCTTGACGCCTTCCTTATGGCTCTCGTTGGTGTTGGCGGTCTGTCTGCGAGGCACGCCGATCCGTTCGAGACCGGAGCGAAGCCGATGGGCTGGGTGCCGTGGCTGTTGAGATCTGGGCTCTACTTCGACCGGACGAACTTGGGCAGCGAACACGGCCGCGCAAGGGCGCTTTTCGTCGAGCTTGCGGGCGAAGCGGATTCGAACGGTCCGAACTGGCTGGATCTCGGGGAGTGGATGGCAGATGATCTGCTGCCTGCGGCGGATCAGCTCGGGTTCGGGTTCGCTATGGGAGCCCTGACGAAGGCGCTGCTTCCGGACGTTCCGACAGTCGAACGTTTCATCGCGATCGTGCCGGAAGGTCTGCTGGGCGGGAACGCGGCACCCAATGACGTAGAGCGTTTGGTCCTTGCGTGTAGCGCCTCGCGCGAGGAGTTCATCTCGGCGTTCGATGGCTTCGACGACGCCGACCATCTGCTGTGGGACCGTACGCCGTTCGAGCAGCGTCCGTTCTTTCGCCTTCGGGATGGCCGCCTCGTACTGCTGAGCCCGCGGTTCCTCGAGAGTTGGATGGGTGAGGGGTTCTACTATCGCCTCCTGGACGCCGCAATGCGTCGTCGCGACCCTGACCGCCCGAAGCAGAAAGCGACGCTGCGGTTCACCCGGTTCCACGGCGAGCTGATGGAGAGGTACGTCGAGCGCGTGACCGAGCGCTCGCACATTGACCAGGCGCGTGCCGGTGTCGTACGCATCAACGGTGAACGCGCGTACATCGGAAAGCGTGGAACCGAGCAGAAGACGCCCGACCTGCTGCTGAACTACGCGACCGACCTCGTGGCGATCGAGGTCACGGGCGGGCGCCCCTCTCGCCGCACGCGGATCCTCTCCGATCCATCGCTAATCGAGAAGGAACTCGCCACCCGGGTGATCGGGAAGCTGACCGAGCTTGATGCGGCCCTCGTCGACGTGCTCGACGGGACCGCAGTGATCCCTGAGCTGCGGCTGGATCTGATCCAGCGAGTTTGGCCGGTGCTGATCGTGCCATCGACGCTGATCCAGAGCGAGTTCCTGTGGGACTACATCGACACCAAGGCACCTAGCCTGTTCTCCCATCACGGGGCTCTTCAGGCGCCGACGCTCTTCAGCATCGAGGACATGGAGCGTGCACTGAGCGCGGTCGAGGAGGGGGCCGGACTACCGCAGATCCTGCAGGCGCGAATTTCGTCGGTCTATCGCCGGATGCCGCCGTCGCACTTCTTCGAGCGGCACTTCAACTCGTCGCGACGGCCCGCATATCTCGACGAGCAGGTGCGGCTGTTCCATGCTGAGGCAGCGGCGGCCCTTAGCCTCCGCGACCCGGGTTCTTAGGACGCCTCTGCAGCCCGGCGAGCCCCACGCTGTCGGCGCGGGAGGAAGAGCGTGCCGACGATGAGGTCGTTGATGCTGCCGCCCTCGGCGCGGAACGTGATGAGGTCCTCGTGGAGCGGGAAGTTGCCTTGGATCGCGTCGCAGTCGACGCAGCCGTTGGAGAGGTAGCCCTCGGGCCGGACCTTGCTGCGGCGGTGCTTGATCTCGCCGGTCCGCAGCTCGTGGAGCTGCTCGCGAGAGACGGCGGCGGCGAGGCGCTCGGCGACCTCGGGGAACTCCAGGAAGCGGCGACCGCCGCCGTCGCGCGGGACGAAGACGCCGACGATCGGCCAGGTGACCTCATTGCAGCGCCAGCAGCGGCCCGGGATCGCGACGACCTGAACCGGGACACGGGGCTGGTGCGGCGGTGCGGCTGGAGGAGGGTCGGTCAGAGCGGCCATTCTCGTCGTAGGCGCGGGCAGCCGGAAGTTCGCCCCCTACGGGCCGAAGTCCATCCCCGCGTCGGCGACGTCAAGCCCAACGGCGGGGGCTTCACGCGCGTGCGCGCGCGAGGCTGCGGCGTGCGCCCAGCTCTCGCGGGCAGTGACACCTTCGGGGCGTGCGGGAAGGCTGGTGTCCGGGTTCGCGAGGGCCTGGCGGAGCAGATCGGCGTGCGTATCGTCGGGGCCGCTCCGAGCTTGCTGCCGCGAGATCACCGCCCGAAGCTGGGGCGCGTGCTCGTCGACCCAGAGCTCTCGCTGCGCGCGGACCTCGCTCAGTCGGTCGGTGGCCTCCTCCGCGGCGGTGGTCCAGCTGTCGGCGGCGGCGCGGTGGGTCGCAAGCTGGCGGTCAAGCTCCGCTGCACGGCGGCGCTGGAACCGCGAGAGCGCGGCGCGCTCGGCGTCGAGGTCGGCGGAGCGCCGACGAGCCTCGTCTGCCGCCGCCTGCGCGGTGGCACGCCGCTCGGCGGCCCTCTGCTCCTCTGCGCGAAGCAGCCGGTAGCGGTCCAGCAGCTCGTCTTCTTCGAGCGCGCGCTGGAGGCCGGCCCCGCGGTTGTCGATCGCGAGCGTCTTCTGGTGCGACTTGCCGAGGATGTCGCGCAGCTCCTCGAGCACCGGATCCTCGCGGTCGCCCTCGGGCTTCAAGCCGGGCAGCGTCTGCTCCGTGCTCGATGGCGAGACGAGGTAGAAGCGCGCTTCGTCTCGGTGGCGGGTCAGGGCGGTGTAGCCCCACTCGCGGTAGAGGTCATCGCTGCCGAGGACGAACGCGCGATCGACGGTCGCGCCCTGGGCGGCGTGCGCGGTGAAGGCGTAGCCGTGATCGAGGTGACCGGCGTCGAGGTAGTCGGTCTTGACCGTCACCTCGGCGCCGTCGCGGAGCTGGACGGTCACGGTGCGGCGCTCGGTGTCGATGGCGGTGACGTCGCCGCGTGAGCCGTTGATGATCCCGGTGCGACGGTCGTTGTGGCGGCCGATGACGCGGTCTCCGACGGCGAACTCCCGCCGGCCGGCCTGCAGCCGGTCGGCGCCGAGTCGGCCGTCCTCGCCCATCAGGAGGCGGGCGCGGTCGTTGAGCTCGGCGACGTCGCTGCGGCGGTGGGCGACCATGACCGCGTCAAGTCGCTCATCCTTCGCCGACTCCCACCAGTCGGCGACGAGCTGACGGCGCACCTCGTCCGCAGTTGCTGCGGCGACGATGCGGTTGGCGTCGCGGTACTTGCTCGCCCACTCGTCGACACCTCCGCCGCGTAGGGCGGCGAGCGCGCCGCGGTCCCACTCATGCTGCTGGCGACGGGTCTGGTGAAGCTCGCATGCCCCGAGCCGTTCGGCGAGCCCGCGGAACGCGCCGCCGGCTTCGATCTCGGGGAGCTGGTGGTCGTCGCCGACAAGTACCAACTTCGCGCCGACCGCCTCGGCTTCGTCAGCCAGACGGCGGAGGTCGCGGGAGCCGACCATGCCGGCTTCGTCGACCACGAGGACGTTGTTCGGCACGAGAGCGTGGCCGGCGTCGAAGTCGAGCTTGAGGCGCGCGATCGTCGTGCTGTCGATCCCGGCCTGCGTCTCCAGCTCGATCGCCGCGCGGGCCGAGAGCGCACACCCGTAGACGCGGTGGCCGCTCGCTTCCCATGCCTCGCGCGCCGCCTCCAGCGCGTAGGTCTTGCCCGTCCCGGCGGCGGCGCGGACGACCTGGATGCCGTCGCCCGAGGTCGTGAGCTGCTCGACCATCGCGGCCTGCTCGCCCGCGATAAGGGGGCGGCGCTTGATGGCTTGCTCGACATCGGGCTTGTCGGCTATCCCCGCCCCTTCGCCCTTGCGGCGCTCGCCGCTGGCCATCAGCGCCTGCTCGGTGGCGAGCATGTCGGGGGTCGAGTACCGCAAGCCGAGCCACGCGTGGGCGCCGGAGGACAAGCGGACGGCGGCCGGCGTGCTCAGCCAGCTGTCCGCGAGCCGTTCGAGCTCCTCGACGGGCGCTCCGTCGGTGTGCTGCTCGGCCCACGCCCGGATCACCGCACGGCGATCGAAGGTGCTCGTCTCGCGCGTGACGCCCTCAGGGCTGCTGAGGTGCGCCGCGCTCGGCTCGGGCACGTGGCGTCGCTCCTCGGGCGACCGGTGGAGCACCGCGGCCCGCTCGTCCCGGCCGAACCCGTGCTCGCCGGCCATCGCGCGCCAGTCGGCTCGGAGCCGGTCGACCGGCACGTCGTACTCCTTGCGGCGCCGCGTCTCGAGTGCGGCGATCTGCGCGGCCTTCGCCGACCGCGCGCCGTGCTCGTCGAGGTAGGCGACGATCTCCTGGCGGCGGCGGGAGAGGTGCTCGATCAGGTCGCGGTCGATGCCGCGGATGTCGGCGACGCCGCGCTGCACCGGCTCCCACTCGACCCCCAGCTCGCGGGAGAGGTTGTCGCGCAGCGCTGCCTGGTACACGAACCCGGCGGTGCGGGCGTGGGCGTAGATCGCGCGCCCGTCGAGCGTCGACCACCGACCGTCGGCCTGCGTCGTGTTGGCGACGACCGCATGCGTGTGCAGGTGCGGGTCGCCGGCGCGGGACGTGCGGTGGCGGAACAGCCCGACCGCGAGGCCCTCGCCCTGGACCGTCTGTGCTCCGCCGCGGCCGCGACGCGTGAAGCACGCCTGGCTTTCCAGATAGCCGAGGGCCTGTTTCACCGCGTCGTCGTGCGCCTCTCGGGCGGCGCGGGAGACGTCGTCGTCGCCAATGCCATAGAGGATCGAGACGGACTTGGGGGAGGCGAACGTGACGTCGAACCCGATCACCGATCGCTCGTCCGGCTCCTGGCGCAGGCGCTCGCCGCTGGGCGCGACGCCGCGGAAGAGCGAGCTGAACTCCTCGGCGTCGACCGTGCCGGTGAGACCGAGCTGGGTGGCGCCCGCGCCGTACCACTCGCCGGGTGCCTCGCCGGTGCCGGCGTAGTAGTCCTCGCGCCCGTCGGCGACGGTGTGCGTGTAGTAGCGCTCCGACGCTGGGGTGCCGAGGATCTTGCCGATGGAGACCATCGGAAGCCAGGTCGCGCGAGGTGGCGCGCACCCCCCGGTCGCTCCTATGTGTCAAGTGCCGGCGTGCGGAGGCTCGTGAAGACGGCGCGCGCCAGGTGGCGCTTGAGGGTGCGGAGCGCTTCGCGGTTGGTCTTGCCCTCGCTCTTGCGGCGCGCGTAGTAGGCCTTCGCGGGCGGATAAGTGCGGATCTGGGTGACAGCGATGATGTGCAGGGCACGGTTCAGGCGGCGGTTGCCGGTCCGGTTCAGGCGATGACGTTGCTGTCTGCCTGAGGAGGCGTCAAGCGGGCTGACGCCGGCGTAGGCGGCAAGCTGCGCGTCGGTGCGGAACCGGCCGACGGGGCCGACGTTGGCGATGATCGCCGCCGCGCAGAGCACGCCGCAGCCGGGGATCTTCAGCAGCTGCGGGGCGGTCTGCCGGACGAGCGTGGCGAGCTCGCGCTTGAGCTGCGCGGCGGCGCGGACGAGTTCGCGGATGCGGCGCAGCAGATCGCGGCAGACCCGGACCTGCGCGGTCTGCGCAAGGCGCCTGAGCCTGCGGTCGACGCGATCGAGGTTCGCCGCGTTGCTCAGGCCCTGCGCGGGGATCTGCAGCTCGGGGTCGAGCTCGTGCAGGTGCCACCGAAGCCGGCGCTGATGCGCGGTCGCGTCGGCGATCAGATCGTCACGGTGATCGACCAACAGCGCGATCTCCCGCTCAATGCCCGGCAGCGCCGCGACCGGAAGGTCCGGTTCGCGAACGGCGGCGCGAGCGATCGCCAGCGCGTCGATCGCGTCGCTCTTGCCGAAGCTGCGCACCGCTTTGCGCTCGGCGGCCATGAGCTTCGGCGGGACGCGCAGCACCGTCTCGCCGGCCTCCAGCAGCACGCGCTCCAGGCCGCTGCTCATGTTCCTGACGTCCTCGATCGCCCACACCCGTTCCTCGTCGAGGCCTTTGCGCCCACTCGAGCAGCCGCGCGTTGCCCGCCGGAACGGCGTCGACTTCGAGCTGGTCGAGCAGCTCGCCGGTCTGGCGGTTGACTGCCGCGGCGAAGTGACTGCGCTTGTGCGCGTCCACCCCGATCACGATCATCGTCTTCTCCCCTTCTCACTGACTTTGAGTTGGGGCCGTTCGGCGGACAGCACTCGTTCGGGGCGGCTAGGCCACGCTCCTATCAAGTCACGCCGACAAGCCCTTCGACGCGGCGGGCGACATGACCGGCGATAGCCATCCCGAACTCGGAAGGCATGCAAGTGTTGAGTCAGCCCCCGCGCCGAAGCTATGCGCCGCTCCGGACCCATCGCCGAGCCGCGTCTGAGGCTGCACTCTGAATGAGTGCAAGTGTGTGCCTGTCCTGTCCGTTTCGGCTCTCGGGGGGCGAGGGCTGGACTCGAACCCGCTACTGGTCTCGGCTCCGTCCGACGGACGGGTAGCGTTTCTCACGTACATACGTTCGAGGGGACGGAGGTCCCATGACGGATCGTCGGCACATCACGAAGCGGCCGGATGGCCAGTGGCAGGACAAGGGCGAGGGCAAGTCGCGGGCTCGCGAGCTGTTCCCGACGCAGGGCGCGGCGGAGGCGGCAGCGAAGGAGCGGCTGCGCCAGACGCCGGGCGGCGGTGAGGTCATCACGCACCGGCCGAACGGGCAGATCCGGGACTCCGACACGATCAACCGGCCGGACCCGAACCCGCCGCGCGACACGAAGCACTGAGTTCTGCGTCTAGTCGGCTCCCGAAGTCCCGAGGGAGCCGGCTGGGGGTAGGTCGCGCCCTCGCGCGACATAGCCAGCAATGGCGATGTCGAGCAAGCGGAGGTCAGCGTGACGAGGGTAATGGCGGTCAGCTCGCAGAAGGGCGGGATCGGCAAGACGACGACGACCGCGAACCTCGCGGTGGCGTGGGGCGCGTCGGGGCTGCGGGTGCTCGCGGTGGACCTGGATCCGCAGTTCGCGCTCACGCGCCGGTTCGGCACTTCGCCGGCGGCCGCACCCGCGACGATGTTCGAGCTGCTGGCCGAGGGCGGGGAGGTGGGGGACGGCTTCGTGCGGGCGGTGGCGCCCGGAGTCGACCTGCTGGCGGGCCGGCGGGAGCTCGCGCGCCTCGAGCTCTCCCTCGCCGGCGAGCATCACCGGGAGGAATTCCTCTCTGAGCTGTTCGCCGGCAGCGTCGGGCATTGGGACATCGTCGTCATCGACTGCCCGCCGAGTCTCGGCCTGCTGACGGTCAACGCGATCGTCGCTGCCGACGACGTGATCGTCCCGGTCGACATGACCGACGAGGGCGCCCTGCAGGGTGCGGCGGAGGTGCGCGCGATCGTCGATCGCCTCGCGCGGCACGCGCGGGTCGCGATCAGCGCGCTCGTCCGCACGAAGGTCGACCCGCGCCGGATCGTCTACCAGCAGATGAACGCCTCCCTGCCCGACCTCGGGCTCCCGATCGCGCGGACGCAGATCCCGCTCACCGCGGCGTTCCAGAACGCCTCCGCCGAGCGGCTCCCCCTCATGACGTGGCGAGCAGACAGCCGCGGAGCGGTCGCCTACCGCACGCTGGCGGCCGAGCTCGCGCCCGCGCGGGCCGGAGCGCACGCGTGAGCGGCCCGCGCCGCAAGCTCAGCGCGGTCGACGACCCGCTCGCCCTCGGCGCCGAGCGCCCCGCCCCACCGTCGACTCCGGCGGTGCCGGCAGCTCCGGCACCGACGCCGCCGGTGGCCCCGTCGTCACGGGAGCTGCCCGCGCTGTTCGTCCGCGTTCCGCAGACGGAGTTCGACGCGCTCGCACGAGCGGCGTTCGAGCTCGGCGTCCACAAGCGGGAGCTCGTCGCCGCGCTCCTGTGGCGGTACATACGCCCGGCGACCCCGGACGGGCTGGCAGCTGTTCGCCAACTCGTCCGGGAGCATCGCGGCGTGGAGGGAGGCTAGGAGCTTTGCCGCTTCTCCAGGCCGCGGCGCCTGATCCACCACCGTGCGGCGTCGCGAGCCTCCTGGAACCCCATTCCGGCGACCTTCTCGAACGCGTGGAGCGGGTTCTCGTCGATCTTCTCGATCACGAGCTCCCCGAACCGATCGAGGAGCTGCTTCCGACGCTGGTTCCCGACCTTGGGGACGTCGCCGAGCAGGTCGAAGATCTCGGAAGGGCGCAGCGCAGGTCGGCTCACCGCGGTCACCGCTACCACCACCGCAGACCTCACCCGGATCTGCATGCCGTATCGGTCATCGTTACGCCAGCGACCGATCACGCGCAGCAGCTCGCCGGGAGCGGCTATCCGGGCGAGCATCGTGCCGACCATGCGTACGAGTTCGCCGTTCTCGTCGGCCGCGAGCACAACGGCCCAGTCCGCGTTGCCGGTGGCGAGGATCCGAACGACCCGCATGTGCGCGTCAACGGGGTCGCCATCGCGTGGGGCGACGTGGGAGGGCTTCGCGGCTCCGCCTTCCTGCCCGGGCGGGGCTTGCGGCGCTGGCTCAGCCTGCGGGGGCGGGGCGCTCGCTGCCGTTTGGAGCTGTTCGAGGTGGGCGAGCACGGCCCTCCGTGCCTCGGTGTACTTGGCGCCCGTCTCCGCCTGATGCTGACGGATCAGGCGTTTCACGTCGCGGTTCGACGTCACTTCGACTCCTTCGGCCTTGGCCCCACGCACCGCAGCCTCGAGAACGAGGTGACGGAACTCTGGTCATCGTCCCGAGTCGTCGACCCTTGCTCTTCTTCGCTTCAGAGCGTGGGCCCGAAGCTCCGAGGAGGCGCGAGGGACGTCGCGCGTGCGAAACCATACGTGTTCATCAGGCGGAACCCTGCGAGCGTCGGGGCGCGACTGGCGATAGCGGACTGGCGGCTAGCTCGATGGGGAGCTAGCCGCCTTGGCGGCGAGCCGGCTAGAACGGCACGTCGTCCGGGAGCGGCACGGGGACCGGCGCGGGCTTGGCGCGCCAGGCGGCCCAGTAGGCCGCCTCGGCCTTCTCGCAGGCCGGCCGGTCGAGGCACTGCGTCAGGACGTCGTAGCCCAGCTCGATCTCGCCGAGCCCGCGCGTCTCGGCGAGCGGGACGTCCCGGTGGCAGAAGTCGCAGGTGGTGATCATCGTGTCCCTCCAGTTGGGGTTGTGGATCACCGAGCCCGGCCAGGCGCGCAGCGGAGTCAGGGCTGATGGCGCGACGACTTCCGCGCGCTCTCTCTGCCGTTGCGATCTCTCGCGTGAAGTTGGCCGCGACAGCACGCCTTGACGGCGCGAGCACCCGGCCGAGGATCGGGAGACACAGCCCTCCGCCTCATGCAGGCGGTCGTCCCGCAGGGCGCGCGCCGCAGGCGTGCCCGACCGCCGTACCGCACGGTCCCGCACCGCAGCTCCTCGCCGCAGGCGACTACCTCGGCCGTTCGCCGTGCCGTTCGGCGTCCGCGATCAGGTCCGAGAGACGCACGTCGAGCGCGACGGCCAACGCGACGAGGTTCTCGAAGCTCAGGTTGCGCTGGCCACGCTCGACGCCGCCGACGTAGGTCCGGTGCAGGCCGCTTCGGTCGGCGAGCGCCTGCTGACTCAGCCCGAGCTCGCGTCGCCGCGCGCGGATGGCTCTCCCGAGGGCGACGACGGTGAGCGCGGCGGTCATCGCTGGCTCGGCCGGCGCCCGCGCTTGGGTATCGCACTCGTCCCGCGCACGTGCGCGCGGGCGCGGCGCAGGTACCGGTCGACCGCCGACTCCGTGAGGGACATAAGGTCGGCGATCTCGTCGTAGGTGTAGCCGAGGACGTGGAGGACGAAGACGTGCCGGTCGCGCGGCTCGAGCTCGGCGACGCGCTCCAGCGCCTCCTTGACCTCCATCCGCGCGGCGTCAGTGACGTGCAGCTCGGAGACGATGTCCAACGAGACCTGCCGCGCACCGCGCTCGGTGTCGCCGTCGACCAGCGACACGACCCGCCGGTCGCGCTGTGCGAGCTCGATCGCCAACCGGGTCGCGACGACGACCATCCAGCCGCGGTGGCTGTCGCGGATCTCGGGCTGGCGACGCAGGAAGATCCGCCACGCCTCCGCGCACGCGTCGTCGATGTTGGCTTCGCTCGTGCGCACGCGCGAACGGACCCTCGCGCGCAGCTCGGGGTGGAACGACGCGAACAGCTCCGCGGCGACCTCGCGGAACACGGGACCGGCAGCCATGAGACGCCTCCTGGCTCGGGGTCCCGCCCGGTGCGGGACCGATCCCCGCGTCCCACGCACGACGAAGTCGTGCCATCGTGGGCGGGGTCGGCCCGCGCCGGGCGCCAGGTCCGCTGCGAGCGGTAGCGTCACGGCGATGAACGCGGACGTGTCCGTCGACGTGCTCTACGCCGCGATCGGTAGGGCAACGGCCTCAGCCGCGGCGCTTGAGGCGACGCTGCGGGTCGCGGTGCTGCAACTGCGGGCGGAGCGGGACGGCGTCGACAAGGATCTCGAGCGCCTTATGCTCAGCCTCAGTCGCCGTCCGGGCGGCGAGCAGCTCCGCGAGCTGCGCGCGCTCGGGTTCGACGCGGACGTCTCTGATCGCGTCGCGGACGTCATCGGTCGACGCAACCGGATGATCCACCATCCGGTCACACAGCCCGAGCTCGGCCCCGGCCTGCTCGGGCGGGATGTCCATGCTGCTGTCACATGGGTGAACGCGATCCGCGAGGACTGCGACGACCTCGCCCAGGAGATCCTTCTCGGGTCGCTCGATCCGCTCCTGAGAGTCCTCGGCACGACAGTTGAAGGCCTGGCGGAGTTCCTGGGACAGCGTGAACTCGACGAGGTCGCAGATCCTCGGGTGCGTGCTGATCTCGGTGCTCTACGGGCGCTGGTCGGCGGTACCTCTCAGGATCGGTCGCCAGCGGTCAGCTCGCCATCCTCAGGCCATGTCGCACTCGCGCGTCGGCGCGTCGCGGCTCTGCTCGCGTGCGACTACCCGCGACCCACGCGGCGCGTCGCTGAGATCGCTGGGATCTCAGCCCGACAGGCCGGAGCCGCACTCCGGTGGCTCGAAAGCAACGGCCTTGCTGGCAGCGTGCTCGAGGAGCACACGTTCTATGACGAGCTTGACCGGCCGTACCCCCGTGGGACCCGCACGTGGTACGCGGACCCCACGTGGGTGATTGAGCTGCTGTGCTCTGTCGAGCCGTTCGCGGGCGTCCTACGGGAGATGGGTCCCGGAGGGTCCGGTCGGATCAGACGGATCATGTCGGACGATGCGTGGAGCGTCGGCTAGCTGTAGATCGAGGATGCGGTCAGCGGGCCGCCGTCCAGGGTGACCGGGGCATGAGGTCCGCCCAGCGGTCCAGGCGGTCGCGAAGGCGCGCTCGCTCGCCGGGCGCGAGATCCTCCTTCAGCAGAGCGGTGAGGTGCTCGTCGAGCTCGTCCTGGGTCAGGTCGAGGTACTCGAGAACCTCATGCCGCAGCAGCCCCGACTTCACTGCGCCGTTGAACACTTCGCGTCGGGCTGCCATCAGCGCACGAGGTGCGACGACCTGCGTCCTCGAGATAGTCGGCGCGACCGCCGGTTCCGTCGTACGAACGGACCATCTGCCCGGCAAAGCCTCCGCCGAACGACAGGATGATCGGCAGATACTCTCGCCCGAACCACTCGCCGAGAATGAGTGCCGGCTCGAAACGCTCGTGAAGACGATGTTCGACATCGGGTCCCCCCGGGATGACGTGGCGCAGCGCGAGCTCGTCCAGATTGCTGGTCTGGAGCTCACCGATCCGCCGCTGCGGCCTGTTCGAGAGCCCGATCTTCACCGGCTCGTGGTCGCCCGACTGAATGAAGTACACGAACTCGGCGCCCGGCGAGCTTCGACTGCCAGAACGCGAGCTGCTCGCTCGGCTCGGCGTTGAAGAGGCCACTGTCGGCCAGCTCAGGGTGTGCTGGCGCCACCGGTGCGCGCGATCTCGCTCGTAACGGCTCGCCAGATCGTCGCGAACCCTGCGGCGCTGACGCAACGTCCCATCCATGGACTGCTGTGCGGCCTCACGGCCGTCGACTCCTCGGAGGGCCAGGTAGAAGAAGATCCTGGCCGAGTTCGTCGAGCCGGTCGTCGGGAGTCAGCCGCGGCTCGGTTGCGAGGTAGCCGTCGAACCGGTCGATGAACCGCGCGACGTCGGCTATATGCTCTCGCCCCCAGGTGTCCACGGTGAGCCGAGCCTAAGGTCCACGCTAGACAGCGGCGCGCCGAGGACGTTCGACTTCGCAGCGGTCGACGCGGAATGTCGCCTTGATGGCACCCACGTGGTCGCCAGCCGCGTGCTTACCGACGGAGGTTGCCGCGGTGGAACGTGAAGGCGTCACCGGGCGGGACGGCGTGCCGGGGCCGGATGGACTGCGCCGGCCACGCTGCGGCGGTTGCTGATCCGAAGCCGACTGGTGGCAGCTGGACGGACTGCTCCGAGACGGCGGCCAGCGGTGGGCGATCGGGCCCGCGGAGGTAGTCGGCGACGGGCGGCGCTCCGGCGGCAAGCGAGAGCCCGCCGCAAGCGACCAGGACAGACGTGGTGGGGCGAGACGGTTTCGTCATTACCTCACGGCTATCCGACGGTCCGCGGGATCCGGTTCGCCTGTCGGCCGCAAGCGGTCAGTTCTTGCGACGCTCGCGGTGACGCTGCTGTCTCGCGCGGTTCGCACACGCAGAGCACGTCGTCGCGTCGCGCCGACCGTGATAGGGCTTCCCGCACGCGGAGCACAGGCCGACCGTCGTCGTCTTCCAACCGACGACCATGCTCCCAGCTAGCTCGGGAACGCGGACGGTCTGACTCTGGCCAGGCCCGATCGGCCGCTGGCCGAGCACGAACGGCTCCGCTGGACGCTTCGAGCACAGGCGGCAGTACGTCGCGGATTCGCGTCTTCGCGGGACGAAGACCGTGGTACACGACTGGCAGACTGCGATTCCTCGCGGCCGCCAGACGAACGCGTGGTCGAAGGCGATGCCCGCGGCGGCCGCGCGGTAGAGGCGCACCGCATGCCAGTCGATCCAGTCGGTGAGCATCGCGGGCTCCATGACCATCGTCGGCACGAGGAACATGCCCTCCCTCGCGCGCAAGCCGTCGTCGATCGCGCGTTCAGCCGCGGACGTCGCTTCGTCGGCGAGGGCGCGTGTCGAACGATGGAGACGGTCAAGGGTACGCGCGGTTACGCGCTGGTCTGTTTGAGCGCGCGCCAGCTTCTTGCGCGCTGCGAACGCGTGCGTGAGGAGGTCGGCCGCGGCCGCGGGTCTCGGATCCTCGGGGAGCTGCTCGCGACGTGATGGCCTGCTCGTGACGACGTGGTGCAGGAGCATCCCGAGCGGCGTGAGCGGCTCGGCAACGGCTCGTGTGTGCCCGGGATCGGGCGTCTCGTTCCGGAGCGTGAACAGCGTGATGTGCCACTGAGCGTCCGTACCGGTCGTTCCGTTGAAGCCAACTCGTACCACCGCGCGTCTCGTGCCGGTGAGGGTCGGTTGCACCTTGCGCGCGAGGTCGTCGTAGTGCGGCAGTCGGTAGCCGAGCCATCGCGTCCAGACCTGGGTCTGGTCAGCGAAGTTCGGCAGGTCCGCCGCGCTCATGCCTGGACTTCGCAGTCCCTAGTCGCGCGACGTACCGCGCGGAGGCTGCTCAGCCCGGAAGCGAACTGGGCCAGCGCGTGGCCCCAGCACCACACGAGAAGCGGCGGGCCGAATGCGGCGGCGGCGAGAGGCGAGAGCTCTAGAACCTGGGTAAGCATTGCGGGACCTAGGATCCACCCGAACGCTCGCGGTGACAACCGCACCGGCGCAATCGCCGCGCGATCCGTTACGCCACTCGATCACCGCACCGAATGGTCCTCACATGGTGTTGGGTGCGCCCATGCCGGTAGTCACTTGCCGACGAACGCGGACTCCCCGGTGATCGCGAGGCCGACGATGAGCGAGTTGATCTCGCGGGTGCCTTCGCAGTAGTAGATGGCTTCGGAGTCGGCGACCAAGCGGGCGTGCACGCGATCCCGGTGTGGGCGGCCCCGTCTTGCAGCCGCAAGAGCTGACAACCCCGGGGCCGGTGGCTAGTTGGTGAACCTGGATGGCGAGCGCTTCGCGGTGGACCGCCCAGGTTGTCCAGGTTTGGACGTACTCTCTAGACACCTGGGTAGACAGGAGACTGGACGGGAACGGCAAACGGTGGTAGAGACGATGACGGCGACGCTGGACATGGAGCACACGGGCAACGCGGAACGCGATGCTGAGTCCCTCCTCGACGAGGTCTGGTTGTCTGACGCCTTCGGTCGGCCCAACTTGCCAGTGGACCCGGTGTGGATCGCTCAGCGGCTCGGCATCTTCGTGTTCATTGCTGATCTCGCCGATGGTGTCTCCGGCATGTTGGTGAAGAGGGCGGGGCAGGACCCGCAGATCTACCTGCAGAGAGATCATCATCGAAACCGGCAGCGCTTCACCTGCGCGCACGAGCTCGGTCATTTCGTGGCGGCTGGTGGCGACGACACTATGGAGTACGTAGAACGGCGTGCGCTTCTTGCGTCTCAGGGCAGCGACCCTTCGGAGATCTACGCGAACCAGTTCGCCGCTGCCCTCCTGATGCCTCGCGACGTCGTGAACGAGCGTTGTGATGGCGTGCAGTTCCCCAACCCTGTGTTGATGTCGTACGACTTCGGGGTGTCGGCTGACGCGATGAAGTACCGCCTCATCAACTTGGGGCATACGCCCGCGTAGATGGCGGAAGAAGCTCCCGGGTCTAGCTCGACGGAGGCGCCCGCGGCAGCAGACCAGGAGGCAGAGCCGAGGCCGGCGGCAGATGATGTTCTGGCGCAGTCGACGTCGTTGGTACCTGCTCAACCGGACGAGAGTCAGCGCAAGCGCGTTGCAGAGGCGTCCGTCCAGGCGGCCGAAGCGCAGGCGCGCGTCGCCGAGGCGGACGCCCGAACAGCCGAAGCGAAGGTCAAGCTCGCCGACATCGAGAACAAGCGTGCGGAGACAGCATCGACGCAGGCTGAAGATGACCGCAAGATGCGCAAGGCCCTTGCAGACAAGGTGTTCAAGGCGGTCGTCTGGCAGGTCATTATCGCGGACGTCGTTTTCGTCACCTATGCGATTGCGGACGGTGTTCAGGCCGGCACCATGAACGCGTGGCTCGGCGCCACGGTCGTTCAGGTCATTGCTGTGGCGCTCGTAATCGCCCGCTCGCTCTTCCCTTCGAAATAACCCGTCGGCCGCCGCGATGCGGCGGCCGACAGGCCGGGCGGGAATGGACTCACGCGCGAGCACGTGGCGGCGCCGTTGCCACGGCAACGGCTTGAGGTCCCGGAGCGTGACGGCGCACGTGGTGCCGAGCGCGAAGGTGCGTCCCGTCCGCGGGCGGAATGTCCAACAAGCGCGCCCGAAGTGCCGCAAAGTGCGGGGGGTACGGCATCGTGCGCGCTGGTCTCGAACACCGATGTAGCGGGAACCCCCGACCGAGGGTGGAACTTCCCCTTCGTTCTCCGAGCCGCTCACCGACGGACTTCCGACCTCAAGCGGGCCACGACCTGAGGCGGGCCACGGCGTCTCCGAGCGGCCGCAGGTCGCCGTAACCGCCGTCCCTAAGAATCGCGAAGACGCTGCTCGTCCAGCCCGAGGGAGCTTGTGGCCGGCCTTCTCGCTCAACGTGCCGCTCGAGCTCGCGCCTGCGCAACCACTTCGTCCTGTCGAAAGCGAGATCCCACGGTCGATGCTGAGCCGGGTTTTGGTGCAGGCGAAGACGTCCGAGAGGCCGCTTACATTGGGGCCACATGTCACGCGGGCTGTTCTACTTCCGCTGCGACTCGGACGACTGGGACTTCCTGGCCGCGCTCGCGACACCGCTGCCGTTCGACGCTGCCGTGATCAGCGATCGCTACCTCGCCGAGTACCCGAAGGGGCACAAGCGCGAAGACGAGCCGCGCGACCGACTCGTGAGCGCGCTGTCGCAGCTCGGCGCGCCCTGGGCTCTCGACCCTGACACGGCCCGCCTTGAGCAGTCGTCGTCGGCGACGCGGCAGAGGCCGCGCGCAGCGAACCGTCCGCTGGCGCGGGCGCTTCCCCTTCCGCTGGCGATCGACCGACTCGCTCGACGAGGGGCCGTGGAGACGCTGCTCGGCGCCTCGGTCTTACACCAGGTCGGGAGCCCTGCTTTCGCGGTTCCCTATCTGGAGGTCTCCGGCCTCGACGACCCACGCTTCGCGATCAACCTCCAACTGCTCGACGGTGCGCTCGGTCTCGCCGGTGACCGGCGCGTCGTCGCGTATCTCCAGGTGCTACGGAGCCGGCTGGTCGATGGGACTGCCCGCTCATTGGTTCGTCGGCTGGTTGCGTCCGGGGCACAGACCGTGTTCGTGCGTGTTCGCCGTCTCGATGCCGAGCAGGCGACCGCCGAGGAGCTCCTGGCCTACGCCGGCGTCATCCAGGCGGGCATCGACGTTGGCGGCCGTGTCGTGCCGGACTGCGTCGGAAGGCTCGGGCCGACCTTGGTCGCCACCGGCGCCGACGGCTTCTCGGCCGGCGCCAAGCATTTCCGCAAGCTGTCGGACGACCTCCATCCCGTCGGCGGTGGTGGAGGCGTCCCGCTGCTATGGGAGGAGCCGGGCCGCACGCAAGCTGCTGAGTCGGCGTCGGCATCTCCACGTTGTCCGGTTCCGTCGTGTCCGGCGCCCGACGGCCCCGGGCCAGATCACGCGGCTACACGAGTGCACAACCTGCATGAGTTCAAGGGCGCAGCTCGGCTCGCAGGGCGGGAAGGGCTTGCCTATGCGGCTCGCCTGCTGTCGAGCCCGTCGCCGGTCGCTCAGGTCTGGGGCTCGGCGCTCCAGGAGCTGGCTCGGCGCGCTGCCTGAGACAGGCACCACTCGCTCAGCATCTGACCGGCCTCAGCCGCCGCGGCTTCCCACAACGTCGTGTCGCTCTGGCGTCGCTCACGTAGTCGATCGACGATCCAAGCGTCGAGCTTCTGCTGCGTCCGCGCAGCGTCACGCTCCCAGGCGACGGCCGTGACGTACGGCACCGCAAGATGGATCGGCGATGTCGAGGGTGGCGTCGGTGCCGGGCCGCTCGCCCGCAGCTCGCGCGCGTAGGCCGCGAGTCGTCGGCCTCGTCCGAGCACCGAATCCGGCCGTACGGCGGCGGCAGCATCGAGCGCTCGCCGGAGCTCGGCCGGCGCCACCCGCAGCGCTCTTGATGCTTCGTCGACGGAGCGCGCTGCCTCGACGGCGATCGTCAACCACAGCTCGAACGGCCCCCGCACGGGACCGGCTTCTGCGATCGCTGCTCGCACGTTCGGGCCCGGGGCGAGGATCACCGCCTCGTGCGCCACGCCGGGTCGAAGCGGCTGGGCCCGGAGATCGAACGGCTCCGACGCGAACGCATCGATCGTCGGCGCTTCGGCGGCAGTCTGAACGAGGCGCAGTCGCATAGTACGGTTCAACCGTACTCAACGACTCCGACGGATGAGCCCTTACTACGGCAACAACCCTCCGCCTGACGGCGACCTCGTGCCCGACTGGCTGCTTGGTGGGAACCGAAAGCGCCGCGTGCTTCAAGCGCTTGCCGCGCCACCCGACGCGAGGGGCTGGCTCGTCGCGGACCTTGCGGATGAACTCGAGTGCGGACGAACGACTGTCTTCGAGATCGTCCGCGCCCTGCGTCCGCTCGGCGTCGTTCAGCGTGACGCGCAAGGCCGGGTCCACCTGGATTCGGACTCCGAACTCGGTGGGGCGCTGATCGGTCTGCTCCGCGCTGTGCGCGCGGTCGAGTCGGTGGGCGTCGACCGTCCGCCCCGCGCGCGTGACGCGCACCGCGACGCTGCGTAGTCACGAGGTCTCTGTACGGCGCCGGACTACTGGGCACGTTCTGGGCACGGCCGTCCGGTCCGGCCTGTACCGTGGAGTCCACAATGTCCAGCATTCATCGGACTTCCCGGACTCCGGGGACTTCGATGGACAGCCTCGTCTTCCATGGTAAGGAAGGGGTCTCCGGTTCGAGTCCGGAAGAGGGCTTCCATCGGACGCCTGCAAATCGCAGGTTTTCGCCACCGCCGAATCGCGGCTGACTCGGCGTCTCGCCCGCTTGTGGGCACGTTGTGGGCACACGGGTGTGCCCACCGAGCGTCAGCAGTGCCCCCGAACGCAAACTCGTGGGGGGTGGTCGCGGCCGTCGCGCGACGCAGCAGCAGACCGTTCTTCGCTCTGCTCCTGGATGCCTCGCACGCCCTTCGACGACCTCGACGACGGCCACGTCCTGACCCCTCAGGACATCGCCGAGCGACTGCGCGTCGATCCGCGTTCGGTGCGCCGTGCGATCGCTCGCGGCGACCTCGCCGCGAGCAACACGTGCGGGCTCCACGTGCTCGCGTGCGACGCCGCCGCATGGTGGAACGCGAAGACGGTCAAGGCGACGCCGGGCGCGATCGACCGGCGAGCGGCTGCCTCTGCCGCCCAGAGCGGTCGGCTCCTGATGGCCGCCACGAGACGCGAGCTGCTGCCCGGAGTGGAGGTGCGGCGGTACGTCCGCAAGGACGGGACGGTCACCGAGACCTTCACGCTCCGCTACCGCGAGAACGGGAAGCAGCCGCGCCGGACGTTCGACACGCTCGACGACGTCGAGGACCGATCTGGCCTGGCTGGGCCTCAGTTCGGAGGCGATCACGGACGCGCTGTACCAGCGCTACACCGCGCTGCGCCTCGACGGCGTTGCTGGCCTGGACGGCGGCGCCCCGCCCGGCGACTTCGTGCTGTGGGACGCGGCCGACGGCTCGAGGCCGTTCTTCAGCACCCGCTTGGGAACGCCGGGCGCGGTGCGGATGCTCGCCCGGGCCTCCGGGCACTGGCACGCGGCATGGAGCTTCACCCGCCCCGGCGTCTCCTGCCTGAACATGTCGGCCCGCAACCGCAAGGCGGCCGACGGCGCGCCGGTGCAGGACGGGGCGTCTTGACCGTCGTCGTCGGTGACCAGGTCGATCCGTACGGTGTCCAGACGTGCGCGGAGCGAGGCGTGCGGCCGACGGGCAAGCCGGCGGCCGAGCCGGCCGCCGCCCCAGGTGGTCAGCGCCATGTCCTGGACATGCAGGGCGGTCCGACGAGCCAGGCCTTCGCCGCGGTGACGCCGCGACTGCGTGACGGTGCGCTTGACGTGTCGCTCCGCACAGCTCGTCGTGGCCGTGCGCACCGCGGCCGGCACCGCGACGACGACGAAGGCAGTGCGCATCCGCCCCTGAGCCTCCGTCCCTGAGCAAGAACGACGGAGGCGGGGGTAGGATCGACTGGTGTCGTCGGGGAATTGGACGGCCCAAGCGGTCGAGGAGCTCGAGCGTGAGGGCAAGCGGAGCCAGGTGCGCCGTGCGGTGGTCGAGAAGCTGGGCGAGCAGCAGTGCGCGGTCAGCGCGGTCGAGCTGAACGAGCTCCTGCGCGCCGACGGGCATCCGGTCGGGCGTGCCACCGTCTACCGGGCCCTCGAGCGGCTGATCGAGCTCGGCTTCGTCGAGCGGCTGGATCTCGGTGTCGCTGGCACCCGGTACGAGCCGGCGCGGCACGGCCCGGGGCATCACCACCACGTGGTCTGCGAGCAGTGCGGCGACGTCGCGCCGTTCTCGGACAAGGGTCTGGAGCGTGCGATCACGAAGGCGGCAGGGGCGCTCGACTTCGACATGACGGCCCACGAGATCGTCTTGCGCGGCCTGTGCGGCCGCTGCAAGGACTGACCCTTCCTCTCAGGGCTTACGAGGACGCGTCGGTCAGGACGGGAGGCCGAGTGCGGCGCTTGGCGATCACGCCCTGCCGCGGCGCGAGGAACCACGCGGCGAGGAAGCCGACGGTGAGCACCAGGACGATGGTGCCGCCGGTCGGCAGGTCCCACGACCACGAGATGTAGAGCCCGACGAGCGCCGACAGGCCGCCGATGGTGGGCGCCAACGCCATCATCAGCGGGAGCCGGTCGGTGAGCAGCCGCGCGGTCGCCGCGGGGGTGATGAGGAGCGCGAGGACCAGGATGTTGCCGATGGTCTGCACGCTGATCACGACCGCGAGCGTGACGAGGACGTAGAGCGTCAGGTCGAGCCAGAAGACCTTCAGGCCCATCGCGCGGGCGGTCTCGCGGTCGAGCGAGATCGTGACGAGCTCCTTGTGGAGCAGCAGCACGGCGAGGGACACGAGGATGCCCGTGATGCCGACGACGAGCAGGTCCTCGTCGGGGATGCCGGTGATGGAGCCGAAGAGGAACTCCTGCAGCGAGCCGGCGTAGCCGGGGGCCCGGGAGATGATCACGATCCCGAGCGCGAACGCGGCGACGAAGAAGACGCCGATGATCGAGTCCTCCTTCAGCCGCCGGTTCTGCGAGAAGACGGCGACGAGCACGGCGGTGAGGACGCCCGCGATCGTGCCGCCGACGACGAGGTTGCCGCTGATGACGAAGGCCACGGCGAGGCCCGGGAAGACGGCGTGCGCGACGGCCTCGCCGATGAAGGCCATGCCGCGCAGGACGACGTAGCAGCCGACGATGCCGCAGACGATCGACGACATGACGGCGATGAAGAGCGCCTTGGGCAGGAAGCGCAGGTCGGGGTTGGTGAGGTCGGTGAGGAACTCGAGCGGGGACATCAGGCGGCCGTCGCGGTCTGGAGGATGCGGAGCAGGGGGCTGTGCTCGCTGATGCCGAACGTGCGCATCCACAGGGAGCTATCCGCGGCCAGATCCTCGGGGGACCCGTTCCCGATGATGGTGCGGTTGAGGAGCAGGAGGCGGTCGCAGGTGTAGATGGCGGCGGCGAGGTCGTGGGTGGTCATGAGGACGGCACGGTCCTCCCGTGCGAGCGACCGGAAGAGATCGGAGAGCAGCTCCTGGGTGGGCATGTCGAGGCCGGTGAACGGCTCGTCGAGCAGGAGCGCGGCGGGCTGGAGCGCGAGGGCGCGGGCGACGAGGACGCGCTGGCGCTGACCGCCGGAGAGCTCGCCGACGGGGCGCGTGCGCAGGTCGGTCATGCGGACGCGTTCGAGCGCCTCGTCGACGGCGCGCCAGTCCTCCACGCCGGGGCGGCGGAAGAGGCCGAGCGCGCGGGTGCGGCCGCTCATCGCCGCGTCCTCGACGGAGACCGGGAAGTCCCAGGCGAACTCGTGGCGCTGAGGCACGTAGCCGATGGGCACCCGGCCGGGGGCCGCGGAGCGACCCTCGACGAGGACCTCGCCCGAGAGCGGCTCGAGCAGTCCGAGCATCGTCCGCAGGAGGGTGGTCTTCCCGGCTCCGTTCGGCCCGATCAGGCCGACCAGCTCGCCCCGGGCCGCCGTGAACGTGACGTCGTCGAGGACGGGGCGGCCGCCGAGCTGGACGGCGACACCGCGGACCGAGAGGGCGGTCACGCTCGCGCCTGCCGCTTGGCCCGCGCGCCGCGCCGGACGGTCGCCCCAACGGCGCCGAGGAGCACCAGTGCGAGCAGCGCGACCCCGGTCACGGGGACGATCGGGAAGCCGTCGTCGTCCTCCTCGCCGTCGGCTTCCGCCGCCACGCTGGCCGAGGGCTCCTCCGCCGGTCCGCTCCACGACGCCGCGAACGCGTCGTCGGCGCTCGTCGTCGACCCGACCGCGAACCGCAGCGCGCGCGTGTCGCGCACCTTGGTGCCATCGACGAGGTCGGCCTCGATGCGCACGCGCACGAGGTAGACGCCCGGCTTGGAGAACACCCAGTTGGCGTGGGTGTGGGTGTTGACGTCGACCCACGCGGGCTTCGGCTTCGCCTCCGAGTCCCACAGCACCTGCGGGTCGCCGAACGTGCCGGACTGGAGGTAGACGACGAGCGAGCCGGGGCCCTGGACGCCGGTGAGCGTCATCGTCACGCCGCGGTCGATCCGCTCCATCACCTCGGGGTCCTGGGTGTTCCAGCCGACCCAGACGACGTCGGGGTCCTGCGTCTGCGGGACGACGTGGACCTTGCTCCCCGGGGCGGCGCGGAGGAACTCGTAGGCGGGGTCGTCGGGCACCTCGAGGATCGCGGCGTCCGACACCTCGAGCACCGTGTCGTCGGTGGGGCGCCAGACGCTCTTGGCGCCTGAGTCGGCCTTCGCGGCATCGTCGTGGACGAGCAGCGTCCAGCGTCCGTCGACGAACCGCGGGCCGATGTCGACGTGGCCGTCGGAGAGGACCTTCCGGCCGTCGGCGACGGTCTGCTCGCGTTCGATGGTCTGCTCGAGCCCGCGCTCGGCGGCGGCGTCCTGGGCCTGCGCGGCTCCGGGTCCGGCGGCACCGGCGATCGCCACGACCGCGGTGAGCAGCGCGGCCGTGCGTGCGACGGCATGGTTCACGTGAGGCACTCCTTGAGGGACCGCGCGTTGAAGCGCATCATCTCGACGTAGGTGGTCACCCGGTCGTCGAACGCGTCGCCGTAGATCGGGCAGGTGCGGACGCCTTGCTCCTTGGCCACCTCGACGAGCGTCGAGGAGCGGGTGGCGAGGTTGGGCTCGAGGAAGACCGCGGGGACCTGGAGGTTGCGGATCGTCTCGGTGAGCTTGCGGCGCTCGGCCAGTGACGGCTCGACGGCCGGGTTGGGTGTCACGAAGCCGGCGACCTGCAGGCCGTAGGCGTGGGCGAGGTAGCCGAACGCGTCATGCGTCGTGATCAGGTGACGCCGGCCCTTCGGGATGGACCTGATGGTGCGGCGGACGTGGCGATCCAGGCGGTCGAGCTGCGCGAGGTAGCGCTCGGCGTTCGCGCGGTAGGTGGCGGCGCCGCGCGGATCGCGTTCGGTCAGCGTGTCGCGGATCAGCTCGGTGTAGGCCATGACGTTGCGGACGTTCTGCCAGAGGTGCGGGTCGATCTCGCCGTGCACGTGCTTGCCGAGGACCGCCTGGGGGAGCTGGTAGATCTGGTCGTCCGGACGGCCCATGAAGCGGAAGTCCTTGCCGCTGGGCACCTCCGCGATCGCCTTCGGCGGCACGTCGATGACGACGTCCTCGGGTGCGAGCTCTCGCTGCGCGTGCTCCCCGCCTCCTTCGGAGTCGTAGAGGACGAGCAGGCGGCCGGTGTCGACGTCGACGGTCACGTCGGCGTGTCCCTGGTCAAGGACGGTCGCGTGCGGCTGGCCGGCGGCGCCCGGTCGCACGCCGACGGCGAACGTGAACGTCGCCTGCCCGAGCGGGACCGGCTTGGACGTCGCGCTGACCTGGAGCTTGGCGGCGAAGGTGAGCCGGTGGACGCCGGGCTTCGTGAACGCCCATGACATGTGGGTGTGCGCGTCGGCGGGCAGCGTGGCGGTGTCGTCCTTGTAGCCGCTGGCACCGTCGAGGCCGTCGCGCGAGTTGAAGGAGACCTCGGTCTCGCCGAACGTGCCGGTGAGGTAGCCGAAGACGTCGCCGGGACCCTCCTCGGCGGTGAGGGAGAGCAGCACGTCGCTCGAGCGGTCGGCACGGAAGCGGGCGCCGTTGCCGCGGGCGCGCAGGCCGAGCCAGATCGTGTCGAGGTTGACGTTCTCGACGAGCGGGATGACCTCCGCCGCGTACTTCACCGCGTCCTCGGCCAGCGACACCGACTCGACCCCGTCGGGCAGGTTGGCGTCGAGCGTCTTGATGATGCTGTGCTGCTCGAGCATCAGGTAGTTGCTGAACGCGACGTCCGCATAGACGACGTTCCGCACGTCGCGCAGCGTCGGCTCGAACGCGTGCGGGTCGGCCTGGTCGGGCACGAGGCTGACGGCGCGGACGCGGTCGCCGCCCACCTGCTCGACCATGTCGCGCAGGAGCCCGGTGGTCGTGATGACCTGCAGCCGGTCGTCGGAGGCGGTCAGGCTCGGAGGGGCGGCGCAGCCCGCGGCCCCCGTGGAGATTACGGCCGCGAGGGCCAGGAGAAGAAGAGATCGTCGGGCGGACATGGTGAGATTAGGTCTCAGTATCGTACTGGCATCTCCGGCCAATCCGTCGTCAGGAAGCTCCCGATGCGTCTCACACCTCCCGTCTCCTCCCGCTCCTCCCGCTCGCGCGCCGCGTTCACCGGCGGCGCGCTGGTGGTCGCGCTCCTCGGCGCCCCGGCGGCGGCCGATGCTCGGGTGACGCTTTCCAGCGGGCACGTCGACGCCATCGCGGCCCGGGTGACCGGCGGGAAGCTGCGGCTGCTGGTCAAGGACGCGACCGGCCGCTCCGTCCGGTGGCACGATCCGAACGACGTCACCCTGCGCGTGGTGAGCCGCGCCCGGACGCGGCTTCCGCGCAACGGCACGCTCCGGTTCCTCGGTCGCCCGGGCGCGACCGTGTGGATGATCCCGCAGACGCAGCGCTCGGGCATCATCTGGGCCGGCTGGAACACGGAGGAGGTCAGCCGGCGGCAGCTGCGCAACCTGTCGTGGCGTCTGAACCGCGTCTCGGGTCCTGGCCGGGTGGCGATCTTCCAGACCGGGTCGTTCGGCAAGCCCTCCGTGCTGTTCGACTCGTCCCGGCTGCCGGCCTCGCGGTCGCTGCCGCTCGGCATCCACGCCCATGGCAACTGGGGCTTCACGGCGCGGGGGACCTACCGCATGTCGTTCACGCTCCGCGGGACCGCGCGCAGCGGCAAGCGGCTGTCGGCGACGCGCGCGCTGACGTTCCGGGTCGGGTGATCGGGATGGGGCGAGTTCGGAACAGCGCGATCGTCATCGCGATCGCCTTCGGCGTCGTCGCGCCGGCGGCCGACGCGGCCGTGGTCCTCGAGCAGGGGCACGCGGACTACGGGGTGCGGGTCGTCGACGGGACGGTGCGCAGTCAGGTCAAGGACGGCACGAGCGGCAGCGTCGTATGGCGCGAGCCCGCGGACGTCGTCGTCCGGCTGACCGCGACCGCCCGCACGACGGTCCCGGCCGATGCCGCGTACAGCTTCCTCGGCGCGCCGGGCGCGCGCACCTGGTTGATCCCGCAGACCCAGAAGGCGGACGTCGTCTGGCTCGGGTGGAACACCGAGGAGCTCAGCGGCGGTCAGGCGTCGGGCACGGTCGGCTGGTCGCTCGACGCGGTCGATGGGCCGGGCTCGGTGGCCGTCTTCGTCACCGACACCTTCGGGCGTCCCCGTGTGCTGATGCACAGCGGCGACGGGTTGCCAGATCGGCACGAGATCGCGCTCGGCACCCACGCCCACGGCAACTGGGCGTTCTCGCAGCCAGGGACCTACGCGCTGACGTTCACCCACCACGTGCAGACCGCCGACGGGCCGCAGACCGACACCGACCGCCTGGTCGTCGAGGTCGCCGACACACCGGCGAGCGGCGGCGGCGGCGGTGGCAGCGGCGGTGGCGCCGGCGGTGGCGGAGCCGGCGGCGGTGCCGGAGGCGGAGGAGCGGGCACCGGTGGCGGCTCCTCCGGCGGCGGGACCACGGACGGTGGACGTCCCACCGGCGACGGCCCGGGCAAGGAGCCGGCCGCCGCCACGCCCAACGCGGCCGTCGTCGGCCGCAGCGTGCGTCTGCGGGCGAACCGCACGGTCGGTGTGCGCGTGCGCTGTGGTGCGACGTCGGGCGTCTGTCGGGGGAAGGTGGTGCTCCGGACTTCCGCACGCGTCCGTCACGCGGGCAAGCGCCAGCGGCTGACGCTCGGCAGCCGGAGCTACCGGATCGCCGCCGGCCGCACCGCCACCGTTCGCGTGAAGGTCTCCCGCGCCGCCGCCAGGACCCTGCGCCAGCGGCGGACGACGTCCGTCGCGGCGACCGTCACGCGGGAGCGCGGAACCTCGGCGCGGGTGAAGGTGCGGCTCACCGCCCGGTAGGTCCGGCCAAGACGAGAGTCGGTCTCGGTATCGGTACGCTCGGCCAGGTGTCGCTGACCCGTCGCCGCCTCTTCGCGCTTGCGGCTGCCGGTGCCGCGATCCCGGTCGCGCGACCGGTGTGGGCATCGGCGGCCGGACCGCGCGGCGCTGACGCGTTCACCCTGCCCCTCGCCGACACCACCGCGGTCCGTGCCGCCGGCATCGGCTGGCGGACCTTGCCGGTCGCGTCGGCCGCGGGCGGGTTCGACGTGGCCGGCGTGCGCTGGCGCGCCGCTGCGCGTCCAGAGGCGGTCGAGCTGCGAGCCCGGAGGACCGACGGCACATGGACGAGATGGACGTCTGCCCCGATCCATCCGGGACACGGGCCGGACGGCGCGAGCGTCCGCGCGACGGATCCCGTGTGGACGGGGCGCGCGACGGCGCTTCAGGTCCGCGTGCGTGGCGAGGCCGCCGGTCTGCGCGCCGCGCTCGTCCGTGTCGGAAGCGGACGGGCGGTCGTGCGTGGGCGGGCGGCGCAGGCTCCCGTGGTCGGGCCGCCGGGCGTGATCCCGCGCGCGGCGTGGGGTGGCGACTCCGTCTCGCCGCGGGACGTGGCATCGATCGGTGAGGTGCAGCTGGCGTTCGTGCACCACACCGTCAACGCCAACGACTACACGGCAGCCGACTCAGCGGACATGGTGCTCGCGATCGCGCGCTACCACCGCGACCACAACGGGTGGGACGACCTCGGCTACAACTTCCTGGTCGACCGGTTCGGTCAGGTCTTCGAGGGACGCGCGGGTGGCATGGACCAGGCCGTGATCGGCGCGCAGGCCCAGGGCTTCAACCACGTGTCGACGAGCGTGGCGTGCCTCGGGACGTTCGGGGCGGAGGCCCTTCCGCCGGCCGCGCTCGAGGCGGTGGCGCGGGTGCTCGCGTGGAAGCTCGCGGTCCATGGCGTGCCGGTCGAAGGAACCGTGGTGGTGCGTTCGCGCGGCGGGTCGGAGAACCGCTTCGCGGCGGGCGAAGACGTGTCGCTTCCGCGGATCGCCGGCCACCGCGACGGCGGGAAGACCGAGTGCCCGGGGGCCGCGCTGTACGGCCAGCTGCCGGACCTGCGGGCCCGCGCGGCGGCTGCCGCGGTGACGGTCCCCGCGCCGGTCGCGAACCGCCCGGTCCTCACGGCGCGCACCGCGTCACGTCGTGTCCGCGCGTCCGGCCCAGGGATCCTCGTCTCGGGCTCGACCGACCCGTCCCGCCGTGTGTCCGTCGCGGTCGCGCACCAGCAGCGCGATCAACGGTTCCGCTTCGTCCGCCGGGTCGACGCGCAGGTCGATGACGCCGGCGCGTTCTCGGTCCGTGTCCGCCTCTCCCGGCTTGGCGTCTACCGCCTGCTGGTCAGCGACGGCACCGACCGGGTGGCGCTCCTCACCCGCTCGGTCCGCCGCTCGCGCTGACACCGCGGCGCGAGCAGCGCGTCGGCGTACCGTTCCCAGTCGTCGTGCAGCGCCCGCGGTCCGTCCGCGAGCAGACATCCCGCTTCCGTTCTGGGCTCGCGGTGCCCGAGGCCGTACGCGGACTCGACCAGGACGAGCTCGGGCGACGTCGCGGTGCTGCGGTACCGCGAGGCCTCCGGACGCCCGGTCGGCGGAGCCTCGCGGGTGAACCCGGCGGCGACGAGGAGGTTGCCGTCGGGGTGCAGCGCGTCGCGGCCCAGCAGCCAGAACTGGCGATCGATCAGCGACGGGCCGGCCACGGTCGTCACACCTTCTCGCCGCGGGCGCGCATCTCCCGCACCACGGTCTCGATGCCGCGCTTGTCGATGACCTTCATGCCCTTGGCGCTGACGCGCAGCTCGACGAACCGACTCTCGCTCGCCAGCCAGAACCGCTTGCGGTGGACGTTCGGCTTGAACCACCGCTTCGTCCTCGTCTGGGAGTGGGAGACGTGGTTGCCGCTGCGGGGCTTGCGGCCGGTGACCTGGCAATGCCCGCCCATCTAGCGCGCCTCCCGGAACATGACGTGGCGCTCGAGGCGCTTGTCGTACTTGCGCAGCTGGAGCCGCTCCGGGTTGTTGCGCTTGGACTTGGTCGTCATGTAGACGGTGCCGGTCCCGGCCGTCGACTCGAGACGGATGCCGACGCGGGTCTCGCTCTTGCGCGCCATCAGCCGCGCTCCCTCCGGGCGCGCGGGGCGCTGTCGCCGGCCGCGGACTCGGCGACGTAGGGCAGGAGCGCGAGCTCGCGCGCACGCTTGACCTGCCGGGCGAGCTGGGCCTGGTCGCGGCGGCTCAGCCCGGTCTGACGACGCGACTTGATCTTGCCTCGTGAGGAGAGGTAGGGGCGCAGGCCCTCGGGGTTGCGGTAGTCGATCTGCGCGCGCTCCTCGTCGGTGAGCTGGCGCATCCGGGCGGGGCGCTCGGTGCGGCGCGGACGCCGGGCGGGCGGTCGGGCCATCAGCGGGCCTCCTGGCGCGCGGCGTGGGGGTGGTCGTGGTCGGGCAGGCCGGTCGGTTCCCACCGCTCCATCTCCTCGGCGCTCAGCGCGGCCCACCCCTCGGCGCCGGCGGCCAGCTCGGCGTCCGTGAGCAGGCAGTCGTCCAGGCGCGCACGGATCGCGTCCTCGTCGAGATCGGAGCCGATGAAGACGATCTCCTGGCGGCAGTCGCCGTAGGGCTCCTGCCAGAACGGGTCGATCGTGTGCTTCTGCGTCTCGCGGTCGGGCCACTGGTCGCGCGGGACGGACGCCCACCACAGCCCAGCCGGTCCGACGGTCAGGACCCCGCCGGCCTGAGCCCACTCGCCCGCGAAGTGCGGACGGTCGGCGAGCCAGAAGAAGCCCTTCGCCCGCAGGACGCCGTCCCACGGCGCGTTGATCGTCGCCCAGAGCCGCCGGCCGTTGAACGGACGGCGCGCGCGGTAGACGAAGCTCGAGATGCCGTACTCCTCGGTCTCCGGCTGCTCCTCGCCGCGCAGCACCGCCATCCAGCCGGGCGACGCCGCGGCGCGGTCCAGGTCGAACCGGCCCGTGCCCACCACCTCGTGGGTCGGGACAGCGCCGCGGGTCGCGCGCAGGATGCGCGCCTCGGGGTTCAGCGTGCGGATCACGGCCTCGGTGCGGTCAAGCGTCTCCGCGCTCGCCAGGTCGGCCTTGTTGAGCACGATGACGTCGGCGAACTCGACCTGCTCGACCAGGAGGTCGGCGACGGCGCGGTCGTCCTCGTCGCTGAGGCCGAGGCCGCGCTGCGCGAGGTCGTCGTGGCCGTCGCACTCGTCCAGGAAGGTCGAGCTGTCGACAACGGTGACCATCGTGTCCAGCCGGGCCAGGTCGCCCAGCGACACGCCCGTCTCGTCGGGGAAGGTGAAGGTCTCCGCGACGGGCAGCGGCTCGGAGATCCCGGTCGACTCGATGAGCAGGTAGTCGAAGCGGTCCTCGCGCGCGAGCTGCGCGACCTCGATCAGCAGGTCCTCGCGCAGCGTGCAGCAGATGCACCCGTTCTGCATCTCGACGAGCCGCTCCTCGACGTGGTCGATCTGCGCGTCGCCGCGCTGGACGAGCTGCGCGTCGACGTTGATCTCGCTCATGTCGTTGACGATCACCGCGACCCGCAGGCCCTCGCGGTTCTGCAGCACGTGCTCGAGCAGCGTCGTCTTGCCCGCGCCGAGGAAGCCGGAGAGGACGGTCACGGGGAGGCGTGGATGGGTCATGGCCGATCACGCTACCAAGACTGAGACTCATTCTCATAACCGATCGAACTCCCGCCCCCGCAAGATCGATCGGAGACGGAGCTTGGGCGGGCTACGCGAGTGCGACCGCACCGTGGTCGTCGCAGTGGTCGCCGTGCGGGTGGTGCAGGCGGCCATCGACCAGGTAGTCGACGTGGTCGTCGTGCGGGACGGCGTCGTGTCCGCAGTCGGGGCCGTGCTGGTGGCTGCCCTCGTGGCCGCCGGCCGGCTCGGTGTGGCCGGTCGGGTGGTCGGCGCCGGCCTCGATCACGTGTTCGTCGACGTGGTCGCCGTGCGGGTGGTGCAGGTGCCCGTCGTGCAGGTAGTCGACATGATCGTCGTGCTTGATCGCGGTGTGGCCGCAGTCCGGCCCGTGGACGTGCTCGTGGCCAGCGTGGATCTCGTGGTCCGTCATGGGCCAGACGCTACGCCGGGTCGGAGTCGGGCGCCAAGCAGCTTGGAATGGGACGCGTTCTCAGGTCTGGGGGCCGCCACCTCGCAGCCGTCGGACGCCAGTCCAGACTGAGACTCAATCTCGGGTAGGCTCAGCCGGGTCGATGAGCGGTGTATCAGCGGAAAGATGGCTCGCGCTGGCCGACCGGCGCCTCCGTGAGGCGGGCTACCGATCGGGGTCGGCGCGGTCTGCGGTCATCGAGCTGATGGCGCGTGAGGGCCACTGCGTGCTCAGTGCCCAGGACATCGTCGGCCGTTTGCGTCAGGCCGGCGTCGGATCCGCGGCCACGGTGTACCGAGCCCTCGAGACGCTTCACGAGCTCGGCCTCGTGCATCGCGTCGACGGACGTGACGGTGTCGCTCGGTACGAGATCGCCGATCCGGACGGGCATCATCACCACTTCGTCGACGAACGCACGGGCGAGGTGTGGCCGTTCGAGGACGAGGAGCTCGAGCGCGTGATCGGTTCGGTCGCGGAGCGGCTCGGGGTGCGGCTGCTCGCACATGACGTGACGCTGCGCGGGACCGCGCGCGAGGACACCCCGGGGGCGCCCGGCGCGACCACCTGACCCGCGTGGCGCCGAGGTGCGCCGTCTCATCTTCTTGCCTTCTCCGCAGGAACTGATACTTAGTCTCAGTCTTAGTGTCCGTTCCCATGGAAGGTCGTCCTTGATTCCCCCGAGGTCCCTCTACGCCGCGTCCGCGGCGTTGCTGGCTGCCCTGCTTGCCGTGCTCGTGGCGGTAGCGCCCGCCCACGCCGCGTCCGGCCCACCGCCGCCGACGCTCGACCCGCGGGTGATCGCAGGGATCCATACGGACGCCGTCGCGCCGTTCGTCGACACCGTCGGCGGTGAGCAGCGGCTCGTCCTGGCCTCCCGCGCTGACGTGGACGGCCAGCACGGCAAGCGCTTCACGGCGAGCGACGTCCTGTTCCACCTGGAGGACAACGCCAAGGCCACGGTGCCGCCCGGGTTCGAGTTCCTCGGCCCGGTGGGATCCGACACGTGGATCGCGCCGATGACGCAGGAGCCTGGTGTCCTGTGGCCGGGCTTCAGCACGGAGGGGATCCCGGCGGGAGTGCTCGACGGCAACGCGGTGGAGCTGCGCCTCCAGTCCGTGGATGGTCCCGGCACGTTCCACCTCTTCACGGTCGGTGCGTTCGGCAACGCCACGCAGCTGCTGACCGTCGGCGGTCCGGCGTGGAAGCTGAGCACGAACCAGCACGTCCACGCGAACTGGGCGTTCTCGGCCGCCGGGCGTTACGAGCTGACGTTCCGCGCCGACGCCAAGATCGGCGGTACGCCGGTCAGCGGCACCACGACCTACGCCTTCCACGTGAGCGCCCTGCCGACCGCGGCGCCGACGACGACCACGGTGGAGGCCGACCCGGCACGGCCGGCGCTCGGCGACGACGTCGCCCTCACCGCTGCCGTCGCGCCCGCGCGGGCCGAGGGCTACGTCGAGTTCCTCGACGGCGAGACGTCGCTCGGGCACGCCGAGGTGAGCGACGGCACCGCCCGCCTGGTGACCGACGCGCTGCCGCTGGGCGAACGCGCGATCACCGCGCGGTTCACGCCCAAGACGTCGCGCACGCACGCGCCGTCGACGTCCGCGCCGCGCACTGTGACCGTCGTCGCCGAGCCCGGCGGCGACGCTTTCGAGATCGCGGGTGTCCGCTCGTCCTACGTTGCGGGTGAGACGCTCACCGCGCGGGTGCGCGGGTGGACGCTGAAGGAGGGCCAGTCGTACTGGTGGACGGTCCGCAAGGACGCCAACGACACCGAGTACGTGATGAGCGACGTCGAGGGCGGGACGGCAGCGCAGGGCACGCTGGTGCGCGAGCTGACGAGCGCCTATGACGGCTACGAGATCAGCGCGCTGTTGCGTGGCCCCGGCCCGAACGGCAGGGACGTGACGTTGCAGAGCACGCCGTTCGTGAAGCTCGCCGTCACCGGCGAGGACCGTGGCTCGGGCCGGCCGATCAAGGTGACCGGGCAGCCCACGGAGCCGGTGTACTCCGGCGACCGCGTAGAGGTCGAGACGGGCACGCAGCTCGGCGCGGGTGAGCGGTTCGCGTGGGTCACGCGCTTCGCACGCGTGCACGCCGCGTGGGAAGAGCAGCAAGAGGGCGAGGTGCGCGGCTCCGGGCCCTGGGGCATCGCGACCGTCGGCTCGGGCGACCGCGAGTGGGCGCTGCAGATCCGCGGCGCCGACGGCAAGGTGCTCGGCCAGTCCGCCCCGCTGCTGCTGTCGGTCCAGGCCCGCGAGGTCCAGCTCGAGGGGCTGCGGAGCATCTACCGCGTCGGCGACACGCTGCGCGCGAACGTCTCCGTGTGGCCCGCGCTGCCTGGCGCGACCTTCGCGTGGAACCTGGAGTGGGAGCCCATCGCCGGCGCCGCCGGGACGAGCATCGAGATGCCCGTCACCGCCGACATGCACGGCAAGACCCTGAGCGTCGACGTCAACGCCGACAACGGGTTCACGGGCTGGTACGCCTGGGCGGGCTCGGCGAGCCACCGGATCGCCGTCACGGACGCGGCGCCCGGCGAGCAGGTCCTGATGTTCGATGCGCTCGCCGGCCACTACCACCAGGGCGGCACGATCGCCCTGCGGGTGAACGCCGACCCGGTCGCGTCGGACACCGACACCGTGCGGTGGGAGTGGAAGCGGCGCGGCGACGCCGAGTTCCTTCCCGTGCCCGGGGCGACTGGCTTCGCGCACGACGTGCGAGCCGAGCAGGCGCTCGACGGCACCCAGGTGCGCGCGACGCTGCTGACCGCCGACGGCAAGGAGCTGGCGACGACCGAGGAGCTCGCGACGATCCACGTCGACGACCACGGCGCCAAGCCGCAGCAGCAGGTGTCGATCGACGGCACGCCCGGCGGGCACGTGGCGGGCGACCGCGTCGAGCTGCGGGCGAAGGTCGAGCCCGGCACCGCGCTCGACCGGTACCGATGGCTCGTGCAGAAGCCGGGGGCGGCGAAGCCGGAGGTCGTCGCCGGCCAGCACGGCGCGACGTACGCCTTCACCGCCACAGAGGCGCTCGACGGCGCGAAGATCAGCGTCGCGGTCGCGTACGGTGACGGCGCCGTCGCCTACGGGCCGTCGGCCCCCGTGACGCTCGACATCGCGGCTGCGCCACCGGGCGACGAGGAGCCTTCGCCCGCGCCGGGCGATGGCCAGCAGACCCCGCCGGTGGATGACGGGCAGGGGCAGACGCCTCCCGCGCCCACCCCGCCGTCGCCGGGTCCTGCCACGCCGCCCGCCGCGACGGCGCCGGTGCCGCCGGCCCAGGGTGCAGACCGCTCCCGGGCGGTCGTCGCCGAGCCGCGCGTGGCCCGGCTCGCGAGCCGGCGCGCCCTGCGTGGGCGCTCCGCGGTCCTGGCGCGCGTCGCCTGCCCGGCAGGAGGCACCGCGTGCCGCGCGCAGGCACCGCGTCAGGTGTCCGTCCGCATCGCTGGCAAGCGGTTCGTCGCGCGCGTCGAACTGGCCAAGACCATCCGTGCCGGTCGCCGCGCGTCGGTGCGCATCGTCCTGACCCGTGACGCCGTGCGGCGTCTGGCGAAGCGGCGCACGACGGTGTCGGTCCCGGTGACCGTCACGACCGGCGGCCAGCGGACGCGTACGACGGTGCGCGTCGTGCTCGTCGGCTGATCCTCTGACCCCCGACCTGGAGAGCTTCCAGTGAGAAGAACGCTGCTCGCAGTCTGCGTCCCGCTCGCCGCCGCGGTCATCGCTCCGATGGCCGCGGCGGCTCAGGGGCTGCCCAACCATGAGCGCCACGTCATGTCGGTCGGCCACGCCGACGTCCTCAACATCACATCGCACGTCGATCACT
The DNA here is from genome assembly GCA_035563115.1 of Solirubrobacteraceae bacterium. GTDB lineage: Bacteria > Actinomycetota > Thermoleophilia > Solirubrobacterales > Solirubrobacteraceae > CADCVT01. The sequence continues at coordinate 47,564 of DATMVO010000483.1, forward strand.
TCCACGTCGAGGTGGAAGACGACTCGGGCGACGCGCCGGTGACCCGCAAGCTCACCGACGTGCTGCTGCACGCCAAGCCCGAGTCGCGCATCGACGTGCCCGACCTGCCCGCCTACGGATTCCTGGGTCAGCCGGGCGAGCCCGTGTGGATCCTTCCGGAGATCCAGAACGACGAGCTGCTGTGGCCCGGCTGGAACACCGAGGACGTTCTTGCGTCGGAGTTCCCCGACGCCCACCTGAAGCTGCGGCTGCTGAGCGTGATCGGTCCCGCCCAGGTGAGCGTCTTCACGAGCGACCCCGTCGGGAATCCGCAGATGATCTTCGACAGCGCCAATGCGCTGCCGCAGACCGCGGAGATCCTCAACCGCACCCACACGCACGTCAACTGGGCGTTCGAGGCCGAGGGCCTGTACTCGATGATGGTGCAGGTCGAGGGTCGGCTGGCCGACGGCCGCACGATCACCTCGCGCGCGCACGAGATGCGGTGGTTCGTCGGCGACCTGGCCGCCCTGCCACAGGGCGCGCCGACGACCAGCCTCAGCATCGGCGGACTCGCCGACCAGTACGCAGTCGGCGACACGGTGACGCTGAGCGCCGACTACCCGAGGGAGACGGGCCTCACCGACGCGCGCTGGACGCGCACGTGCGCGGACGGGACGAACGCGGCGTTGGGGACGGGCGCGACCGTGACGTTCATCGCCGCTGTCGAGCACGACGCGTGCCGCGTCTCGGCGACGCTCAGCGCAGCAGATGGCACCGTGGTCGCGGTCGCGCCGGACGTGACCCTGCGTGTCGTGGCGGCACCGGCACCGGCGCAGGGCACGCCGTCGCCGCCGCCGGCGGGGCCTGGCGCTGTGGCGCCATCGGTGCCCACCACCGTGCGGCCAGTCCCTCCGCGCGAGCTCGCACTCGTCCGCAGCGGTGACCTGCGCGTGTCGTCGCTCATCGAGCGCGGAAGGGACGCGGTGCTCTGTCGTCTCGCTGCAGCCGGGCGGTGCACCGTGCGGCTCACGGTCTCGGCTGCGGCTGCCCGCAAGCTCGGCCTGCGCATCGAGAGCGGGGCGACACGCTACGTGGTGGCGACCGGCGAGCGTCGGGCTTCCCGTGCTGGCGCGGTGAAGGTCACCGTCCGCTTGACGCGGTCCGCGCGGCGAGCGTTGCGTCGCACCGCACGTGTTCCGGCGATCCGCATCGACGCAACCGCGACCCTCGCCGACGGCACGCGCCGCACCGGTCGGGCCTCGCTGCCAGCATCTCGGGTGCGATAGCGCCCTCGGAAGTACGCGCCCGCCGACGGGAGTTGGCGGGCGCGCAAGTCCCGGCCAGATGCTCCCGCGGACGAAGACCGAGAGCCGTTGACGAGCGTCCGCGGCTCGGCCCGCGTCAGGAGCGCTCGGGGGCCTGCTGCTGGGACGTGCCGGCGTGCGACAGATCCGCGCCGGGGGAGATCCGGGTCGTAGAGCTCGAGAGGCCCACCGTCGAGCCCAGGAGCCCGCAGACGCACAGCGCGATCGTGGCGCGTCGCAGGCGCTTCCGGGTCAGCCAGGGCCAATGTCGGGTCTGGAGCCAGACCCGCGTTCCCGATGTCGCGGCCACTGCCGCGCAGGCGCAGGCGGAGCACATGTCACCAGCGTACTGAAGCGAGAACAGGTCTCGTTTCATCGGTGGTGAGAACGAGTCTCGTTCTTGTTCTAGGGTGACGACCATGAAACGCGTCGCGCTCACCCTCGCCTTGCCCTTGCTCGTCCTCGTAGCTGCTTGCGGCGACGCCTCGACTCGTGGCTCCTCGGGCGATACCGCGTTGAGCGTGGCGGCGACGACCCGCCAGGTCGCCGATTTCGCGCGTCAGGTCGGCGGCGATCGAGTCGCGGTGCGGAACATCATCCCGGCGAACGCGGACCCGCACGACTTCGAGCCCCGGCCGAGCGACGCGCGGGCCGTGGCCGACGCGGACGTCGCGGTGCAGTCCGGCGGCGATCTGGACGCGTGGCTGTCGGGTCTGCTCGACAACGCGGGCGGAGACGCCGAGCGGGTGAGCCTCATCGACTCGGTGAAGACGATCGAGGGAGGACACCACCACGAGGACGAGCACGACGAGGAGGACACTGCGCACGCCGAGGACGAGCACGGCGAGAGCGGCGAGGAGGTCGATCCGCACTGGTGGCAGGATCCGACCAACGTGGAGCTCGCGGTCAAGCGCATCGCGGCGGCGTTCGCCGCAGCCGACCCCAGCGGGAAGGGGACGTACGAGGCGAACGCGGCGCGCTACGTGCGGGAGCTGCGGCGTCTGGACAAGGACATCTCCTCGTGCCTCGACACCGTGCCTGCCGAGCGCCGCAAGCTCGTCACCAACCACGACGCGTTCGGGTACTTCGCGCGCCGGTACGACATCGAGGTGCTCGGCTCGATCATCCCGGCGCTGTCGACGAACGCCCAACCGTCCGCAGGTGATCTGCGCCGGCTTGTCGAAGCCATCCGCCGTGAGCGAGTCACGACGATCTTCGCGGAGAGCGCGCTGAACCAGCGCCTGGAGAAGGCCGTCGCCCGCGATGCGGGCGTGGAGGTCAGCGCGGCGCTCTACGGCGACACGCTGGGCCCCGACGAGAACGGCACGTACGTGCAGGCGCTGCGCCACGACGCGTCGATCATCGCCAAGGGGTTCGGCGCGCAGTGCGCCTTGGACGCCGGATAGGCGCCGGGCCTGGCGATGCGCCGAGGCGCGCGATGCTCGCGGCACTCGCCATCGCGGCCAGGGCACCGACGAGCGCGATGCGCGCGGCTCGGCGTCGCCCCGGTGCTCACGCGGCACCGGGGCCGGCGTCGGCCTCGGGATCGGCGCCGAAGAGCAGGTCCACGAACCGGCGGAGGGGGCCGATGACGTCGAGGTCGGGATCGAGCAGCGCCTGGAGCTGCAGGCCGCTCAACGTCGCCAGCACCAGTGCTGCGGCGTCGGATGCCGCGATGTCGGCGGGGAGGGCGACGTCCTCGCGTTCGGTGAGGCTGCGCTCGATCTCCTGGCGCTGGCGCGCGTACCGCGCGGTGAAGTACTCGTGCGCGGGGTGCGCGGGGTTGGACGCCGCGGCGGCCAGGGTGGTCCACAGGCGGGTCACCTCGGGCTCCTCGGCGTCGCGGCGCAGGATCTCCGCGAAGACCGCTCCGCGGGACGCGCCCGCGTGGAGCGCGTGCTGCGCCGCCGCGCGACCCGCGTCGTCGCGCTCGCGCAGCACCGCGTCGAGCAGCTCGGCCTTGTCCTTGAAGTGGTGCAGGAGGCCCGGGTGCGAGAGGCCGGCGCGGCGCGCGATGTCGCGCAGCGAGGCCTCGTCGTAGCCATGCTCGACGAAGCTCTCGCGCGCCGCCTGGACGATCGCGGCGCGGCGGGCGGGTGTCCCCGCGTACGGCCCGCGGGGGCTGCGCTTCTCGGACGAGGTCACGGCGGGCCGGACTGTACCGGTCGGCGCTGGGCTCACCACACGGTCGCGGTGACCCCCCAGGCGGACAGCTCGGCCGCGACCCGCTCACGCAGGTCGCCGCCCGGGCCCAGGCGCGCCGGGTCGGCGATGACGCCGAGCGTCGCGCACCCGTCCTGGCGGCCCAGGCACAGGGTCAGGTCGTTACGCAGCGGCGCCGCGAGCAGGTGGACCTCGGCGGCGCGGTACGGCCCCAGGTGCGCGACGTGCTCGGGGATCGGCCCGACGTTCGACGCCACGCCGTCGACGTTCGCCTGGACCCGCGTGGCGACGCGGTGCGTGATCGCGCCGGGGAGGAGCTGCATGGCGTCGACCACGCCCGGCGGGCGGGAGGCGCGGGCGCCGCTGACCTGCTGCGTGGCGCGCTGGAGCGCGGCCTTGGTCGCGCGGCGCACGCCGAGCAGGTCACCGTGGTCCGGCAGGCCGCCAGGCAGGAGGA
>DATMVO010000484.1:0-5334 GCA_035563115.1 Solirubrobacteraceae bacterium
TCGCCCGAGCCGCCGTGGAGGAGCGCCTCCACCAGCAGCTGACGGTCGCGCGCGAGCGCCGCGCCCGCCGCCTCCGCCGCAGCACGGAAGCCCGCGAGGGAGTCGGCGGAGAGCCGGTCGACGTACGCGACGTGCAGCTCCGCCAGCTCCAGCGCTGCTGCCGGGGTCAGCGGGAGGTCCTCGGCCAGCCGCACGACCACGTCCCATGCCAGCGCCGCGCCGATCCGGTACGCGCGCTCGAGCGTCGGGAGCGGGACGCCCAGCTCCGCCGCCACCCGCGCCAGCTGCACGTGCGGGCGCTCGCCGTCCGGCCCGTCGCCGTCCGGCGGGGCGATCCCGCGCAGGTGGTCGGCCATCCGCCCGTTGGTCAGCGTGACGCCCGCGCGGAGGAAGTCGCGGTCCAGCTCGGCCACCAGCTCGGGCAGCTCGGCGTCCAGCGCGGCAAGCGACGCGTCGGCCAGCGCCGGCATCTCCGCCGCGAACCGCTCGCCCAGCGCCTTCATCACCTCGTGATGAACGAGCGGCTTGAGATCTGGCTCTGGGGCCGATGTGGTGCTCATCGCTCATCCCTAGGCTCGCAGACATGGAAGAGCTCGTCGAGGCGATGATGCGCAAGGACGCGGCCGCGGTGGCCTCGTTCCTGGCGGAGGGCGTGGTGCTGCGGTCCCCGATCAGCCGGCGGATCGTGTTCCGCGGCCGCGACCAGATCCGTGAGCTGTTCGAGGTCGTCTACGACCTCCTCGACACCGCGCACGTCGACGCGATCGTGGGGGAGGGCGACACGCGCGTGCTCCTCCTGCGCGCGTCGGTCGGGCGCCTCCTGATCGACGAGGCGATGGCGCTCCGCCTCGACGACCGGGGCCGCGTCACCGAGATGAAGCTCTACGTCCGCGCGATGCCCCAGCTCGTCACGTTCGCCGCCATCCTCGGCCCTCCGCTCGCCGCCCGCCGCAGCCGCGCCCGCGCGATCGCCCTCAAGGCCCTCTTCGCCCCGCTCGCCCTCTTCGTCAACGCCGGCGAACCCCTCGGCGTCCGCCTCTCCGGCGCCGGCGAACCGGTCGACCCGCGCACCTAGCCGGAGGCGCCCGCGCGCGCCTCGAACAGCCGGGTGATCTCGAGCGGGTCGACCGGATCGGTGAGCGCGGCCGCGACCGACTCCCCGCCCGGGAACCCGCGCGCGAGCATCCGCCGCCCCGCGCCCACGGCGTCGTACGGCGTCGCGCGCAGCGACGGCTCGCCGCCGGAGACCCACAGCCACCGCGCCGCGCCGTCGCCCTCGTACGGCAGCCCGACGCTCCCCGCGTTGACGAACCGCACCGTGCCGACCTGCCGGTCGTCCTGCTGGTGCGTGTGCCCGGCGACGACGAGCGGCGCGTCGACCCCCGCCAGCGCCGCCACCCACCGCTCGGGCGGCGACAGCTTCGTCACCATCTCCTCGTCCGACCGCGGCGTCGCGTGGCAGTACAGGACGCCGTCGAGCTCCACCGTCAGCGGCAGGTCCCCGAGCCGCCGCGCCTCCGCGCCGCCCAGCTCGCTCACGGTGAACTCGGCCCACAGGCCCGGCTGATCGTCCTCCCGCGCCGGCGCCGCACCCACCGCCGCCGCGACCTCCCGCTCCCCGTTCCCGCGCACCCAATGCACCGGCACCTCCAGCGTGGCCAGCCGATCCAGCACCGCCCGCCCCTCCGGCCCCGGCACGGCATCTCCGCCGACCACCACCGCATCCGCCCCCAAAGCACGCGGATCGGCGAGCACCGCCTCCAGCGCCTCCGCGTTCCCGTGGATGTCGTACACCGCAAGCACGTCCATGCGCGAACCGTAACGCAACCGTCAAGTTGCGTGTTGGTCGGTGTGCCACAAGCCGCGATGCGCATGGAGCGAGTTCCCGCTGACGGAGAAGCGTCCGCGTCGATCGGGGGGAGCGACAGCCGGCGAGTCATCGGCGGCAGCGGATCACCGCGGCCACCGGCAGCGGCCATGGTCGTGGGTCAGGGCGCGATGCCCGGGTCCTCGAAGATCGCGTCGCAGTCGGCGGGGCGGCCGGCGCGGCGGCCGGTCTCCATCCAGCGCTGCTGGTCGGCGGCGGAGCCGTGCTCGGCGTCGACGCCGAAGACCTCGATGGGGAGGGGGCCGCGGCCGGCGGCCTTGCCCCAGACGCCGGCGAGGCACTGCGCGTGGAGCTCGAGGCGGAGGCGCTCGGCGGGCGTGTCGGCGAGGCCGACGCCGCGGAGCATCTGCACGTGGTGGCCGACCTCGTGCGCCAGGACGTAGCCGAGGAGGTCGTCGGCGGTCTGGTCGCCGCCGGCGGCGCGGACGACCTGGTGGTCGCTCAGATCCACGACGATCTGCTTGTCGCGCGCGCAGTACATGCCGGCCCAGCCGCTGACGCCGGCGCCGCAGCCCTCCGCCGCCGGCGTCGCGCGCGTCTCGATCCGCGGGCGCTCGTAGTCGTCGCCCGCGGCGGCGAACGTCGCGGCCCACATCGCGTTCATCGACGCGAGGAGCTGGAGGACGCGGACGTCGGGCCGGTCGCGGTAGAGGACCGGGGCGACGGCGGGCGGCGCGGTGACCGACGTGGGGAAGCTCTCGGGCTCCGAGCCGAAGGCGAAGATCGGCCCGGGCTGCTGCGCGCGGACGATCAGCAGCAGGGCGGCGACGAGCGCCAGCACGGCGGTGCGCACGGTGACCGGGGGCATCCGACCTCTCGTCGGCGCGCGCGCACGCCGCTTGCAGCCGCACCCTGCCCATGCGGACGAACGGCCGAGCCGCGCGGCACCGCTCGCCCCGAGCGGCGCCGGCGCGGCCAGGCGGGGACGGCGCTAGGCCGTCACGAACTTCCAGTTCCCGTAGGAGCCGTAGCACCCGCGGGAGATGATGTAGCCGTGCATCTCGTAGACGCCGGCCCAGTGGACGCAGTCGGCCTTCGTCTGGAACGGGCCGTGCGTGGTCGCGGCGCCGGCGGTGCCGGCGGACGTCGCGGCCAGCGCCGCACCGGCGATGACGGCGAGCGTGGCGATGCGCTTCATGGGGTCCTCTCCTCCTGCCTCGGCCGGGGCGGTGATGTCCCGGCGCGGTGAGGAGCGTTGCACATGCGAGCGCCGTTGGAAAGGTCGTTCCGCCGACACTGCGCCACGCGCTTCCACGAATCCACCGCCGATCCGGTCAGCCGCTGCCGCACGCGCCGAGCATGTTGCGTTCCGCACGTACTGGGTCTACGGTCCGCGGCGCAAGTGGCTCAGAAGGAGCCACTGTGGAGGAAGGGGTCAACCATGCGAAGGAGCCTCAGGGCCTTCGTGACGCTCGCCTGCGCGGCGAGCGCGCTGTCCGCCGCGCCCGGTGCCGCGGCCGCCGCCGACCGCTACGTCGCGCTCGGCGATTCGTACTCGTCCGGGGTCGGGGCGCAGAACCCGAACCTGTCGCTCAGCTGCCTGCGCAGCACCGACGCGTACCCGCCGCTCGTCGCCGCCCAGCGGCCGAACACGCAGCTCGTGTTCCCGGCGTGCGGCGGCGCGAAGACCGACGACGTCCTGTCGTCCCAGGTCAACAGCCTCACCGCCGACACGCGGCTCGTGTCGATCACGATCGGCGGCAACGACATCGGGTTCGCGGACCTGATCGTCAGCTGCACGTTCGGCAACTGCTCGTCCCAGCTCGACGCCACCCGCGCGCGCGCCCAGACCGAGCTCCCGCCGAAGCTCGACCGCACGTACGCGGCGATCCGCGCCCGCTCGCCGCAGGCCCGCGTCGTCGTGCTCGGCTACCCGCGGCTCTACCGCAGCGACCTCTTCGGCGGCTGCCTGAACGCGACGCTGATCACGTACACCGAGCGCCAGAAGGCCAACCAGCTGGCCGACACGCTCCGCGACGTCATCCGCGCCCGCGCCACCGCGGCGGGCTTCACGTTCAAGGACGCGATCCCGCAGTTCGCCGGCCACGAGGTGTGCACGAGCACGCCCTACGTCAACGGCATCGCGCCGACGATCATCGACTCCTACCACCCGACCAAGGCGGGGTACCGCGACGGCTACACGCCGCTCGTCCGCCAGGTCCTCGGCTGAGATCGAGCCACGAACCCGCCGGCCGCGCCTCGGGGCGCGGCCGCGCGTCGGCGGTTAGCGCCGCGACGGCTCCTCGGCGAGCGGCTCGAGGTCGACGGAGAGCAGCGCCACGAGCGCCTCGTCGAAGTCGTCGGGCTTGAGCCCACCCAGCTCGAGCTCCTCACCGCCGGCGATCCGCACGACCGCCCGCTCGTCCCGCCGCTCGAGCTCCCGCACGCCGAGGATGTCGCGGCGCGGGATCGAGCGCACCTCCTTCGCGCCCGCGAGCAGCAGCCGCCGGTCGGTCACGACGACCGCCTCGGACTGCAGCCGGCCGGTCGACCGCGCGCCGACGGCCAGCGGCTCCTCGCCCGGCTCGATCGCGGCGGCCGCGGTCTCCAGCCCCGGGAGCGAGGCGCGGGTGAACGCGGACAGCCCGCGCGCCAGGCGCTTGACCGCCGCGCCGCCGTCGTGCAGCTCCTCCGGCGGCGTCACCGCGCGCAGCGACGGCTGCTCGATCGGCGCGCTGAGCTTCGTCGACGCTGCGGGCGGCGGCGATCGCGGCCTGCGCGAGCTGCTGGGCCTCCTTGAGCTGCTCGTCGGGCAGCGTGCGGGCGTGCGCCCACGCGTAGGTGGCGAAGAGCAGGTGCTGCTTCAGCCGGCGCTGCGGCTCGACGGTCACCCGCAGGTCCGGCGTGATCGGGCGGACGGGCTTGCCGATCTGGACCGTCGTGTCGCGGACGACGACCTTCGGCATGTCCTCGCCGGTGCGGTGGCCGAGCGTCGCGAGCTTGCGGTCGTCGAACGCGCGGTCGACGGCCTCCTGCGCCGCCTCGACGCGCTTGCCGTGCTGCTTGATCGCGCCCGTGAGCGCCTCGCGGGCGGCCTTCACGCGCGCCGCGGCGTCGCGGCGGCTCTCGGCCAGCGCGCGGGCGGCCTCCTTGACGCGCTCCTCCGCGGCCTGAGCGCCGGGGTCCTTGTCCTTGCGACGGAACATCGAGGCGAAACGTACCCGCGGCGCCGGTGGGGCGTGCGCGGCGCGCCGCCGTCGAGGTGGACCGATGTCGTACTGGCGCGGTGGCGTTCTCGCGCGTAGCGTGCGCGCGCGATGTCCGTTGGGAGCACCGTGCGCCGCCTCGGCGCGATCCTCGCGCTGGCCTTGGCGCTCGTCATGCCGGCCTCCGCCGCCGCCGCGCCGATCCCGTGGCGGCTGTTCGACGCGCCGCTCACCGCGGGCGCCGCGGACGGGTTCGCGGTGGCGGCCAACGCGGACGGCGCCGCCGCGGTGCTGTTCCGC
>DATMVO010000485.1:0-6115 GCA_035563115.1 Solirubrobacteraceae bacterium
GCGCCGGTGATCGCCTCCGGCCCCGCGGCCGGGGATCTGGCCGGCGCCGCCTGGTCGCTGCCCACGCCGCTCCCGGACGAGCCGCTCCTCGCCCCGCTCCTCTCCGTCCTCCCCGGCCAGCTCTTCGCGTGGTCGCTCGCGCGCGCCAAGGGGATCGATCCCGGCACGCCCCGTCACCTGCGCAAGGTCACCTCCGCGGCCTGACCCCGCTGTTCGAAGTTGTGCGTGCATGAGCTGGGGGTCGGACACCAGTTCATGCACGCGCTTGTCCCGGTTTGAACGGCGACCTCACGTCAGCCGATCGGTTGACACGCCGTTCACGAGGATCTAGCTTCCCGCCCGGTCGCTGTTCGAAGTTGTGAGAAGTCGTGTCGAACTGTGACGTCTGGGAGTCCAACGGAGGGAGCAGCGTTGAAGCGCTTGCGGGTGGGAGCGGTCGCCATGGCGGCGGCGTTCCTGAGCTGGGCCGGGACGGCGAACGCCGCGCCGGCCTCGCCGTACACGGCATCGAAGGCCGTGAAGATCAACGTCATGGGCGAATGGGCCCACCCCGATGACGACACGAGCATCATCGGACCGTGTGGTGTCTGGCATCAGCGCTACGACGTCAAGTGCGGGATCATCATGGTCACGCGCGGCGAGGGCGGCGGCAACGGCGCCGGCACCGAGATCGGCCCGGCCCTCGGCCTGCGCCGCGAGAACGAGGACCGCGTCGCCCACTTCCGGTCGGGCACGGTCGACATCTTCAACCTCGACCGGGTCGACTTCTTCTACAACCTGAGCGCGCCGCTGACCCAGCACTTCTGGGGCCAGGACGAGACGCTGCGCCGCATCACGCGGATCATCCGCATGACGCAGCCGGACATCTACATCGGCTTCAACCCGACGATCCAGGGCGCCGGCCACGGCAACCACCAGCAGGCCGGCCGGTACATCTGGGAGGGCATGAAGGCGGCGGCCGACCCGACGATGTATCCGGAGCAGCTGACGGGCCCGAACGCCCTCAGCACCTGGCAGGTCAAGAAGGTCTTCTCCGGCGGCTCGACCACCGCGCTCGACACCGCCAACAGCGGCAACCCGAACGCCGCGGACTGCACCACCGGCTTCATCCCGGCCGCGAACAACGTGGACACGGTCAACGGCGTCTGGCTCGGCCACGACTCGCCGTACACGTGGGCCGCGGGCAACGTCCAGGGCAAGCCGGCCGGCTCGCCCAAGAGCTGGGCGCAGGTCGCGTCCGAGGGCCGCCTCGCGTACCCGACGCAGAGCCGCGTGATGCAGCAGAGCGTCGCCGACCCGTCCTGCTCGCGCTTCGGGCAGACGTGGGCGACGGTGCCGTTCCAGCCGAACGTCAAGGCCGACGGCACGGCGAACCCGCTCGCCGGCAAGGACGACGCGATCCTCTACGGCGCGGTCGTCCAGGATCCGGGCGGCCTGCCGCTCGGCACCACCGAGCGCATCACGTTCTCGCGCTTCTACAACACGCCGGGCACGCCGTTCACGGCGACCGTCCGCGTCCGCTCCGGCGGCGCGTCCCTCGCCAACGGCACGGTCTCGCTGACCGTCCCGTCCGGCTGGACCGTCGACCAGGCGACCAAGCCGCTCCCGACCACCACCTCGGCCTCCGAGACGACGGTGAGCTTCACCGTCACCCCGGCCGCCGGCGCGGCGCTCGACGCCAACCACAAGATCGCGGCGCTCGTGAAGGTCGCCGGCGCCTCGGGCTACACGGACAACGTCGTCCGCGTCATCTCGCCGGTCGAGGGCCGGATGGAGCGCTGGGGCACCTGGGCCGAGTACGACCAGTGGGCCGAGAACACCGCGCCCGAGGCCCGTCGCCTCGGCCGCTCGCAGGCGCTGCAGTCCATCGGCATGGGTGAGACGAAGACCATCAAGGTCCGCGTCCACAACTGGTCGACGGTCGCGCAGTCCGGCGACGTCTCGCTGACGCTCCCGGCCAACTACACCGCGACGCCCGCCAGCCGGCCGTACAGCGCGCTGGCCGCCGGTGCCGAGACCACGGTCGAGTTCGACGTGACCAACACGGACACGACGCTCCCGGCCAACCAGGTCTCGAACTTCACGATCAGCACCTCGCACGACCAGCCGTCCACGGCGACGTCGACCGAGACGATGCAGATGGCCGTCGTCCCGACGACGACGATCCCTGAGGCCGCCGCCGCCCCGACGCTCGACGGCGTCGCCACGGCGGGCGAGTACACCGGCCCCGCGATCGACATCGGCAAGCAGTGGGAGGGCAGCAAGACCTGCACCCCCGCCGGTGACGACTGCGGCTCCACGGGCGCCGCGGGCTCCGCGACGTCGAGCTGGGCGAAGATGACGCACCGCGGCGACGCGCTGTACTTCTTCATCAACGTCCGCGACAACTACCAGGGCTACGCCGTCACCCCGTCCGAGTGCGTCGCGCACTGGCTGGCGGACTCGGTGGAGATCCTGATCGACCCGCGCGGCACGGCCAACGAGTCGGGCTTCGACACGGCGAACACGTTCAAGCTGGGCGTCTTCCCGTACACGAACGACCCGCAGAACACGAACGGCAACGGCGCCAACGGCCCGTGCTGGTCGCGTGACGCGGACAACCACCAGGGCTACTCGACCGGGCCGCTCGCGTCCACGGTCACGGACGCCCCGAACGCGCCCGGCGTCGAGGTCAAGTCGACCGCGACGTGGGCCGGGTCGAACGAGACCACGGTCGACCACTCGTACACGAACGGTGCCTACCAGCTCGAGGTCAAGATCCCGATGTCGGTGCTGCCGGCCGCGGTCGACCCCGACAAGATGGCGCTGAACATCACGCCGTACGACAACGACAACAACGCCGCGGCGGGCACCACGAAGCTCCGCCACATCGACGCCAACCAGACCCGTCTGGCCTGGTCGGCGATCAACGGCGTGCAGGCCGCCCCGTACCGCTGGGGCCACGCCAAGCTCGACAACTACACGCCGCCCGCCGGGCGCTCGACGACGCCGGACCTGCCGACCGTCTCGAGCGGCAACCTGGACGGCACGGAGTCGCCGCAGACGATCGCGATGTCGGCCGCCAACGGCGTGCCGATCGCGGGCCGCACGCCCGCGCCGGCGGGCAACCGCCTCACGGTCGGCAGCGTGAAGCTGGGCGCCGACGCGGCCGAGGTGGAGGTCACCTCGACCGGCAGCGGCACCGCGCGGGTCTACCTGTGGTCGGGCCCGACCGGCTCGATCCCGGTCTACACGAGCAGCTGCAAGGCGCCGGACGCGTCGAGCAGCCTGGAGGACCTGTTCAGCTACGGGCTGGACGCGTGCAACGTGACCGACGGCGGCTACCCCGCCTGGGGCACCGACCTGAGCGGGCGCGTCGTGGCGTCCGAGAAGGTCGACGTGACGGCCGGGACGCGCACGGTGCGCATCCCGCTCGACGCGGCGCAGCGGGCGCGGCTGGCCCGGGACGGCAGCGCGCTGATCTCGTACCTCACCCCGTCCGACGAGGTGCAGGCGCTGGATCTGCCGCTCGCCCAGGCGAAGGTCACCGCGGGCATGTCCGACGTGACGGACGCCGACGGCGCCCGCGGCGTCGAGCTCCGCGCGCGGCTGTCCGGCACGAACCCCTTCCCGGGGGCCGTGACGGGCACGGTGCAGTTCCAGGTCGACGGCGTTGACGTCGGCGAGCCGGTGAAGATCGGCGCGGACGGCCGCGCCGAGTTGACGACGTCGGTGATCGAGCGGGCGGCGGGCCACACGGTCACCGCCCGGTACAGCGGCGACGGCGACTACACCGCGCGGACGGCGTCCTTCGCGGCGCCGGTCGAGAGCGGACCGAAGGGCGACACGGGCGAGCCCGGGCCCGCCGGTCCGGTCGGTCCCGTCGGCCCGGGCGGCCCCGTCGGCCCTGCCGGTCCGAAGGGCGATGCCGGCCCGGCCGGTCCGGTCGGTCCCGCCGGCCCGAAGGGTGAGAAGGGCGACCGGGGCTCCCAGGTCCTCGTCACCGTCACCTGCACCGCCAGCGGCCGCACGGCGCGCTGCACGGTGCGTGAGGTCGGCGCGACCGCGAAGAGCAGCAGGCTCCGCGCGTCGGTCCGGCTGCAGAACACGAAGCGGTCCGTCTCGCGCAGCGCGCGCGGCACGGTGAAGCTCTCGCTCAAGGCGGCCAAGCGGCTGCGGGCGGGCCAGAAGGTCGTCGTGACGATCACGAAGGACGGCGCGACCGTCCGGCGCACGGTGGCCGCGGGCCGCACGACGCCGGCGATCACCGTCCGGTAGCGCCCCGGTGCGACGCGGGCCCGGTGGGAGATCTCCCGCCGGGCCCGCTCGTCCGGTCTGATAGACAACGCATTCGCATGATCGACGTCCTTCGCCGCGCGTGAGCGCCCCTGGTGCGCGCCGCACCGTCCCCGCGCAGCGCCGGCAGGAGATCCTCCGGGCCGTCCGCGGCGGCGCCACGCACGTCGCCCAGCTCGCGGAGAGCTTCGGCGTCTCGGAGATGACCGTCCGGCGCGACCTCGACGAGCTCGCGCGGGAGGGCCGGATCGAGCGGGTGCGCGGCGGGGCGGTGACGCTGACCGCCGAGCCGCCGTTCGGCGAGACGCTCGTGGAGCGGTTCGAGGCCAAGGACCGGATCGGCGCCGCCGCGGCCGCGCTGATCAAGGACGGCCAGACGGTGATGCTCGACATCGGCACCACCACGCTTCAGGCCGCGCGCCACCTGCACGGCACGGCGCTCACGGTCATCACCTCCAGCCTGGCGGTCTACGACGAGCTGGTGCCGGACGAGGCGATCGAGCTGATCCTTCCCGGCGGCACCGTGCGCCGCAACTACCAGTCGCTCGTGGGCGTGCTCGCCGAGACGGCGCTGCGCCAGCTCAAGTCCGACGTCCTGCTGCTCGGCACGAGCGCCGTCGACGGGGCGCTCGGCGTGTGGGACTCGACGATGGTCGAGGTGCCGATCAAGCGCGCGATGATCGACGCGGCGGCGGAGGTCGTCCTGCTCGCCGACAGCGCGAAGTTCTCCACCGCGGGCCTCGTCCGCGTCTGCGGGGCGGACGCGCTCAGCCGGATCGTCACCGACGCGCCGCTGCCGCCCGACGCCGCGGCCGCCGCCGAGCGCGCCGGCATCCCGGTCACCTTCGCCTAGTCCTGCGCGGTCGGGCGGACGACGATCTCGTTGACGTCCACGTCGGCGGGCTGGGCGATCGCGAACGCCATCGCCCGCGCGATCGCGTCGGGCGGGATCGCGATCCGGTCGCGCGCCTCGGCGATCTGCGCGCGCGTCTCGGGGTCGGAGATGTGGCCGGGCGAGTCGGTGTGGACGAAGCCGGGCGCGACCTCGGTGACGCGGACGGTTCCGCCCGCCTCCTGCCGCAGGCCCTCGCACAGCACGTGGACGGCGGTCTTCGTGGCGGCGTAGACGGCCATGGTGGGGACGACGCGGAAGGCCGCGGTCGAGCTCGTGGTGACGAAGTGGCCGGCGCCCTGCGCGCGGAAGACGGGGAGCGCGGCGGCGATGCCGTGGAGGACGCCCTTGAGGTTCGTGTCGACCATCGCGCCCCAGCTGTCGACGTCGAGCGCGTCGAGTGGGCCGATCGGCATGACGCCCGCGTTGGCGACCAGCACGTCGAGGCGGCCGAACCGCTCCCGCGCCGTGTCCACGAGCCGCTCGAGGTCGGCGCGCTGGGTCACATCGGTGGCCACGGCCGCCGCGGCGCCGCCCGCGCGCTCGATCCGCTCCGTCACCTCGGCCACGCGCTCGACGCGCCGCCCGCCGAGGACGACCTTCGCGCCCCGCGCCGCGAGGTGGAGGGCCGTCGCCTCGCCGATCCCGCTGCCCGCGCCGGTGATCGCCACGACCTTGCCGTGGATGCCGTCCGCCTGTGGGTCCTGCTGCATGTCAGTCACTGACATGAGACGGTAGCGCGTGCGATGTCAGCGGCTGACATGAGCGGCGGTATGCTGGCGTGCGCCATGCCGCGCTGGACGCCAGACGCACGTGCGCGCCTCCAGGACGCGGCCGAGGACCTCGTCGCCGAGCGCGGCTTCGACGCCGTGACCGCGGCGGAGATCGCCGCCGCCGCCGGCGTCACCGAGCGCACGTTCTTCCGCCACTTCGCCGACAAGCGCGAGG
>DATMVO010000486.1:0-3398 GCA_035563115.1 Solirubrobacteraceae bacterium
CCGCGCCCGCCGGTCCCACGGGCCCCGCCGGCCCGGTCGCGCCAGGATCGCCCTTCGTGCCCCGGACGCCGGTCGCGCCCTTGGCCGCGAACACGTCCCACTGCGCCGACGCGTCGGACGGCGCCTCGGTCGGCGCGTCGACCACCGCGATGTAGGACGCGCCGTTGTGGAAGACGATGTCGTCGCGCCGGTACGTCCCGGCGGGGGCGTCCGCGTCGTACATCCCGGCCCACGTGGGACCGCACTTCTGGCTCTGGACCGGGTACGCGTGCGCCGGGCGGTTCTGGACGATCCACCCGGCCCGAGCGGCCAGCTGGTCGTCCGGCGCGCTCACGTACGGCACCGTCAGCGTGAAGGCCCGCCGGACGCGACCGGGCCTGAAGACCGTCGGATGCGCGGCGGTGTAGGCCCCGTTCGGGTTCGGCGACATGAAGTTGTTCGGGCCGTCGGAGATGACGACGTCGGACGTGCCGCCGTTGACGTAGCCGAACACGACCTCCATCGTCGTGTCCCCCGGCCGGATGCACTCGACGAAGGGGCGGACCCCGGCGGCGGCGGGCGCCGCGAGGACGAGAGCGCTCGCCGCGGTGAGCGGCACGGGCAGCAGACGGCGGAGGCGCATGGTCGGATTCCGTTCGCTTCAGGTTCCACGATCCACGTCATCCAGGCCGCGGACCGTCGCCAGGATGGCAGCGGCGCGCCAGGAAGTCGAGTGCGCGCGGGGCGACCAGCGCATCCAGGGAGGCGAGCGCGGGCCGTCGCGCGTTCACAAGCGGATCACACGCGAACCGGACATCCGGCCAGTCTCGCTGCGCCAAGTCGGCCAGCGGCCGACGCCAGAGCGGGAATGCCCGTCAGCACCGCCTCCTCCGCGCCGTCCCGGCGCGGACCCGTCCTCGGGCGCCCCGGCCTCCTCGTCGCCGGCGCGCTGGCCGTCATCGTGGCGATGGCGTGGCTCGGCATCGCGTCGAGCGAGAAGGCCGACCGCGCGCGTGAGCTGCAGGTCGTCACGCAGCATCTGCGCGGCGAAGGCCTGCGCGTCGAGGGCCTCACCTGGGGCGCGGTCGCGACGGGGGGCGGCGACCGGATCTCCGCGTCGCGCGCGGCGGCGTCGGGGTTCGCGATCCACCACCGGCTCCTCGACGACCTCCGCCGGCTGCGATCGCTCGGCGCGCCGCCCGAGCTGCTCGCGCCGATCGAGCGCGACCTCGGCCGCATGGCGGACGCCGGCCTGGCGGCGAACAGCACCTACCTGACCGACATGGCGGGCGCCCGGCGCATCGTCGAGCGGCGGTTCGGGCCGGCCATCAAGCGGTTCGTGGCGAGCGTCGACCGCGCGGCGGCCGCGCAGGGGCACCGGGCGGAGGAGGCTCAGCGGCGGGCGGTCGTCGGCTCGGCGGGCACGCTCGTCGCGGGCGTCCTGGTGCTCGGCCTGCTGGGCTTCCTCGGCCACCGCATCCGCCGCACCGCGGCGGTCGACGCCCGCTCGCGCGAGCACGAGCGCCGCGCCGAGAACCGCATCCGCGCGCTCGTCCGCCACTCCTCCGACGTCGTCGCGATCACCGGCGCGGACGGGCGGATCGGTTGGATCGCCGAGCCGGTCCGGGCGCTGCTCGGCCGCGATCCGGACGCCCTCGCCGGCACGCCCGTCGCCGCGCTCGTCCACCCCGACGACGCGGGCCGGCTGGAGACCCTGCTCGCCGCGGCCACCTCCGGCCCCGGCCGCCCCGCGCCCGTGACCGTTCGCCTCGTGGACGCCGACGGCGCCCCGCGCAGCGTCGAGGTCGTCGCCGACGACCTGCGCGCCGACCCGGACGTCGCCGGCGTCCTGCTCAACCTCCGCGACGTCACCGAGCGCCAGGCGCTCCAGGAGCAGCTGCGCCACGAGGCGTTCCACGACCGGCTGACCGGCCTGCCCAACCGCGCGCTCTTCGACGACCGGCTCGGCCGCGCGCTCGCCCGCGCGCGCCGCCACGGCCTGGAGGCCGCGCTCGTCTACGTCGACCTCGACGACTTCAAGTCGATCAACGACGGGCTCGGGCACGCCGGCGGCGACGCGCTGCTGCGGGCGACGGCGGAGCGGCTCACCCAGGCCGTCCGCGTCGAGGACACCGCCGCGCGCATGGGCGGCGACGAGTTCGCCGTCCTCGTCGAGGACGTCCGCGACCAGGCCGAGGTGCTGGAGATGGCGAACCGGATCGGCGCCGCGCTGGCCGAGCCGGTCCTCATCGAGGGCCAGCGCGTCGTGTCGACGGCGAGCATCGGCGTGGCCGCGCTGGCGGCCGGCGCCGACGCGGAGACCGCGCGGGTCGACGCCGACCTCGCCCTGTACGAGGCCAAGCGGCAGGGCCGCGCACGGGTCGTCTCCTTCACGGGCTCGATGCGCCAGGACCTCGACGACCGCCTCGAGCTGACCGCCGACCTGGAGCGCGCGATCGACGCGGGCGAGCTGTCGCTGCGGTTCCAGCCGATCGTGGAGCTCGGCGACGGCGCGGTGGTCTCCGTCGAGGCGCTGCTGCGCTGGGACCACCCGCGGCACGGGCCGATCGCGCCCGTCCGGTTCGTGCCGCTGGCCGAGGCGACCGGGCTGATCGTCCCGATCGGCCGCTGGGTCCTGGAGACCGCGTGCGCGCAGCTCGCGGCGTGGGACGCCACGCTGCCGGCCGCCCGCGACCTCGCGCTCAACGTCAACGTCTCGACCCCGCAGCTCCAGGAGCCCGGCTTCGCCGCCACCGTCGCGGCCGTGCTCGCGCGCACCGGGATCGCGCCCGCGCGGCTGACGCTGGAGATCACCGAGTCGGTCCTGCTCGACGACGGCGACGCGGTGCAGGGCGAGCTGCGCGCGCTCAAGGAGCTCGGGGTGCGGCTGGCCCTCGACGACTTCGGCACCGGCTACTCGTCGCTCGCCTACCTCCAGCGGTTCCCCGTCGACGTCCTGAAGATCGACCGCTCGTTCGTCACCGGGATCGCCGACGACCCGGAGCGCGCCGGGCTGGTCAACGGCATCGTGGAGATCGGCCGCACGCTCGACCTCGACGTCGTCATCGAGGGGATCGAGACGCCCGCGGAGGCGCGCCTGCTCCGCGCCATGGGCTCCGGCCACGGCCAGGGCTACCTCTTCTCCCGCCCCGTGCGCGCCGACGCGGTGCCGCAGCTCCTCCTCCACCCCCTGCTCGACCCCGTGAACCTCTGATGCCCACGCCCCGCCCCCTCCTCCTCGCGAGCGCCGCCGCGCTCGCCGCCGCCACCGCCCTCCCACTCGCGTCCGCCGGCGCCGCCTCCCACCTCGACGTCCGCGGCGACGCGCGCATCCTGGAGGACTCCGGCGGCGCGGAGATCCGGCAGGTCGGCTCGTTCCGCAGCGCCGCACTCGGCGGCGGGCGACTCGACGGCCGCGC
>DATMVO010000487.1:0-7606 GCA_035563115.1 Solirubrobacteraceae bacterium
CCCGCGTGGGCGTTGAGGCCGTCCGCGTCGAGCACGAGCGGCACCGGTGCCTTGACCGCCAGCGTGCGCGCCAGCGCGACCGCGCCGTCGCTGCGACCGAAGCCGGGCCCGGCGACGAGCGCGCCGCCGCGCCGGTCGGCCTCCTGCAGCAGGCGCTCGGCCGCGCCCTCGGTCAGGTGCCCGTCCGCGTCGGGGAGCGGGATCGACATGACCTCCAGCAGCCGCTGCTCGAAGATCGGGTTGAGCGAGGCCGGGACGCCGCAGCTGACGTAGCCGGCACCCGCGCGCATCGCCGCCATCGCGCTGAGGCACGGCGCACCGGTGAGGCCGGTGGAGCCGCCGACGACCAGGACGTGGCCGGACGAGAACTTGGTCGACGCGGCGGCACGGCCGGGGACCTCGCGGACGACCGACGGCGCCACGAGCCCGGCCCATGGCTGCACGGGCGCGCCGTCCGGGATCGCGATGTCGATCGTGCGCACGACGCCCGCGTGCCCCTTGCCGGGCGCGATCCACAGGCCGGGCTTGGCCTGGTGGAACGTCGCGGTCGCGTCCGCGCGGACGGCGAGGTCCGCCACCTCGCCGGTCGACGCGTCGACGCCGCTGGGCACGTCGCACGCGACGACCTTCAGCCCCTCGTCCGCGGCCCGGTGGTTCAGCGCCTCGATCGCGCCGCGGACGGGCTCGCGCACCTCGCGGGAGAAACCGGTGCCGAGCATCGCGTCGACCGCCACCGCGGCGCCGTCGAGGATCCGCTCGTCGAACGGCTCGGGCTCGCGGCCGAGGCGGTCGAGGTTCGCCTTCGCGTCCCCCGCGTAGCCGTCGAGGTCGGACGTGACCGCGACGCGCACGTCGCGCCCCGCCTCGCGCAGCAGCCGCGCCGCCACGAAGCCGTCGCCGCCGTTGTTGCCGCCGCCGCAGAGGATCGCGACGGTGCCGCCGGGGGCGATCTCGGAGACGAGATCGGCCAGGCCCGCGCCCGCGCGCTCCATCAGGTCGAGCGACGGGATGCCCTGCCGCTCGATCGCCCAGGCGTCGGTGGCGCGCATCTGCTCCGCGTCGGGGAGCGGGGTCAGCCAGGGCCCGGGCGTCACGCGCGCACCATCGCCACGGCGCCGGCCATCCCCTTCGAGTGGGTCAAGGACACCTCCACCTCCTGCCCGGCGAGCGGCCCGTGCAACACGAGCTCGGGCCCTTCGAGGATCTCGATGTCCTGCCACGACCACGCCTGGAGCCGCAGCGCCTTCGCGACGGCCTCCTTCGCGCAGAACCGCGCCGCCAGATGCTGCCCCGGCCGCGCCTTCCCGGCCGCGTACGCGCGCTCGCGCTCGGTGAAGAGCCGCTCCGCCAGCCGCGGCCTGCGCTCCAGCGCACGCTCGAGCCGCTCGATCTCCAGCAGGTCGATGCCGACGCCCATCCGGCCCGCAACGCTACCTTCCCGGGCGTGCGCATCGGGGTGATCGGGGCCGGGAACATCGGCGGGACGGCGGCGAGGCTGTTCGCCGACGCGGGCCACGACGTGGTGATCGCGAACTCGCGCGGGCCGCAGACGCTGGCCGCCGAGGAGGGCGACGGCGTCCGCGCCGGGACGGTCGAGGAGGCGAGCGAGCACGGCGAGGTCGTGCTGCTCGCGATCCCGCTGAAGGCCTACACGGCGCTCGATCCCGAGACGCTCGCGGACACCGTCGTCGTCGACGCGACGAACTACTACCCCGGGCGCGACGGCCAGATCAAGGACCTCGACGACGACCTGCTCACCTCCACCGAGCTGATCGCCAAGCACCTGGAGGGCTCGGACGTCGTGAAGGCGTTCAACACGCTCGAGGCGGGGACGCTGGAGAACGAGGGCAAGCCCGCCGGCGACCCCGAGCGGCTCGTGCTCCTGCTCTGCGGCGACGACCGCGACGCCAAGCGCACGGTCCGCGACCTGATCGACGAGGTCGGCTTCGACTCGCTCGACATCGGCACGCTCGCGGACAGCCGGCTGATGCAGCCCGGCTCGTCCTTCTACGGCGCCGAGATCACGTCCGGCGAGGCGCGGGACGCGCTGCAGTGAGCCGCCGGCGGCGCCGCGGGCGGATGCCGAGCGGCCGCGCTCTCGCCGTCCTCTTCGGCGTCGTCTGCCTCTTCGGCGTGCTGTGGGGGATCGACCGGCTGCTCGAGCCGGACGACCAGGGCCCGTCCGCCGAGCGCCGCGCGCAGATGGTCGAGACGTGCGTCGAGGCCGGGCTCGACCAGTTCGACGCGAAGGACACCGACCCGTACCTCGAGCAGCAGCCCCGCGCGGACGTCGAGCGGTTCTGGAAGCGCGCCTGCGCGGAGCTCGACCGGCGCGGCCAGCTCGACCAGGGCAAGGACGGCGCCCCCGCCGGCGAGCTGCGCAAGACCGCCGGCGAGGTGCTCCAGCGGATGATCGACCGCGGCGAGCTGCCGCAGCCGACCACCGGCTGAGCCCGGTCGCTACTCGACCGTCACGGTCTTGGCGAGGTTGCGCGGCTGGTCCACGTTGAGGCCGCGGGTGCGCGCGATCGCGTAGGCGATCATCTGGAGCGGGACGATCGCGAGGAGCGACTGGAGCATCCAGTCGGTGTCCGGCACCCGGACGACCTCCTCGGCGTGCTCGCCGATGTCCACGTTCCCCTCGGTCGCCACGGCGATGACGTGGGCGCCGCGGGCGCGGACCTCCTGCATGTTCGACACGACCTTGTCCAGCACCGGCGAGTTGGTCGCCGCGACGACGACCGGCGTGGACTCGTCGAGCAGCGCGATCGGGCCGTGCTTCATCTCGCCGGCGGCGTACGCGTCGGTCGGGATGTACGAGATCTCCTTCAGCTTCAGCGCGCCCTCCAGCGCCACCGGCAGGCCGGCGTGGCGGCCGAGGTAGAGGAAGAAGCCGCACTGGCCGTGGCGCTCGGCGATCTCCGCGATCTGGCCGCTGCCGTCCAGCCGCTCGACGAGCGCCTCGAGCTGCGGCGGCAGCTCCTTGATCGCATGCACCAGCTCGGCGATCCGGCCGGGCGGCAGCGTCCCGCGCAGCTCGGCCAGACGCAGCGCCAGGAGGTACATCACCGCGACCTGGCAGACGAACGTCTTGGTCGCCGCGACGCCGATCTCCTGGCCGGCGCGCGTGTAGGCGACCGCGTCGCTGTCGCGCGTAGCCTGCGAGCCCATCACGTTCGTTACCGCGAGCACCTTCGCGCCGCGCTCGCGCGCGATCCGCATCGCCGCCAGCGTGTCCGCCGTCTCGCCCGACTGCGAGATGCCGATGACGAGGTCGCCCTCGCCGACGACGGGGTTCGCGTACCGGTACTCGGAGCCGATCTCGACCTGCACCGGGATCCGCGCCCACTCGGTCATCGCGTACTTGCCGATCAGGCCGGCGTGGTAGCTCGTGCCGCAGGCGAGGATCACGATCCGCTTGGCGTCGCGCAGGAGGTGCTCGTCCAGCTCGGCGGAGAAGTCGACGCCGGTGCCGCTCAGCGTGCGGTCGCCGATGGTCTCCGCGACGGCCTCGGCCTGCTCGTGGATCTCCTTGAGCATGAACGTCTCGTAGCCCTGCTTCTCGGCCGTCGTCTGATCCCAGTCCAGCTCGGAGATCTCGCGGTCGAGCTCCTCGCCCTCGGGCGTCAGGATCGTGGTCGCCTCGCGGCGGATGACGACGAGCTCGCCGTTCTCGATCCACTGGACGCGGCGCGTCTCGGTGAGGAAGGCAGAGACGTCGGAGGCGAGGAAGTTCTCCCCGTCCCCCACGCCGACGACGAGCGGCGTCTCGCGGCGGGCGCCGACGAGCGTCTCGGGATCGTCCTTGTGGAGCGCGACGAAGGAGAAGTGGCCCTCGAGCTCGTTGTAGGCGCGGCGCGCGGCCTCGACGAGGTCGCCGGCGGCGAGGTGGTGGGCGATCAGGTGGGCGATGACCTCGGCGTCGGTCTCGCTCGTGAACGTCGCGCCCATGTCGCGCAGGCGCTGGCGGAGCGGGACGTAGTTCTCGACGATGCCGTTGACGACGACGTGGAGCGCGTCCGCGGTGTCGGTGTGCGGGTGCGCGTTCTCGACCGTCACGCGGCCGTGCGTCGCCCAGCGCGTGTGGCCGATGCCGATCGTGCCCTCGGCTTGCGCGGTCGCGGTGGCCGAGCCGCTGCCGTCCATGACCTCCGAGAGCGCGGCCTCGAGGTTGGCGAGGTTGCCGACCGCGCGCACCGAGTCGATGTCGCCGTCGTGCAGCACGGACACGCCGGCCGAGTCGTAGCCGCGGTACTCCAGTCGCTTGAGCCCCTGCAGGAGCAGGTCCTGCACGGGGCGGTTGCCGACGTAGCCGACGATCCCGCACATGGCGCTGTCCTTTCGCTGAGGGGTCCTACGAATGCCCGCGCTTCACCGCCGCGCGAGCGTCACACAGAGCGTGTTCGATGGTATCGGCGCCGCTCCTGCGGGAGCGGAGCCGCGTCACACGGGGGTGGACGTCCGCTCGACGATCGCGACGAGCCGGGCGCAGACCGCTTCGGCCTCCTCGACCGTCGGCGCCTCGGTCATCACGCGCACGAGCTGCTCGGTGCCGGACGGGCGAACGAGCACGCGGCCGCGCCCCTCCAGCTCCCGCGTGGCGTGCGCGATCGCGTCCGCCAGCTCCTGGGAGCCCATCGCCGCGTCCCGGTCGGCGACGCGCACGTTGACCAGCCGCTGCGGGAGCTTGACCATCGCGGTGCGGTCGGCGAGGTCGCCGCCCTCCAGCGACTCGAGCGTCAGCAGCGCGGCGGCGATGCCGTCGCCGGACGGCACGAAGCCCATGTCGATCAGGTGGCCGGACTGCTCGCCGCCGAGCGCCCAGTCCTCGCCGCGGGCACGCAGCTCCTCGAGCACGTACCGGTCGCCCACCTTGGTGATCGCCGTCTCGACGCCGGCCTCGCGCATCGCGTTGTGGAAGCCGTAGTTCGTCATGACGGTGACGACGACGCCCTTGGCCTTGCGGTGCAGCACCGCGAGGGCGAGCAGCTCGTCGCCGTCCACGACGGCGCCCTGCCGGTCGACGGCCAGCACGCGGTCGCCGTCGCCGTCGAACGCGAAGCCGATGTCGTGGCCGTCCATCCGCTCGGCGAGCGCCTCGACGTGCGTCGAGCCGCAGCCGTCGTTGATGTTCCGGCCGTCGGGCGCCTCGGCGAGGACGGTGACGTCGGCGCCGAGGCGGCGGAAGATCTCGGGCGCGACCTTGTACGTCGCGCCGTTCGCGCAGTCCAGGAGCACCTTGACGCCGCTGAGGTCCAGGCCGTCGAAGCGGGTCTGGAGCTCGCGCAGGTAGTCCTCCTGCGTACCGTGCAACGCGCGGATGCGGCCGATGCGCGTCGTGCCGGCGGGCGGCGCCGCGGGGTCCAGGCGCTGCTCGATCGCCAGCTCGGTGGCGTCGGAGAGCTTGAAGCCGTCCCCGCCGAAGAACTTGATGCCGTTGTCGCGGTACGGGTTGTGCGACGCGGAGATGACCGCGCCCAGGTCGAACCCGTAGCGGTTGATGAGGAGCGGGACGGCGGGCGTCGGGAGGACCCCGCCGAGCAGCACCTCGCCGCCCGCGGCGGCGACGCCGGCGGCCAGTGCGGCCTCGAGCATCTCGCCCGACTCGCGCGTGTCGCGGATGACGAGCACGCGCGGGCGGGGATGCTCCCCCGCGATCTCGGCCGTGGCGGCACGGCCGAGCGCGAGCGCCAGGTCAGCGGTGAGGACGTCGCCCGCGATGCCGCGGACGCCGTCGGTGCCGAAGAGCTTGCGTGCCAACGGAGGAGCCTCAGCGGCTGGCCGCGCGGAGCGTGTCCACGCGGCCTGCCACCAGGAAGATCACTACCGCTTGGAGAACTGCGGCTTCTTGCGGGCCTTCTTGAGGCCGGCCTTCTTGCGCTCCTTGGCGCGCGCGTCACGCGTCAGGAAGCCGCGGCGCTTGAGCTCGCCACGCAGGTTCGGGTCGGCCTCGAGCAGCGCGCGGGAGATCCCGTGGCGCAGCGCGTCGGCCTGAGCGGCCACGCCGCCGCCCTCCATGCGGGCGATGACGTCCATGCGGTCCTCGTAGCCGACGACCTCGAGCGGCTGACGGATGTTCCGCTGGAGCGTGGCGCGCGGGAAGAACTCGTTGAGCTCCTTCCCGTTGATCGTGTACGCGCCGGTCCCCGGGACGAGGATGACGCGGGCGATCGCGGTCTTGCGCTTGCCGGTGGCGGTGTAGCGCGCGCCGGCGGTGAGGTTGATCTCGACCTGGGCGATCGGCTCGTCGGCCAGATCGTCCTCGTCGGAGGAGATCTGCTCGTCGGCGGCGTCGCTGAGGTCGTCCTCGTCGCCGTACGCGGCGTACGGGCTCGCGGCGTCGCGGCCCTCGGTGACGATGTCGACCTCGAGGTCCATGCCCGGGATCGCCGGCTTCTCGCGCGGCGCGACGGGCTCGTCGTCCTCGTCGGTCTCGGCGTCGGACTCGTCGGCGGCGGCCGTCGCGTTGCTGGACGCGTCGTCGGCCTGGCTCCGCGGCGTCTCGGCGTCGACGGTGTCCTCGCCGGGACGGTCCGCGTTCGCGGTCGCCTCGATGCCCTCGGACGCCTGCGCGGCCTCGGCGGTCTCAGCAGCCTCCGGGGCCTCGGACGGCGTGTCCGGCGTGGTCTCCTCGGGCTCTGGCGTGTCTCCGCTCACTACTTCTCGATCTCCATCGGGGTCGGCTGCTGCGCCTGATGCGGATGATCCGGACCGGCGTAGATCTTCAGCTTGGTGATCTGCTTCCGGGCCAGGCGGTTGCGGGGAAGCATCCCCTTGACCGCGAGGCGGATGATCTCCTCAGGCCGGCGATCCATCATCTCGTCGAAGGTCCGGACCTTCAGACCGCCGGGGTAGCCGGAGTGGCGGTAGTACTTCTTGTCGGAACGCTTGTCACCGGTGACGGTGATCTTCTCCGCGTTGACGACGACGACGAAGTCCCCGGTGTCGATGTGGGGCGTGTACTCCGGCTTGCGCTTCCCGCGCAGGGCATCGGCGATCTGGGTGGCGAGGCGACCAAGCGTCAGCCCGGTCGCGTCCACGACGAGCCAGTTGCGCTCGCGGTCGGTGGGCTTGGCGACGTAAGTCTTCATAGGCGTGCAAAGGGCCGCACGGTGAGCGCGGCGCGACCAGGCAGCATAGCCGCTTGCACACGGAGGGCCGGGACGACCGCCGTGGAAAGGGTGATCGTCGATGCGGCGGCTGGTGGCAACGGTGGTGCTCGGGGTGCTCTTCGCCCTCCCGAGCGCGACTGAGGCCTCCGGTCCCGGCGGCGCGGAGTACGGGGCGGTCTCGCCCGCCGTCTCCGCGTGGTCGTGCCGCACGGCCTGCGTCGACGCCGGCACCGCGCGTGCCGGGAGCCTCCTGCGCCTGCGCGGAAGTTCCCTGCGGGGCGTCGCGACCGTCACGTTCCTGGGAGGGCGTGGCGGTCGCGACGACGCGGTGGCGCGGGCGCTGGAGACGTCGCCGCGCTCGGTCGTCGTCCAGGTGCCCGCGGGCGCCGTGAGCGGCCCGGTGCGCGTACGCGGAGTCTCCGGGCCGTCGTCGGCGCCCTCGCGCGCGTCCGTGCGGATCTCGACCCCGGCGGCCGGTGCGGCGGAGCCCGCCG
>DATMVO010000488.1:0-4828 GCA_035563115.1 Solirubrobacteraceae bacterium
CTCCAGCGCGCTCGCCGCGGCGTCACGGCCGTGCGCGGTGAGGGTCAGCCGGTCGTCCGCCGCGGTCGCCACGTCCCCGCGCCCCGCCAGCTCCCGCACCGCCCGCGCGACGTCGCGCTCCTCCCGCCCGGTCTGCGCGGCGAGCAGCGCGACGGTCTGCGCCTCCGGCATCCGGGCGAGGTCGAGCAGCAGCGCCTCCAGGGTGCGGCGGCGCCGCGCGTCGGTCAGCTTCCGCGCGCGCCACAGCACGCCGCGTTCGGGCGCCACGAGGACCGAGACGATCACGACGCTCACCCCCACGAGCACGACGACGGGGCCGGTCGGCACCGCGGCGCCGGTGGAGATCAGCCCGCCCGTGACGCCGACGCCCGCGCCGATCGCGCCGGCCAGCGGCAGCATCAGGCTCAGGCGGTCGGCGAACTGCCGCGCGGCGACGCCCGGCACCACGATCAGCGCGACCATCAGGATCGCGCCGACGGCCCGGATCCCCACGACGACCGCGACGACGAGCAGCGCGGTCATGAGGATCTCCAGCAGCTTCACGGGCAGGCCCGCGGAGCGCGCGAAGGACGGGTCGAAGAGCGTCGTCTTCAGCGCGCGGAAGCTCAGCGCGACGACCACGAGCGCGGCGACGGCGAGGAGCGCCATGACCGTGAGGTCGCGCTCGAGCAGCGACGCCGCCTGCCCGAAGAGGTACGTGTCCAGGCCGGCCTGGTTGGCGTCGTCGCCGTTGGCGATGTACGTCAGCAGGACGATGCCGAGCGAGAAGAAGCAGCTGAGCACGACGCCGATCGCCGCGTCTGGGCGGATGCGGCTCGTGCGCTCGATCCCCACCATCATCAGCGCGCCGATCAGGCCCGCGATCCCAGCACCGATCAGCAGCGTGCCCGCGTCCTTCGCGCCCGTGATGAGGAACGCGACCGCGACACCGGGGAGGGCGGCGTGGGAGAGCGCGTCGCCGACGAGCGAACGCTGCCGGAGGACGGCGAAGCAGCCGAGGACGCCGGCGGTGAGGCCGATGATCGCGCTGCCGAGGACGACGACCGCGTCGGTGTAGTCCAGCGGCAGGAGGTCGATCAGGCCGCCCACGGCGTCTCCTGGTCCGCGGCGGTGGCGCCGTACGCGCGGCGCAGCTGGTCGGGCGCGAGCGCCTCCTCGACCGGGCCGTTGGCGATCGCGCGGACGTTGAGCAGGAGCGCGTGGTCGAACTGCGCGCGGACCGTGGCGACGTCGTGGTGGACGACGATGACGCTCGTCCCCTCGTCGTCGCGCAGGGTGTGCAGGAGCGTGAGGATGCTCGCCTCGGTGCGGGCGTCGACGCCGGCGAACGGCTCGTCCATCACCAGCACCGGCGCCTGCTGGGCGAGGGCGCGGGCGATGAAGACCCGTTGGCGCTGGCCTCCGGACAGCCGGCCGATCTGGCGGGAGGCGAAGTCGGCCATGCCGACGCGGTCCAGGGCCTCGTCGACGAGCCGCTTGTCGCTCTTCGGCACCCGGCGGAGCCACCCCGCGGCGCGGTAGCGGCCCATCTCGACGACCTCGCGGACGGTGATCGGGAAGTCCCAGTCGACCTCGTCGCGCTGGGGGACGTACGCGACCTTGTCGAGCGCTTGGCGGGCGGGCTCCCCCAGGACGAGCGAGCGGCCCGCGTCGGCGGGCAGGAGCCCGAGCGCCGTGCGCAGCAGCGTCGACTTCCCCGCGCCGTTCGGCCCGACGACGGCCGAGAGCTTGCCGGCCGGGAACGTCGCCTCGACGTCCCACAGGACGGGGCGGCTGCCGTACGAGGCGGTCAGGCCGTGCACTTCGAGCGCGTTCACCGGGTGAGTCCCTCCACGATGTGGTCGACGTTCGCGCGCACCATCCCCAGGTACGTGCCCTCCTCCGTGCCGGCGTCGCCGGCGGCGTCGGCGTACAGCTCGGCGCCGATCCGGACCTGCTGGCCGCGCGCGTCCGCCGCGGCGGCGACGGCATCGAGCGTCTGGCGCGGGACGCTCGACTCGACGAAGACGGCGCCGACCTGGCGGTCGGCGAGGAGCTTGGCGACGCGCTGGATGTCGTGCGTGGTCGCCTCCGCGGCGGTCGAGATGCCCTGGATCGCGGCGACCTGGAGGCCGTAGCGGCGGCCGAAGTAGGTGAACGCGTCGTGCGAGGTGACGAGCAGGCGCTTGCCCTCCGGGATGGTCTGGATCCGCTCCCGCGCGTACGCGTCCAGCGCGTCGAGCTTGCGCTGGTAGGCGGCGGCATTGCGCTCGTACGTGGGCGCGTGCGTGGGATCCAGCCGGACGAGCTCGTCGCGGATCGCGTCCGCCGCGTGCTTCCACAGCGTCACGTCGAACCAGACGTGCGGGTCGTGCTCGCCGGCGCCCTTGGTGAGGAGGTCGGCCTCGGGCATCTCGCGGCTGACGGCGACGGTGGGCTGGTGCTCGGCCAGGCGGTCGAGCAGCTCCCCCATCTTGCCCTCCAGGTGGAGGCCGCCGTAGAAGATGACGTCGGCCCTGCGGAGGGTGCGCACGTCGACGGCGGAGGCGCGGTAGAGGTGCGGATCGACGCCCGGGCCCATCAGGCCGGTGACCTCGACGCGGTCGCCGCCGATGTTGCGCGCGGTGTCGGCGATGAAGTTCGTGGTGGCGGTGACGCGGACCGTGCGCGCGCGGACGTCGCCGCCGCGAGCCTCCTCGACCAGGCTGCAGCCGCTCGTGAGCCCCGCCGTCACGGCGAGGAGGAGCAGCGCGGCGGCGAGGAGCGGGCGCTTCACCCGTCGAGCTCCACCCGCATCGCCCCGGTCAGCGCGCCGCCGAGGGCGTGGACGTCGTCGCCGAAGCGGACGAAGAGCGGGCCGCCGAACGGCTGGCGTTCCACCACCTCGAACCGGTCGCCGGGCGCGATCCCGCGCTCGCCGAGGTAGCCGAGCATGCCCGGGTCGGCGTCGCTGACGCGGACGAAGACGCCCTGCGCGCCGGGCTCCTGCGACTCCAGGCAGGCGGTCTCCGGCTCGTGGAGGACGAGCTCCGCGCTCGGGATCGGGTCGCCGTGCGGGTCGACCTCCGGGTGTCCGAGCTTGGCGGCGATCAGCGCCTCCAGCTCCTCGGACAGCACGTGCTCGAGGACCTCGGCCTCCTCGTGGACGCGCTCCCACGGCATGCCGAGCTCGCGGGCGAGGAAGGTCTCCAGCAGCCGGTGGTGGCGCAGGACCTCCAGCGCGACGCGCCGGCCCTCCTGGGTGAGCTCGACGCCCTTGTACGGGACGTGGTCCACCAGTCCACGCTCGTGCAGCCGCTTGACCATCGCGGACACCGACCCGGGCGTGACGCCCAGCCGCTCCGCCAGCGCGTTGGTCGAGACCGGCCCGCCCCCACGCTGCTGCAGGCTGAAGATGGCCTTTGCGTAATCCTGGATCGCGTGGGTGACCGGACTGAGTTGTGGCTCGTCCAAAACCATGGCGAGACCGTAACACAACCTCCACGTGCCCTCCCGCAGATCGCGGTGTACCTCGACACATGGACAGCCTCTCGCCCAGCCCGGCGCGCGTCACGACGCTCGCCACCGCCGCCGTCGCGACCGTCCTCGCCGCCGTGGCGCTCGTCAGCCTCGGCCCCGCGGCCGCCGTCACCGCCGCGGTGCTCGTCGGCTTCGGTGCCCTGATCGGCCGCCTCCGCGTCGCGCTCGCGCCGCTCGCCCTCGCGGGCGCGCTCGTGCTGGTGCTGCTCACCGGCTCCGAGCCGTCGCCGGGCGAGGAGGACTGGACCGGCCTCCTCGCCTTCCTCATCGTCCTCGCGGGCGCGGGCGCGGCGTTCTGCCTCGGCCTCGGCGCGACCATCGCCCGCATCGCGCGGTCGCACGCGCACTGACGCGGGACTGCCCGCTCCCGCGCCGCCCGGAGTCTGCGATGGTGCCGGGCGTGACGGAGGGTGGGTCCTCGCTGCGGATCGTGCCGGCGAACGAGGCGCGCTGGGAGGATCTGGCGACGATCTTCGGAACGCGTGGGCAGGGCTCGCGGTGCCTGTGCCAGCGGTACAAGCTGCGGCCGAAGGAGTCGTTCGGCGCGTTCGGAGTCGAGGAGCGTGCGCACCGGCTGCGCACGCAGACCGCGTGCGGCGCCCCGGACGCGGAGGCCACGAGCGGTCTCGTCGCGTACCTGGACGGCGAGCCCGCCGGGTGGTGCGCGGTCGAGCCGCGACCGGCGTACGCGGGGCTCGTCCGCCACAGCCGCGTCGTGTGGGACGGGCGCGACGAGGACAAGGCGGACGAGAGCGTGTGGGCGATCACGTGCCTCTTCGCCCGTGCGGGCTTCCGCAGGCGCGGCGTCAGCCGGGCGCTCGCGCGCGCCGCCGTCGACCACGCCCGCGCGTGCGGCGCCCGCGCCGTCGAGGCGTACCCGATCACCACCAAGGACGTGATCGCGGAGGAGCTGCACGTCGGCACGCCGAGCGTCTTCGCGGACGCCGGGCTGGTCGAGGTGGGCGCCCCGACGCGCCGGCGCGTCGTGATGCGGCTCGACCTCTGACGCGGCGGCGACCGTCAGCGCGGGAGCGTCGCGCAGGGACGGTCGATCTCCCACACGCGCGCCTCGCCACGCGCCTGGACGAGCGCGAGGCGGCCGTCGGCGGTGAGCTGGGCGGCGACCAGGTCGTGGACGAAGTCGGGGTGGCGGATCGGGCCGGCCGGCGAGGCGGGATCCCACAGCTCGACGGCGGCCGAGACGAGCAGCACGACGACGCCGTCGTCCGACAGCAGCGGCCGGCGCCGCGTCGGCTGCGGACCGAGGGCGGCCTCGCGCGCGCCGGTGGCGAGGTCGTAGGCCTCGGCCGAGCCGTCCTCGCGGCAGACG
>DATMVO010000489.1:0-7568 GCA_035563115.1 Solirubrobacteraceae bacterium
GCCGAGCGGCACGTCGCCGACGCGGTCGCGGCGCTCGTCGAGGACGACCCCGAGGTGCAGGCGGCCGGCGTCGCGCTGCGGCCGGCGGGGCTGAGCGCGCGCGTGGCCCTCGCGCGCGCCCGCGCGCGCCTGTAGACCGGCCGCCGCCGGGTCAGACGGTGAAGACGACCTTGCCGACCAGCTCGCCCGCCTCCATCGCGGCGAACCCGTCGCGCGCCTGGTCGAGCGGCAGCTCGCGGTCGATCAGCGGCTTGAGGTCGCGGCCGACGAGGAAGCGGGTCAGCCGCTCGAGCTCGTCGCGCGTGCCCATCGTCGAGCCGATCACCGACAGCTGGAGGAAGAACGTGCGCGCCAGGTCCTGCGTCGCCTTCATGCCGCTCGTCGCGCCGCAGACGACGATCCGCCCGCCCGGCTTGAGCGACTTGATCGAGTGGTCCCACGTCGCGTCGCCGACGGTCTCCATCACCGCGTCGACCCGCTCGGGCAGCCGCGCGCCGGATTCGAAGGCCTGCGCCGCGCCCAGCTCGAGGGCCCGCTCGCGCTTCGCCTCGTCGCGCGAGGTGGCGAAGACGCGCACGCCCACCGCGCTCGCCAGCGCGATCAGCGCCGTCGCGACGCCGCCGCCCGCGCCCTGCACGAGGATCGTCTCGCCCGGGACGACGTTCCCGCGCGTGAAGAGCATCCGGTAGGCGGTGAGCCACGCGGTCGGCAGGCACGCGGCCTCGGCGAACGACAGCTTGGCCGGCTTGGGGACGAGGTTGCGGCGCGGGACGACGACGCGCTGCGCCAGCGCGCCCGGGTGCTTCTCGGAGAGCAGCGTCCGCTTGGGGTCGAGCGTCTCGTCGCCGCGCCAGTCGGGCGACGAAATCACCGCGTGGACGACGACCTCGTTGCCGTCCTGGTCGGTGCCCGCGGCGTCGCAGCCGAGGATCATCGGGGTCTGCTCGGCCTTCAGCCCGACGCCCCGGAGCGACCACAGGTCGTGGTGGTTGAGCGCGGCGGCGCGGACGTCGACGAGCGCCCAGCCCTCCGGCACCTGCGGGTCGGGGCGGTCGCCAACTTCCAACGCGGAGAGCGGGTCGTCGGGGTCGATCTTGGCGGCGTACGCGGCGAGCATGCCCTCCGCCTACCCGAGCACGCCGCGCAGCACGTCCAGCGCCCGCAGCCGGTGGGCGTCCATCTCCGCCACCAGCTCGTCCGCATCGGTCGTGTCGATCGCGGCCAGGATGCGGTCGTGCGCCGTCAGTGACGCCTTACGCTCCTCCGGCGCGTTGTAGTACAGCGCGCGGTAGGCCTCCGTCGAGTCCCACAGGAGCTTGATGAGGCGGAGCGCGTGCGGCTGGTCCGGCGCGTCCATGATCGCGAAGTGGAAGCGCCGGTTCGCCGCCAGCTCCGCGCTCACGTCGCCGGCCTCCGCCGCCGCGGCGCACTCGCGCGCCGCGGTCCGGATCCGCTCGCGCGCCTCCTCGTCCAGCGTCGGCAGCGCGTGCCGGGCGGCCTGCGCCTCCAGCAGCTGGCGGAGCGCGTAGATCTCCTCGAGGTCCGCCAGCCGCAGCTCGGTCACGAAGTAACCTCGGCGCGGCAGGTACGTGAGCTGGCCCTCCTGCTCGAGGACGCGCAGCGCCTCGCGGACCGGCCCGACCGAGACGCCGATCCGCGCCGCCAGCTCCTCCTGGTTGACGCGCGCGCCGGGCGCCAGCTCGCCGGCCACGATCAGCCGGCGCAGCGCCTCGACCGCGTGCTGCTGGGCGGTGCCGAGCGAGGCCGGCGCGGCGCTCATCGGAACGCCTGGATCCCCGTCAGCGCGCCGCCGATCACGAGCGCGTGGACGTCCGCCGTGCCCTCGTAGGTCACGACCGACTCGAGGTTGTTCATGTGCCGGATGACCGGATACTCCAGCGTCACGCCGTTGGCGCCGAGCACCTGTCGCGCCGTCCGCGCGACCTCCAGCGCCGCGTTGACGTTGGCCAGCTTGCCCATGGAGACGTGCTCGGGGCGCAACCGGCCGTCGTCCTTCATCCGGCCGAGGTGGAGGGCGAGGAGCGTCGCCTGGTTGACCTTCGTCGCCATCTCCGCCAGCTTCAGCTGCTGGATCTGGAACGACGCGATCGGCTTGTCGAACTGGATCCGCTCGCCGGCGTAGTCGAGCGCGGCCTCGAAGCACGCGCGCGCCGCGCCCGCGGCGCCGAAGACGATGCCGAAGCGCGCCTCGTTGAGGCAGGAGAGCGGCCCCTTCAGGCCCTTGACCTCGGGCAGCACCGCGTCGGCGGGGACGCGGACGTCGTCGAGCAGCAGCTCGCTCGTCACGCTCGCGCGCAGCGACATCTTCTGGTGGATGTCCTGGGTCGTGAAACCGGGCGTGTCGGTGGGGACGACGAAGCCGCGGACGCCCTCGTCGGTCTGCGCCCACACGACCGCAACCTCGGCCAGCGACCCGTTCGTGATCCACATCTTCGAGCCGTGGAGGATCCAGTCGTCGCCGTCGCGGCGCGCGCGGGTGCGCATCGAGCCCGGGTCGCTGCCGCTGTCGGGCTCGGTCAGGCCGAAGCACCCGATCGCCTCGCCGGTCGCCATGCGCGGGAGCCACTCCTGCTTCTGCTCCTCGCTGCCCCAGCGCCAGATCGCGTACATCGCCAGCGAGCCCTGGACCGAGACCATCGACCGCACGCCGCTGTCGCCGGCCTCCAGCTCCAGGCACGCCAGGCCGTAGGCGGTGGCGCTCGCGCCGGCGCAGCCGTACCCGGTCAGGTGCATGCCGAGGACGTTCAGCGCGCCCAGCTCGGTCGCGAGCTCGCGCGGGATCGTCGCCTGCTCGAACCAGCCGCCGACGTTCGGCACCACCCGCTCCTGCACGAACCGACGGACGGTGTCGCGGATGTCGCGCTCCTCGTCGGACAGCAGCGCGTCCACGTCGAGGAAGTCGCGCGGGCGGATCTTGGGGGCGGGGCGGTCGGTGGTGGCGGACATGCGGCGGCGGACTCTCCTCGCGGGGGGGTTGATCTTCGATCTTCGAAGATCTAAGAATGTAGGCGATGCGTCAAGCTCTCGACGACCTGCTCGTGCTCGACTTCTCCCGCGTCCTCGCCGGCCCGCTGGCGACGATGATCCTCGGCGACCTCGGCGCGCGGGTGGTGAAGGTGGAGCGGCCCGGGGTCGGCGACGACACCCGCCAGTGGGGCCCGCCGTACGACGAGCGCGGCGAAGCCACGTACTTCCAGGCGGTCAACCGCAACAAGGACACGGTCGTCCTCGACCTCGCGACGGAGGCCGGCGTCGCCGAGGCGCGCGCGCTCGCCGCCCGCGCCGACGTGGTGGTGGAGAACTTCCGCCCGGGCGTGATGGACCGTCTCGGGCTCGGCCCCGACGAGCTGCGCGCCGCCCGGCCCGAGCTCGTGTACTGCTCGATCACCGGCTTCGGCAGCGGCGAGGCGGGCGCCGCGCTCCCCGGCTACGACCTGCTCGTGCAGGCGCTCGGCGGGCTGATGAGCGTCACGGGCGAGCCGGACGGGGAGCCGCAGAAGGTCGGCGTCGCGCTCGTCGACGTCATCTGCGGCCTGTTCGCCGCCGTCGGCATCCTCGCCGCGGTGCGCCACCGCGAGCGGACCGGCGAGGGCCAACGCGTCGAGGTCGACCTGCTGAGCTCGCTCCTCGCCGCGCTCGTCAACCAGGGCAGCGCGTTCACGCTCGCCGGCGCCGTCGCGGGCCGGATGGGCAACGCGCACCCGTCGATCGCGCCGTACGAGCTCCTCCCCACCGGAGACGGCGACCTCGTCCTCGCCGTCGGCACCGACCGCCAGTTCGCCGCGCTCTGCGCCGTCCTCGACGCGCCCGCCCTCGCCACCGACCCCCGCTTCACCACCAACGCCGCCCGCGTCGCCCACCGCGACGCGCTGAAGGCCGAGCTCGTCGCCCGCCTCGCCACGCGCCCCGCGGCGGAGTGGGTCGAGCCCCTCACCACCGCCCGCGTCCCCGCCGGCCAGGTCAACGACGTCGCCGGCGCCTTCGCCCTCGCCGATCGCCTCGGCCTCGACCCCACCGTCGCCATCCCCCGCGACGACGGCACCGCCGCCACCCTCACCCGCAACCCCATCCGCCTCTCCGCCACTCCGCCGACCTACCGCACCGCCCCGCCGCCGCTACCTTCGGCGGATGCCCAAGCGGAGCCGTGACGCGAGCTCGAACGTCGTCTACTCCACCACCGACGGCGACCTGCGCAAGGCGCGGCCGCCGAAGCCGACGGGTGCCACGCCCGGGCCGGGCGGCGGGCGCGTGAAGGTGCGGCGGGAGACGGCCGGGCGGCGCGGGAAGACCGCGACGACGGTCTCGAACGTCGGGCTCGACGACGCCGCGCTGAAGGAGCTGGCGGGGCGGCTGAAGAAGCGGTGCGGCGTCGGCGGGAGCGCGAAGGACGGCGTGATCGAGATCCAGGGCGACCACCGCGACGCCGTCGTCGAGCTGCTCCGCGCGGAGGGCTACGACGTGGTCCTCGCCGGCGGCTGATCCTTCACACGCGCGCGCGGCGCGGCCTCGTAGCCTCGAAGGCATGAGCGCCGCACCCACGGACACGCGCTGGATCGACCTGGAGGGCGCGGTGAACGTCCGCGACCTCGGCGGGCTCCCGCTCGCCTACGGCGGCACCACGAACGCCGGCGTGCTGCTGCGCTCCGACAACCTCCAGTCCCTCACGCCCGCCGACGTCGAGGAGCTCGTGGAGCGGCGCCGGCTGCAGGTCGTCGTCGACCTCCGCACCGGCGTCGAGGTCGAGCGCGAGGGCCCCGGCCCGCTGATCGCCGACGCGCGCGTCGACGTCCGCCACCGCTCCCTCTACCCCGAGGCCGGCGAGACGACCGACGTCGACGTGGACGACGCCACCGAGATCCCGGCCGGCCTGCTGCCGTGGCAGGTCCACGGGCTCGGCGGCCACGACACGGACGAGTCGCCCGCGGTCCGCGCCTACCTCCGCTACCTGCGCGACCGCCCGGACAGCGTCGTCGGCGCCCTCCACGACATCGAGGCGACCAGCGGCGCCACGCTCGTCCACTGCGCCGCCGGCAAGGACCGCACCGGGATGGTCTGCGCGTTCGCCCTCACCGTCGCGGGCGTCGAGCGGCACGCCATCGTCGAGGACTACGCGATCACCGGCGAGCGGATCGAGCAGATCCTCGCACGGCTCAAGTCGTCGCCGACGTACGCGGCCGACCTCGACGGCAAGCCCGCGCACGTCCACAGCCCGCGGCCGGAGACGATGGTGCGCGTCCTCGAGCTGCTCGACGAGCGCCACGGCGGCGTCCGCGGCTGGCTGACCGAGCACGGGTTCGGCGAGGCCGCGCAGCAGCGGCTCGCCGCGCGGCTCACCGGCTGACGCGGCGACCCAAGGGGCGCACCGTCCGATTCGACGGTGTGTCAAGATCGGGCCCATGGACGTGCAGGTGGCGATCGTCGGGGCGGGGTTCGGCGGGCTGGCGGCGGCGATCGCGCTGCGTAAGGCCGGCGTCGACGACCTCGTGATCCTCGAGCGCGCGGAGGACCTCGGCGGGGTCTGGCGCGAGAACACGTATCCGGGCGCGGCGTGCGACATCCCGTCGTGCCTGTACTCGTTCTCCTACGACCAGCGGCGCGACTGGTCGCGGCCGTGCTCGCCGCAGGACGAGATCCTCGACTACCTGCGCTCGACGGCCGACCGCCACGGGCTGCGGGCGCGGATCCGCACCGGGACCGAGGTCCGTACCGCGACGTGGTCGCAGGACGACGCGCGGTGGACGCTCGAGACCTCCGCCGGCGAGCCCGTCCACGCGCGGTCGATCGTCCTCGCCTGCGGCCAGCTCACCCGCCCGCTCTTCCCCGCCGTCGACGGCCGTGCGTCGTTCGCCGGCCCGTCGTTCCACAGCGCCGAATGGGACCACTCCGTGGAGCTGCGCGGGAAGCGGATCGCGGTCGTCGGGACGGGCGCGAGCGCGATCCAGTTCGTCCCGGAGATCGCGAAGGTCGCCGCGCGCGTGGACGTCTACCAGCGCACCGCGCCGTGGATCCTCCCGCGCCGCAACACGCCGTACGCACCGTGGGCGAAGCGGCTGATCGAGCGCGTTCCCGGCCTCCAGCACGTGCGCCGGCTCGGCATCCTCGCGTTCGCCGAGAGCGGCATCGCCGGGCAGACGCGGATCCCGTTCGTGCGGCGCGCCATCGGCGTGTGGGCGACGTGGCACATGCGCAACCAGGTCAAGGACCCGGCGCTGCGCGCGAAGGTCTGGCCCGACTACCCGATCGGCTGCAAGCGGGTCCTGTTCAGCTCCCACTACCTGCCGGCGCTGGCGCGGCCGAACGTCGAGCTCGTCACCGACCGGATCGCGCGGATCAGCGAGCGCGGGGTCGTGACCGAGGACGGCACGGAGCGCGAGGTGGACGTCGTCATCTACGGCACCGGCTTCCGCGCCCACGACTTCGTCGCGCCGATGCGGGTGCTCGGCCGCGACGGGCGCGAGCTGACCGACGCGTGGCGCGAGGGCGCCCGCGCCCACCACGGGATCGCCGTCAGCGGCTTCCCCAACCTCTTCCTCATGTACGGCCCGAACACGAACCTCGGCTTCGGCTCGATCATCGTGATGCTGGAGGCGCAGGCGCGGTACGTCGCGTCCGCCGTCGCCGCGCTCCGCCGTACCCGCGCCGCTGCGCTCGACGTCCGGCCCGAGGTGGAGGAGCGGACCACCGCGCGGGTGCAAGAGCGCCTGCGCAAGACGGTCTGGACCGACTGCGAGAGCTGGTACCGCGAGGGCGCCGACGGCCGCATCGTCAACAACTGGCCCGGCCAGATGGCCGAGTACGTCCGCGCGACCCGCGAGATCGACCTGAGCGAGTACGAGCTCGTACGGGAGCCCGTCAGCGCCTGATGGTGCGGACGCCGCCGTCCGGCGTCCAGGTCTCGATGACGAGCTGCGTCCGCTCGTCGTTCAGGCCGACGTGCGTAGCCTCGGTGAGGTCGAGGCGGAAGAGGTGGGAGCGGCCGCCGGGGACGTCGGCGCCGTTGACCTCCGCGACGCGGGCCGGGTCGGTGATCTCCTCGGCGACGCCCGCGACCTTCGCGTCGCCGCTCCACCCGGGCGGGTCGTCGGAGCCGGAGTGCAGCGCGAAGCGTGGGTCGCGCTGGAGGTCGAGGGCCTTGCGCGCCTGCCACATCGAGCCGATCCACAGCTCGCCGTCGCGCAGCTGCGTCTCGGTGCCGGAGAGGCGCGGGGAGCCGTCGCGGCGGACGGTGGCGATCGTCTTGTGGACGTGAGCGTCGAGCCGCGCGCGGACCTTCGCGGCGAGGTCGGGGGCGGCGGCTTCGAAGTCGGACCAGCTCGGCATGGGGCGGAGCGTCGCGTGGGCGCGCGCGGCGGTCCAGCGGGACGTCGAATGCGATCAAATGGCGGGCGATGGCGACCGCCTGCGTGACCTGCTCGACCTCGTCCTCGCGTCGCTCGACGAGCCGGGCG
Organism: Solirubrobacteraceae bacterium; assembly: GCA_035563115.1. GTDB lineage: Bacteria > Actinomycetota > Thermoleophilia > Solirubrobacterales > Solirubrobacteraceae > CADCVT01. The sequence goes on from DATMVO010000489.1 coordinate 7,470, forward strand.
CCGACGGGCGGGCGCTGGCGGAGCAGGCGCACTTCTCCCGCGACCACCTCGACCGGCTGCTGGCGGCGGCGACGGGCGAGACGCCGGTGGCGCTGCGGC
>DATMVO010000490.1:0-3679 GCA_035563115.1 Solirubrobacteraceae bacterium
GCGCCCCCTCCGCGGCGAGGCGCGCCGCGGCCTTCTGCTCGAGGCCGCGCTGCGCGTCATCGCCGCCGAAGGCCCGAGCGCGCTGACCCACCGCCGCGTCGCCGCGGAGGCCGAGCTCCCGCTCGCCGCAACGACCTACTGGTTCTCCTCCAAGGACGAGATCCTGATCGAGGCCTACCGCCTCGCCGCCGCGCGCGACGTCGACCGGCTGCGCAACCTCGCCGACTTCCGCGCGCTCCCCACGGCCGCGATCGGCCCCGCCTTCGCGGACCTGATCGCGGACGAGCTCGACCACCACCGTGCCGCGACGATGGCGTCGTTCGCGCTGTGGCTGGAGGCCGCCCGGCGGCCCGAGCTGCGCGGGGTCGAGCGCGAGTGGGCCGAGGAGTACGCCGCCGTCATCCGCGACGTGCTCGTCGCCGCCGGCGCGCGCGACCCCGACAGCGCGACGCGGATCCTCGTCTCCACCCTCGACGGGCTGATGCTCGCCGAGCTGGCCGCCGACCGGCCGACGCCGCGGGCGGAGCTGCGCGCGCTCGTCGGACGGCTCGTCGAGGCGCTGCTGCCGAGCTAGGCCGCGGCGGTGTGCTTGCTGCGCTTGGCGCGGCGCAGCGCCCGGCGCTCCTCGCGGATGCGCTCCATCACGCCGCGCCGGCCGAGCTGCTCGAGCCCCGCGTACAGGTGCTTGATCTCCGTGAAGATCTCGTCCGCGACCTGCTGCTGCTGATCGCGCGTGGGGTTGTCGATCCGCTCGAAGACCAGCGGGTCGCCGTACTGCACGACGACCTTCGGGAACTGCAGCCGCTTCCAGTTGCGGACCTTCGCCGACCCGTGGATCGCGATCGGCACGATCGGCGCGCCGGTCTCCAGCGCGAGCCGCCCGATGCCGGGCTTGGCCTTCTCCGCCAGCGCGCCGGTGCGTGACCGGCCGCCCTCGCAGTACATGCACATCGCGCGCCCGCGCTCGAGCACCGCCTTGGCGGTGATGAACGCCTCGTCGTCGCGGTGCCCGCGCCGCACGGGGAAGACGCCGCCGTGCGTGTAGATGAACTTCGGCACGCCGCTGAACATCTGCGACTTGGCCATGAAGTGCACCTTGCGGCGGGTGAACGACCCGACGAAGAAGTGGTCCATGAACGAGAAGTGGTTCGGCGCGAGGATCACCGGGCCGGTCAGCGGGACCTTCTCCGAGGAGATGCACGACTGCCGGAAGAAGAGGAGCCCGTAGATCGTCACGGCCGCGCGCACGAGCGAGTACATCGGCTCGCGATGGCCGCTGCGGGTCCGGGCGTGGTACTGGTCGAAGTGCTCCTTGGGGCGCGGGTCCAGGTAGACCTGCTCCTTCATCGGGGCGAGCTGCTCGTCGGCCATTTGGCGGAGAACTTACCCGGCCGCCCAGCCGCGCGCACGCTCGACCGCGCGCGTCCACTCGGCGTGGCGCGTGGAGCGTTCGTCCTCGGACATCGCCGGCTCGTACCGGGCGCCCTCCCGCCACAGCCGGCGGACCTCGCCCTGCGTCCACCGTCCGCACCCGACGCCGGCCAGGAAGGCGGCGCCCATCGCGGTCGTCTGCGTCACCTCGGGGACGACGACGGGGACGCCGAGGACGTCGGCCTGGAACTGCATCAGCCACGCGTTCTCGCTCGCGCCGCCGTCGGCCCGCAGCTCGCGCAGCGGCTCGGTCGCGGCGATGTCCATCACCCGTATGCAGTCGAGCGTCTGGAACGCGGTGGCCTCGAGCGTCGCGCGTGCGAGGCCCTCGGTCTCGGACGGGATCCCGGAGCCGCCGCGCGGCCCCTGCATGGCGGCGCCGGGGACGGAGGTCGACGCCTCGAGCGCGTAGAAGGTCCGCTGCCCGATCGCCCAGGCGACGGTGGCGAGCACGCCTGGCGGCGGCTTCGGCACCCGGTCGCCGACGTTGAGGAGGAGCGACGAGCCGGTGCCGGGGTACGTGCTCTTGCCCTGGCCGGGGTCGAGGCAGGCCTGGCCGTAGAGCGCGGCCTGCTGGTCGCCGGCGATGCCGCTGACCGGGACGCCGTCCCAGCCGGGGAGGGCGTCGTCTCTGGTGCGCCCGACCTCACCGATGGAGGGCACGATCTTCGGGAGTGCGTTGGCGGGGATGCCGAAGACGTCGAGCAGCTCGGGGTCCCACGCGGTCTTGTCGCGGTCGCAGAGGAGCGTGCGCGACGCGTTCGTCTGGTCGGTCGCGAGCTCGCCGGTGAGGTTGAAGATCAGCCACGCGTCGACGGTGCCGAAGACGGCGCGGCCACTGCGCGCGTTGTCGGCGAGGCCGTCGACGTTGCGCAGCAGCCACGCGATCTTCGTGGCGGAGAAGGAGGGGTCGATCGTCAGGCCGGTCTTCGCGCGGACGAGCTCCTCGCGCCCGGCCTCGCGCAGCTCCGTGCAGCGGTCGGCGGTGCGCCGGTCCTGCCCCACGAGCGCGCGGTGGAGCGGCTCGCCGGTCTTCGGGTCCCACACGCAGACGGTCTCGCGCTGGTTCGTGATCCCGATCGCGTGCAGCTCGGCGGTCCCCGCGTCGTCGAGCGCGTCGGCCGCGACGCCGCGGGTCACGTCCCAGATCTCGCGCGCGTCGTGCTCCACCCATCCGGGGCGCGGGGAGTGCTGCTCGAACTCGCGGTAGGCGCGCCCGGCGACCTCGCCGTCCTCGTCGAACACGAGGCACGTCGTCCCGGTCGTGCCCTGGTCGATGGCCAGGATCATGGCGCCGGATCGTACGTGGCGCGCGGCGTGAGCGGAGCCGGCGCTGTCCCGTCCCCGGCTCCGCTCATCGCCTGCGTTTCCCGAACCGGTGGGTCAGGCCGATCCGTGCACTGGAAGGTACGGAGCCCCGGGGCCCCTCCCAATCGACAGCCGGGCGGAGATTCGCCCTCCCCGCTCCGACACCCGGGCGAACTCCGTGGCGCGTCTCCCCCGCTTGTCACGGCTCTGCGCAGCGCCTGCACCAACTCACGCGCCCCCGCCCACACGGCACCCCCCGGCGGCGAGCATCGCCCGCATGCGCGCATCACACGTCCCCTCACCCCAAGTCGCCACTCGATCCGACGCCTCGGCCGAGAGGCGAGAAGTGGTCGTCAGACGACCACAAGTCGCCACTCGGCCGAACGGCCAAGGCGAGAGGCGAGTTGAGGCGCCGGACGCCGCGGCCGCTCGGCTGGCCGCGAAGCAGCACGGCGTCGTCACCGCCCGGCAGCTCCGCGGCTGCGGCCTGACCCGTGCCGCGATCAGAAGCCGGGTGGAGCGCGGGCTCCTCCACCCTCGCCACCGAGGCGTGTACGCGGTCGGGCACCCGGTGCAGACGCCGCTCGGGCTCGCGTCGGCCGCGCTGCTCGCCGTGGGTCTCGCCGCCGTGCTGAGCCACCGCTGGGCCGCCGTCTTCTGGGGGCTCCTCCCCCACCGCGCCGGGCCGGTCGACATCCTCGTCGCTGGAGGGTCGCGTGCCGCCCACCCCGGCATCACGGCGCACCGGACCGCCGACCTGCCCGCGCGGGACGTGTGGGTGCGCAAGGGGCTGCGGGTGACGACACCGCACCGCACGCTGATCGACCTCGCCGCCGTCGTCGGGCCGGTGGAGCTGGCGCGGGCGGTGGACGCGGCGTACGCGCAGGGGCTCGTGCGGCCGGGGACGCTGACCGTGCCGCCCGGCGCGCGTGGGGCGGCG
>DATMVO010000491.1:0-5700 GCA_035563115.1 Solirubrobacteraceae bacterium
GGGCGAGCGCGCCCGCCCGGACCCTCGCGCGGATCGCCGTCTCCTGCCTGCGCACGTGCCGCCTGGAGGCACGCGGGGTCGGCACCGCGTTCGCGGGCCGCGGCAGCACGCCGCTCGCCATCCGCGCCCGGCTCTCCGGTCGCACGGTCACCCTCACCGCCAGCGACGCCGTGCTGAGGACGATGCGCGGCGCGCTGCGCCGCGGCGGTCAGGCGAACGCGGCGGTGACGGTCGTCGCCACCGCGCCGGACGGCGTGCAGGACGCCGACACGCTCACGTTCACGTTCCGTCCACGTAGGTGAGCAGCTCGAGCAGCGCGCCGTCGGGGTCGCGGAAGTAGACCGAGACGCCCTCGCCCTGCGCGCCGTGGCGCGTGACGGGCCCGTCCTCGACATCGACGCCCTGGCGCATCAGGTGGCTGACCGCCTCCTCGGCGGTGCCGTTCCAAACGAAGCACAGGTCGGCCATCCCGGGCGCGGCGGGGATCCGCGCGACCGGCGACGGGTCCATCCCCGGGCCGTGGACGTTGAGCTGCTGCTCGCCGATGCGGTAGACCGCCCGCGGCTCACCCGGCACCGGGTGGACGACCTCCGCGCCCACGACGTCGCGGTAGAAGGCGTTCGACAGCTCCCAGTCGGACACGGCGATCACGACGTGATCCAGGCCGGTGACGGGCTTGTGCGGCGGCGGGACGGGCGGGGTCTCGGACACGCCGTCCGGACTACCCGCCGCGCCCGCGGCGGATCACGCCGCCTCGACCGCGGGGAGCGCCGCGAAGTCGTCGGTGAGCTGCTGGGTCTCGGCGATCGGCATGCCGGCGCCCGGGCGGAAGCCGGCCTGGAGCGCGGCGCGGCCCAAGGTGCGCGCCGCGTCGCGCAGCTCGGTCTTCGTGTGCGATGCCATCACGGCCAGCCGCAGCCGCGCCGTCCCGTCCGGCACCGACGGCGGCCGGATCGCCTGCGCGAAGACGCCCTCGCGCAGCGCCGCCTCGCACATGCGCAGCGCGGTCGGCGCGTCGCCGACGATCAGCGGCACGATCTGCGTCGTCGCGCCCGCGACGTCGAAGCCCTCACGCGCCAGCTCGTCGCGCAGCGCGCCCGCGTTGGCGTGGAGCTTGTCGATGCGCCGCGGCTGCTCGGCCAGCAGCTCGAGCGCCGCCAGCGCCGCCGCGACCACCGGCGGCGGGGGCGCGGTGGAGAACGCGAACGGCCGCGCCGCCTGCACGAGGTACCGGGCCATGCGCGAGTCGCACGCCGCGAACGCGCCGTAGGAGCCGAGCGCCTTCCCGAGCGTCCCGATGACGACGTCGACCTCGTCCTCCAGCCCGAGCTCTGCCACGAGCCCCCGGCCGTCCGGCCCGAGCGTCCCCAGCGCGTGCGCCTCGTCCACCACGAACCGCAGCCCGTGCCGGCGCGCGAGGTCCGCCAGCTCGCCGAGCGGCGCGACGTCCCCGTCCATCGCGAAGACGGTGTCGGTGGCGATCACGCCGCCCTGCGGCTCGACCCGGCCGATCTGCCACGCGAGGTGCTCGGCGTCGCCGTGCCGGTAGGGGACCGCCTCGGCCCGCGCGAGCCGGCAGCCGTCGACCATCGACGCGTGCGACAGCTCGTCCACGAAGACCGCGTCGCCCGGCCCGGCCAGCGCGCCGACCACGCCGAGGTTCGCCAGGTAGCCCGACCCGAAGAGCAGCGACGTCCGGGTGCCGACGAACTCCGCCAGCCGCTCCTCCAGCCGCCGGTGGACGGTCATCGTCCCGGAGGCCACGCGCGACGCACCGGCGCCGACACCCCACCGCATCGCGGCGTCCGCCGCCGCCTCCCGCACGCGCGGGTGGTCGGCCAGCCCGAGGTAGTTGTTCGAGCAGAGGACGAGCACGGGCTGCCCGTCCAGCACCACCCGCGGTCCCTGCGGTCCGGAGACGAGGCGCATGCGACGGCTGAGGCCGAGCTCCTCCAGCTCGTCCAGCCGTGCCTTGAGATCGGTCACCGGTCCTCCCCGGTCGTCACCATGGCCGGACCGTAAGTTGCGATCCGGACGGACTCGGAGTGGGCAGGCCCCACGCGTGAGCACCGCCGTCGTCGTCATCGACATGATCAACACCTACGACTTCCCCGACGCCGAGAAGGTCGTGCCCGGCGCCGAGAAGGCCGTCCCCCGCATCAAGGCGCTCGTCGAGCGCGCGCGGGAGGAGGGCGTCCCCGTCATCTACGTCAACGACAACTACGGGGACTGGAACTCGTCGGCCGAGGAGCTGATGCGCACGGCGCTCGACGGCAAGCACCCCGAGCTGGTGGAGGAGCTGCGGCCCACCGACGACGACGCGTTCGTCATCAAGGGGCGCCACTCGATCTTCTACGGGACGCCGCTCGAGCACCTGCTCAAGGAGAAGGGCGTCGACCGGCTCGTGATGGTCGGCCAGGTCACCGAGCAGTGCATCCTCTACAGCGCCCTGGACGCGCACCTGCGCGACATCGAGGTCGCGGTGCCGCGCGACGCGGTCGCCCACATCTTCGACGACCTCGGCGACGCGGCGCTGCGGATGATGGAGCGGAACATGAGCGCGGACGTCGAGCCGAGCGAGGGCTGCCTGCTTTCCTCGGACGGGTGAGCACCAGCACCGCCCCGGACGGGATCATCTTCGACTGCGACGGCGTCCTCGTCGACTCCGAGCCGATCGCCAACGCCACGCTCGTCGCCGTGCTCGGCGAGCACGGCATGACCCTCACCGTCGAGGACAGCATGAGGCTCTTCCTCGGCCGCTCGTGGGCGTCGATCCTGGGCATCATCGAGGAGCACTTCGGCCGGCCCGCGCCGGACGCGGTGACCGAGGAGTTCCGCACGCGGCTGCGCGACGAGCTCGACCGCGCGCTGACGCCGGTCGCGGGCGTCCCGGAGGCGCTCGCCGCGCTCGGCGGGCTCCCCCGCTGCGTCGCCTCCTCCGGTGAGCCGGAGAAGATCCGCCACTCGCTCGCCAAGACCGGCCTGATCGCCCACTTCGACGACGCGCACCTGTTCAGCGCGACGATGGTCGAGCACGGCAAGCCCGCGCCCGACCTCTTCCTCCACGCCGCGCGCGCGATGGGCTTCGACCCCGCCCGCACCGTCGTCGTGGAAGACTCGCTGCCCGGCGTCCAGGCAGGCGTCGCGGCCGGGATGCGCGTGCTCGGCTACGCCCCCGACGGCACCGCCGACGCGCTCCGCGCCGCCGGAGCCGAGGTCTTCGGCGACATGTGTGACCTCGTGCCGAATCTCCGCATGTAGGCACGCGCGGAGTCGGCGTCTAGGACGGACGTGCAAAGTGGCGCGCCTCTGCTCAGGTTCAGCGGCGGTGCGCCGAGAACGGTGACCATGAAGGCCTCCGCCGGCGACCCCGTCTCCCTCAACCTCCCCGACTCCCTCGTCCCGCGCCCGTCCGGCGCGACGGCCCCTCCACCGCACCGCCGGCCGTGGATCGACCACTGGCTCGAGACCTGCCGCGACCTCCAGGCGCTCAAGCAGTCGCACCCGATGATGGACGCGGTCATCGACGAGATCGACGGCCGGATGATCCGCGTCGGCGACCAGTGGCTCGCGGACTTCGCCTCCTGCAACTACCTCGGCTTCGACCTGGACCGCGACATCATCGACGCGATCCCGGGCTACATCGACGACTGGGGCACGCACCCCAGCTGGTCGCGCCTGCTGGGCAGCCCGATCCTCTACGAGCAGATCGAGGAGCGGCTGACGGGCCTGCTCGGCAGCCAGGACTCGCTCGTCCTGCCGACGATCACCCACATCCACATGTCGGTGATCCCGCTGCTCGCCGCGAGCGGGACGATCTTCCTCGACGCCCGCGCGCACAAGACGATCTACGACGGCTGCCAGGTCGCCCGCGCCCGCGGCGCCGCCGTGCGCCGGTTCCGCTTCGAGGATCCCGACCACCTCGACGAGCTGCTCTCCGCCGAGCGCGACCCGACCCGCCTGGTCTGCATGGACGGCGTGAACTCGATGACCGGCAACGCTCCCGACCTGCAGGCGTTCGCCGCCGTCGCGCGCAAGCACGGCGCGCTGCTCTACGTCGACGACGCGCACGGCTTCGGCGTCATCGGCGAGCGCTCCGAGGACGAGCTGTGCGACTACGGCACGAAGGGCAACAGCGTCGTCCGGTACACCGACGAGACGTACGACGACCTGATCCTCGTCGGCGGCTTCTCGAAGTCCTACTCCAGCCTCCTCGCCTTCATCGCGTGCCCGACCGAGGTCAAGAACCTCCTCAAGGTCGCCGCGCCGCCGTACCTCTACTCGGGCCCGTCGCCGGTCGCCTCGCTGGCCACCGTCCTCGCCGGCTTCGACGTCAACGAGGCCCGCGGCGACGAGCTGCGCGCGACCGTCCACCGGCTCACGCACCGCGTCACGTCCAAGCTCGAGGAGCTCGACGCGTACACGCCGAACCGCTCCGGCTTCCCGATCGTCGAGATCCCGGTCGCCCACCACGACCAGACCGACGAGGTCGGCCGCTTCCTCTTCGACCGCGGCGTCTACGTGACGCTGGCCGCGTACCCGCTCGTCCCCAAGGACGAGGTCGGCTTCCGCGTCCAGCTCACCGCCGCCAACACCGACGCGGAGATCGACACGCTGATCACCGCGCTGGAGGACCTCGCGGCCGACGGCAAGCTGCGCTCCGCGTCGGCCGAGCACGAGCGGATCCACGACGCCGGGAAGCTGGCCGCCTGATGTCCCGCACGCGCGCCTGGCAGGCGTACCTCGCGGCCGGCGCCGTGCTCGCCGCCGTCTTCGCGATCGGCGGTCCGCTGAAGAGCAACGGCATCCTGATGAACCTCATCGGGCTGTCGCCGGTCCTGGCGATCCTCGCCGGGATCAAGCTCCACAAGCCGGCCTCGCGCGGGCCCTGGCTCTTCTTCGCCGGCGGCCTGACGCTCTTCTGGCTCGGCGACCTCTACACGATCGGCTACCCGCGCCTGTTCGACCGCGAGGTGCCGTTCCCGTCGATCGGCGACGGCGCGTACGTCGGCGTCTACCCGGTGCTGATGGCCGGCCTGCTGCTGCTCGTCCGGCGCCGCAACCCCGAGCGCGACCGCGCGGGCCTCATCGACAGCGTGATCATCACGCTCGGCCTCTCGCTCATCTCGTGGGCCGTCCTGATCGCGCCGTACCTGCACGACGACTCGCTCGACACGCTGCAGAAGCTCGTCTCGATCGCGTACCCGACGGGCGACGTGCTCCTGCTCGCCGCCGCCGTCCGCCTCGCGGTCGACGCGGGCCGCCGCGAGCCGGCGTTCCACCTGATGGTGTCGTCGATCGTCGCGCTGCTGGTCACCGACTTCGTCTACACGCTGACGCTGCTGCACGGCACGTACGACAACCAGGTGTGGCTCGACCTGGGCTGGATCTCGTTCTACCTGCTGTGGGGCGCCGCGGCGCTCCACCCGTCGATGGCGCGGCTCGAGCAGCCCGCGGGCGGCGCCGCGCCGCGCCTGTCGCGCGTCCGCCTCGCGCTGCTGACCGCCGCGTCGCTCGTCGCGCCCGCGGTGCTCTTCTTCCGCGACGCGATCCGCGAGGACGTCGACATGCTCGTCGTCGTGCTCGCCGCGATGGCGCTCTTCTGCCTCGTCGTCTCCCGCATGGCCGGGCTCGTGCGCCAGCAGGAGCGCGCGACGCGCCGCGAGCGCGTCCTCTCCGCCGCGGGCGCCGACCTCGTCG
>DATMVO010000492.1:0-3535 GCA_035563115.1 Solirubrobacteraceae bacterium
CGCCGGCGTCCCGGACCCTGCCGGCGCCCGCGCCGACCCCGCGCGCGCGGTGCGCGAGAACGCGGGGACGACGCTCAACCTCCTCGAGGCGTGCGCCGAGCACGGCGCCGGGCTCGTCTACCCGTCCTCCGCCCGCGCGGCCACGGCGCCGGACCCCTACGCGATCTCCAAGCTCCTCGGGGAGGAGGCGTGCCGCGTCCACCGGGCCCGCGCCACCGCGGTGCGGCTGACGAGCGTCTTCGGCCCCGGGCAGGTGAGCTGGGAGGGCGCGACCGGCGCCATCGCCGCGTTCGCCGCCCGCGCGCTCGACGGCCGCCCGATCGCGATCCCCGGCGACCCACGCCGCACCCGCGACTTCCTCTACGTCGACGACCTCGTGGACGGCATCGAGCGGCTCGTCGCGGCGGGCGAATGGCCCGCGCTCCTCTACGCCGGCAGCGGCGTCGCGACGCCCCTCCAGGAGGCCGCCGAGCTCGTCGTGGCCGCCGTCAGCCCGGACGATCCCGCCCCCATCGACCTCCCCGGCGGCGACCTGCCGCCCGGCGAGAACGACAGCTACGCCCTGGACCCGGCCGTTCCGCGGCTAGAGTCCCCCATCCGACCGCTCCCTGAGGCGGTCGCCGAGTATGTCGCCTGGCTCCGCTCCCATCCCGCTGCTCAAGGCCGCTCCGGAGCCTGAGCAGATCGCGGAGCGGCTCGAGGGCGGCCCGTGGCGGGGGATGGAGCTCGCGCTCCTGCCGCCGCACGTGGCGTCCGACGAGGCCGTCGAGCGCGCGATCGAGACCGTGCGCGCGGGCGTCGGCGCGCGCGAGCAGGTGCTCCTGGCCGAGTCGCCGGTCTCGTGGCCCAGCGGCAACCACGTCCGCGTCGACCGGCTCGACGACGAGGCGCGCACCGGCATCGAGCGCAGCGCCCGGTTCGCCGCCGCGATCGGCTCGCCGGTCCTCACGATCCACCTCTACATCCCGCTCACCGGCGAGGAGCTCCGCGCGGGCGCGCGCGTCGACGAGGGCGCGGTCACCGAGTTCTTCCAGTTCTACGCCGAGACGTGCGCGGCGCACGGCGTCAAGCCGCTCATCGAGAACGTCCCGCCCGTCCTGCGGATGCGGACCGGCGGCGCGTTCTACACGCCGGTCGGCGGCCACTGGGAGGACCTCCTGCGGTGGCGGGAACGCGTGCCCGCGCTCGGCTTCACGCTCGACACCTCGCACGCCGCGCTCTTCCGCGCGTTCGCCGCCGCCTACCCGACGCTCTTCGGCCTCGCCGGCGACGAGGGGCTCGAGCTGGAGCGGTACGTGGAGGAGCTGGGCCCGTGGACGGAGGTCGCGCACGTCTCCAACGCGCGCGGGATCCTCGGCGAGGGCCTGGACTACGACGACCCGCGCGGGGAGCTCGACCTCGACCCGATCGTCGCGCGGATCGGCGAGCTCGTGCCGTACGTCGTGGCGGAGGTCAACGAGCCCGACCACCGCTTCTCGCCGCACATCAAGGACGGCTACCGCCACCTGGAGCGCGCGTTCGCGCGGCCGGCCGAGCGCTGGCGCCGCCCGCCGCGCCGCCTGGGGCCGGACACGCTGGACTGGCAGGAGGTCATCGGCCGCCGCGACCCGGTGCCGGACGTGCTCGGCCTCGCCGGCCGGCTGGAGGGCGCGCGCGTGCTCGTCACCGGCGGCGCGGGCTCGATCGGCCGCTCGCTCACGAACCTGCTCGCCGCGTTCCGTCCCGAGCTGATCACGGTGATCGACACGCACGAGGCCGCGCTGACCGCCGACCGGCACGCCAAGGGCGCGCTGCGGCTGGCCGGCTTCGAGCACGTGCTGTGCGACATCCGCGACCGCGTCCGCCTGGATGCCGAGACGTCGCGCGCGCGGCCCGACCTCGTCTTCCACCTCGCCGCGTACAAGCACGTCGACTGGGCGGAGCGGTACCCGGCGGAGTTCGCGGCGACCAACCTCGACGGCTCGTGGAACGTGCTGCGGGCGGCGGAGGCGGCGGGCGCGTCGAGCGTCGTCGTCGCGTCGACGGACAAGGCCGCGCGCGCCGCGAACCTCTACGGCCGGACGAAGCAGATGATGGAGGCGCTGACCGCGCACGCCGCCGACCGGGCCGGCGGCGGGCGCGCCGCGGTGCGGCTGGTCAACGTGCTGGGGAGCGCGGGGTCGGCGACCGAGCTGTGGCTGCGCCAGTCGCGCGCGGGGGTGCCGCTGACGCTGACCGACCCGTCGATGGAGCGGTTCTGGATCACGATGGCCCACGCGGCCGCGCTGGTGGCGCAGGGCGCGCTGGCGGCGCAGGACGGCGTGCGGCTCGTCACGGCGCACGACCCGATCGAGATGGCGATCGGCGAGCTGGCGCAGCGGATCTGGCGCGCGGCGGTCGGCGGCGAGCCGGACATGCACATCGCGGGCGTGCGGCCGGGCGAGACCATGAGCGAGGTGCTCGTCGGGCCGGGCGAGGAGCTGGGCGGCGAGCTGCGCCAGGGCGTCTGCTCGATCGGTGGCGTGCCGGATCTCGCGCTGGCGTCCGCGCTGGTGGACGAGGTCGAGCGGGCCGGCGACGTGGACGCGCGCCGCGCGCTGTGGCTGGAGGCGATGGCGCCCGCGCCGGGCGCCGCCCCGCGCTCGTGAGGATCCTCCTCGTCTCGCAGTTCTGGCCGGGCCCGGACGACCCCGACCTCGGCGTCTTCGTCGCGCAGGTCGTGGAGGGGCTCGAGGGGCGCGGGCACACGGTCGACCGTGCGGTGGTGTCGCGCCGCGGCGCGGGCCGTCTCGGCGATGCCCGGCTCCTGCGCGACGCGGTGCGGCTGGCGGTGACGAAGCGGCCCGACGTGATCTTCGCCCACTTCCTCGTCCCCGCCGGCCTCGCCGCCGCGCTCGCGTCGCTCCCCCGCCGCACGCCGCTCGTCGTCATGGCCCATGGCCAGGACGTCCGCAACGCGCTCGCGCCGGGCCCCGTCCAGCGCGCGACCGCCTTCGTCCTCCGCCGCGCGCACACGACGATCTTCAACTCGGCGTACCTGCGCGACCAATCGCCGCTGAAGGCGCGCCGCTCGGAGATCATCGACTGCGGCGTCGACCTCGACGCGTTCGCCCCCGCCGATCCCGCCGCCGCGCGCGCCGAGCTCGGCCTCGGCGACGCGCCCGGGCCGGTCTTCCTCTTCGCCGGCTCGCTGATCGAGCGCAAGAACGTCGTGCGGCTGCGCGACGCGTTCGCGGCGTACGGGCGCGGGACGCTTGTCTGCGTCGGCGACGGGCCCCTGCGCGCCGAGCTGGAGGGCCGCTCGGGGATCCGCCTCCTCGGCCGGGTCCCGCACGCCGCGATCCCGCGCCACATGGCCGCCGCCGACGTCCTCGTCCTCCCCTCGACCGAGGAGCCGCTCGGGCAGGTCGTGCTGGAGGCGATGGCGAGCGGCCGCTCCGTCGTCGCCACGAACGTCGGCGGCCCGGCCGAGTTCGTCACCCCCGCGGCGGGCGCGCTCGTCGACCCGCTCGACACCGAGAGCACCCGCGCCGGCCTCGAGCAGGCCGCCGCGCTC
>DATMVO010000493.1:0-5546 GCA_035563115.1 Solirubrobacteraceae bacterium
CGGCGGGCGGCTTGGGCGGCTTGCGCGGGCCGGCGGCGACGGCGGCGAGCGCGGCCAGCTTCGCGGCCTCCTTGCGCTCGACCGGCTCGGGCTTGTACGTCGCCAGGAGCCCCATCAGGGCGTCCATGTCGTCGACCTCCAGCGCGCCGCTCACGTACGCGCGCCCGAGGCCGAGCTGGCCGGGCGCGCGGAGCACGTGCGCGATCGCGTCGGGGCTCGTCGCCCGGAAGGTCGGTCCGGCGTGGCCGTTGGTCGGCGGGAGCCGTTCGCCGTCCCAGAGCTCGACCGCGAACGGCCGGTCGGGCAGGGCGGTGTCGAGCTCGTGGAGGAACCTTCGCGTCCTTCGTCCCATGCGGCGGAACGTATGGGTTCGACCGGAGGCGAACAAGGGGGTTAACCCGAGACCGCCGCGCTCCGGGGGGCGCGGCGGCCGGATCGGTTCGGAACGAACGTTCCGCGTGGGTCCTACGGCAGGGTCGGGAGCGCCTGGCGCGGGTCGGTCTGCTGCTGCTGGGCCTGGGTGGCGGTGGCGGCCTGGGCGGGGCGGTCGGCGAGGGTGACCGTGAGGGTCTTCGTCGCGCCGTCGCGCTCCACGGTCACCTGGACCTGGTCGCCGGGCGCGCGGTCGTTGACCGCGGAGGTCAGGTCGGCCGCGTCGTCGACGGTGGTGTCGCCGATCTTCGTCACGACGTCGCCCTGGCGCAGGCCCGCGTCGGCGGCCGGGGTGCCGTCGCCGACCGTGCCGAGCTGGGCGCCGCCGCCGGTCGCGTCGCCGGCCTGGACGCCCAGGTAGGCGTGCTCGACGTCCTTGCCCGCCTTCAGCGCGGCGACGACCTTGGTCACCGTGTTCGCGTCCACCGCGAAGCCGATGCCGACGTTGCCGGAGGCCGAGGAGCCGGACGCGGTCTCGATCTGCGAGTTGACGCCGACGACCTCGCCGGCCGCGTTGAGCAGCGGGCCGCCGGAGTTGCCGGGGTTGAGCGCGGCGTCGGTCTGGATCGCGCCGTCGATCGTGTAGCCATTGGGCGCCTCGATCTGGCGGCCGAGCGCGCTGACGACGCCGACCGTCAGGGTGCTGGAGAGGCCGTACGGGGAGCCGATCGCGTAGACCTCGTCCCCCACGCGCACGCCGTCCGAGTCGGCGACCGGGAGCGCGGTGAGCTTCTGGCTGCCGGGATCGACCTTCAGCAGCGCGAGGTCGCTCGACGGGTCCTCGCCGACGACCTTCGCGGTCAGCTCGGCGCCGCTGCCGATCTTGACCGTGACCTTCGCGGCGTCGCTGACGACGTGGTCGTTGGTCACCAGGTAGCCGTCGGCGGAGACGACGAAGCCCGAGCCGGTCGCCTCGCCGCTCCCGGTGGTGGAGGTGATGAACGCGACGGAGCTCGCGGCGTTCGCGTAGACCTGCGCGGCGGTCGTGGTGGAGCCCGTGTCGCTGGCGTTCCGCGTGGCGACGACGGGCGCCGCGATGGCCGGGACGGGGTCGTCGCCGAGCGCGAGCGTGGCGGCCGCGCCACCGCCGCCGCCGATGGCCGCCGCCGCGGCCAGGGCGATCAGACGACGGGGCATCCGGGACTTGGGGAGGTGGGGCGTCGCGTGCATGCCACCGACTCTGCGACGCGTCGCATAACGCTCGATGTGCGCTTCCTGAGCGGAAGCTGGGAGCCGCTCAGCGCAGGCTAAAGCTCCTTCTTCTTCGGCTCGTCGCGCGGCTCGAGGAACGGCTCCTGGTCGGCCGGCTTCATCCCCGCCTCGATCATCCGCCCGCGCTCGAGCTCGGCGTTGAACTCCGCCCCGACGAGGATCGCGATGTTCGAGATCCACAGCCAGACGAGGAACGCGATGACGCCGCCGAGCGAGCCGTACGTCGCGTTGTACGAGCTGAAGTTCGCGACGTAGAACGCGAACAGCGCCGACGCCACGATCCACAGCACGACCGCGACGAGGCCGCCGGGCGAGACCCACTTGAACCCGGGCTGCTTGACGTTCGGCGCCGCCCAGTACAGGAACGCGAACATGAAGGAGACGACGACGAGCATCACCGGCCACTTGGCGATGTTCCACGCCGTCACCGCGGCGTCGCCCGCGCCGATGAGGTCGCCGACCTCCTGCGCCACCGGGCCGGTGACGACGGTCATGATCGCCAGGGCGGACAGCAGGACGAGCATCACGACCGTGATGCCGACGCGGATCGGCAGCTTCTTGTAGATCGGCCGACCCTCCTCGACGTCCCAGATCGCGTTGGACGCGTCCATGAAGCCGGAGATGTAGCCCGACGCCGCCCAGATCGCCGACGCGAGGCCGATCACGAACGCGATGCCGGACTTGCCGCCGCCGCTCTGGAGGCCCTCGAGCGCGTTGGTGAGGATGTCCTTCGCCGGGCCGGGTGCGGCGCTGGAGAGGTTGTCGAGCAGCGGCTGCGTCGCCGACGGCCCGATCAGGCCGAGGATCGACACGAGCGCCAGCAGCGCGGGGAAGATCGAGAGAACGCCGTAGTACGTCAGCGCGGCGGCCCAGTGGGTCAGCTTGTCGTTGCCGAACTCCTTGCCGGTGCGCTTGAGGACCCCGAGCCAGCCCGCCTTGGGGAGGTCGCCGGGATCGTCGGGGGCGCGGCGCTCGTCCGCGTCGCGGTGGAAGCGCTGGTCGTCCTGATCGCGCTCGCGCCGCTGCTCCTGACGCGCCGTCGTCTGCGGGTCGCTCATGCAGACGGCGATACCCGGGAAAGCCCTGCACGACCGACTTGCGACACGCCAAGAGAGGACACAGCATGGAGCAGCAGCCCCCGGGAGGCGCGGTCTCGTCCGACGCGCGGTTCGCCCGCGACGCGGAGGACCGCAGCATCGCCGACCTCGTCAAGGAGCTCAGCGGCCAGACGCAGACGCTCGTCAAGCAGGAGCTCGAGCTCGCGCGCGCCGAGCTCACCCAGAAGGGCAAGAAGGCCGGCGCCGGCGCAGGCATGCTCGGCGGTGCGGGGCTGTTCGGCCTGTTCGCCTTCGGTGCGCTGACCACGTGCTTCATCGCGCTGCTCGCCACCGCGATCGACTCCACCTGGGCCGCCGCGCTCATCGTCGCCGTCGTCTACGGCGCCATCGCGGGTGTGCTCGCCCTCACCGGCAAGAACCGCGTCGCGGACGCCGCGCCGCCCGCGCCCGAGCGCGCGCAGGCGAGCGTCAAGCAGGACATCGCGTCGGTCAAGGCGCACGCGCAGGCGGGGAGGCACTAGCGCATGGCCGACACCCGTACGCCGGAGGAGATCCGCGCGTCGATCGAGAAGACGCGCGAGGAGCTGGGCGAGACCGTCGAGGCGCTCGCCGAGAAGGCGGACGTCAAGGCGCAGGCCCAGGCGAAGGTCGACGAGACCAAGGAGCGCCTGCACACCGCCGCCGACGACGCGAAGGTGAAGGCGCAGACCGACCGCAACGTGCAGATCGGGATCGCCGTCGCCGCGGTCGTCGTGGTGCTGCTCGTGCGGCGGCGCCGGCGGCGCTGACGGGCACCGCGCCGGTCGATGACCGAATCCGACATGCTCACGGGATGAACCTCGCCGACAACCTCCTGAAGACGGCCGCTGCCCATCCCGATCAGGTGGCGGTCAAGCTCGACGACGTGGCGCTCAACTACGCCGTCCTGGACAAGGCCACGGCGCACGTCGCGGGCCTGCTGCGGGAGAAGGGCGTGCAGCCGGGGGACCGCGTCGGGGTCATGCTCCCGAACGTCCCGTACTTCCCGTTCGTCTACTACGGGATCCTGCGCGCCGGCGGGGTCGTCGTGCCGATGAACGTGCTCCTCAAGGGGCGCGAGGTCGCGTACTACCTGAGCGACTCGGGCGCGAAGGTCGTCTTCGCGTGGCACGACTTCGGCGAGGCCGCGGAGGCGGGGGCCAAGGAGTCCGGCGCGGAGTGCGTGCTGGTCGAGCCGGGCAAGATCGAGGAGGTCGTCTTCGGCGCGCCCGAGGTGACCGAGGTCGTCGACCGCGAGCCCGACGACCTCGCGGTGATCCTCTACACGTCGGGCACCACCGGCACCCCCAAGGGCGCCGAGCTGACCCACCAGAACATGCAGCGCAACGCCGAGGTGTCGGCCGACCTCATCCAGTACGAGGCCGGCGCCGTCGTGCTGGGCGGCCTGCCGCTCTTCCACTCGTTCGGCCAGACCTGCTCGCTCAACACCGCGGTGCTGCGCGGCGCCTGCCTGACGCTGCTGCCGCGGTTCGACCCGGCGAAGGCGCTGGAGATCATCGCGCGCGACGAGGTGAACATCTTCCTGGGCGTGCCGACGATGTACGGCGCGCTGCTGCACGCGCCCGAGGCCGAGGGCGCGGACACGTCGTCGCTGAAGGTCTGCGTGTCGGGCGGCTCGGCGATGCCGGTCGAGGTGATGCGGGCGTTCGAGGAGAAGTTCGGCGCGGTGATCCTCGAGGGCTACGGGCTGTCGGAGACGTCGCCGGTCGCGTCGTTCAACCACGCCGACAAGGAGCGCAAGCCGGGCTCCATCGGCACGCCGATCGAGGGCGTCGAGATGAAGGTCGTCGACGATGACGGCAAGGACGTCCCGCAGGGTGAGGTCGGCGAGATCGTCATCAAGGGCCACAACGTCATGAAGGGCTACTGGAACAAGGCCGAGGCGACGGCGGACGCCATCAAGGACGGCTGGTTCCACACGGGCGACATGGCGAAGGTGGACGAGGACGGCTACTTCTTCATCGTCGACCGCAAGAAGGACATGATCATCCGCGGCGGCTACAACGTGTACCCGCGCGAGATCGAGGAGGTCCTCTACGAGCACCCCGCCGTCCGCGAGGTCGCCGTCATCGGCGTCAAGGACGAGGAGTGGGGCGAGGAGGTCGGCGCGGTCGTGGCCCTCAAGGAGGGCGCGACGGCGACGCCGGAGGAGCTCAAGGCGCACGCCAAGGAGCAGGTGGCCGCGTACAAGTACCCGCGCCACGTGTGGATCGTCGACGAGCTCCCGAAGGGGCCGACCGGCAAGATCCTCAAGCGTGAGATCGACGTCCCCGCGACGAAGTAGCGCCGCGGCGCGCACCACGAACGACAGCGAGGGCGGCCCGGCGGGCCGCCCTCGCGCGTTCAGTCCTGGATGTCGAGCTCGGCGACGTGGATCGCGCTGAGCTTGGCGCCGGACACGAACGTCGTGCCGGTGTTCACCTCGTCGCAGCGCAGCCAGATGTCGTCGTCGGCCGTGATGGCGGGGTTGTTCTGGTGGAACATCATCAGCGAGATCGCGTCGCCCTGGGTGCCGACGTGGGTCTGGACCTTGTCGTAGACGAAGTTCTCGCCGCTCTCCAGCGTGCACGTGACGATGCCCGGGTTGGCCCCGGTGACGGTCGCCTTGGCGAAGACCATCGCGTCGCCGGGCGGCGCCTGGAGCTCGACGATCACCGACTCGGCCGGCGTGCCGACCGCGACCGTGGGCATCGCGGCCCGGAAGTGCGCGGAGCTCGGCCCGCGCTCGCCGGTGTCGCCCTTCGGCCCCGGCGCACCCGGTGCGCCGGTCGCGCCCGGCTCACCCGGGTCGCCCTTGGCGCCGGG
>DATMVO010000494.1:0-4559 GCA_035563115.1 Solirubrobacteraceae bacterium
GATGCCGGTCGCGACGAGCCGGTCGGCGCCGCGGCCGACGCCCGGGCCGAACGGCACCAGGAACGGGAGCGCGCGGATCAGGTGCGGCGCGATCCGGCCCATCAGCAGCCCGCGCTCGCGCGCGGACTCCCACGCCATCGGCACGTCGCCCTTGGCGAGGTACCGCAGGCCGCCGTGGACGAGCTTCGAGCTCCACCGGCTCGTGCCGCTCGCCAGGTCCGCCCGCTCGAGCAGCGCGACCGACAGCCCGCGCGAGGCGGCGTCGAGCGCGACGCCGGCGCCCGTCACCCCGCCCCCGACCACGAGCACGTCCACGACCTCGCCGGCCGCGAGGGCCTCGAGATCGGCCGCGCGTCGGGCGGCGTGCAGATGCGATGGACCGACCATGTGTGACAGGCTAACAGCGACTGTCACACCGTCGCAAGTCGCGTGGCGCGTCCGGACAGGTCACCATGGGGGCACCACCTGTGTCGACCGCTGCCGTGACCACCGACGACCCGATCCTCGACGCCGCCCGGGCGACCGTCCTCGACTTCGGCATCAGCCGGATGACGGTGAGCGAGGTCGCGCGTCGGGCGGGCGTCAGCCGCATGACCGTGTACCGCCGCTACCCGGACGGCGACGCGCTGCTGAAGGCCGTCATGGCGCGGGAGTTCACGCAGACGATCGCGCTCGGGCTGGAAGCCAACGCGGAGGAGCCCGACGCCTGCCGGCGCCTGGTCTCCGAGGCGATGCAGGCGCTCGTCCTGCTCCTCGACAACCCGGTGATGCGGCGGCTGATCGAGGTCGACGTCGACCTGCTCGTCCCGTACTTCGCGGTCGAGGCCGGCCGCTTCCAGGACGCGGTGATCGCGCAGCTCACCCACGAGATCCAGGCGGGCCAGCGCGCGGGCGAGATCCGGGCCGGGGACCCGGGCACGATGGCCGAGACGATCGAGCTGGCGTTCCGCGGCCCGGTCCTGGCGACGCACACGCTGAGCGGCGACCGGCGGGCGCGCGTGCTGCGCGAGCTGGAGACCTTCCTCACCCGTTTCCTGCAGCCCTGACCCGGACTCAGCGCGCACAGGTACGCTGTGTAACGGTGCGCACGGACCCCACGGACAACGGCGGGCTCTTCGTCGGACGGCGACCGGGCACGCGCCCGGTCCGCTACCGCGACATCCCGGAAGAGGCGACCCGCCGCAGGCGCCGGATCGACAACGGGGTCGCCCACGCGATCCTCGCCCTGATGGTCGTGATCGCCGCGACGTTCTGGGGCCCGATCCCCACGGCGTGGCTGTGGATCGGCTCGCAGATCCAGTACCACACCGATTCGGTGATGGGCGCGATCACGATCGCCTTCGTGGGGATGCTGCTGACGATCATGGGCGGCCTGGCCTTCGTCAAGCGCCTCGACGGCTTCTGGATCCTCGCCCGCCGCGCCGCCGGCCACGACCAGCGCACCGGCATCATCGGCCCGGTCTTCGGCGTCGCCGCGGTGATCGGCGTGACGCTCTTCACCATCTGGCTGCTGTTCATCGGCGGGCTCGGCCCCTCGTTCGCGCCGGCCGGCTGACCTGCATGGGTCTGCTCGACCGCTACCGCCAGTTCGAGGGGCTCTCCGACGAGGAGGTCAGCGCGGACCTGCGCGCGAAGGCCGACGCGCGCAAGGCCGAGGCGCTCGAGCGCGTCGAGCCGATCGACCTCTCGCGCACGACGTGGCCGGGGCTCCCCCACCACCACGTCGTCAACGCGATCACGTACGCGGCGCGCAAGGGCCTCAACCGGTACGTCGACCCCCGCGCGGGCGCGCTGCGGACCGAGATCGCCCACCACCACGGGATCTCGCCGGGCCAGGTCGTCGTCGGCAACGGCGCCGCCCAGCTGCTCGCCTCGGCCGCCGCGGCGCTGCTGGAGCCCGGCGACGAGCTCGTCACGCCGTGGCCCTCGTACCCGCTCTATCCGATCATGGCCCGCCGGTCGCACGGCCAGGCCGTCCCGGTCCCCGGCTTCAGCCCCGACGCGATCCTCGCCGCGGTCAGCGACCGCACGCGGATCGTCACGATCTGCAACCCGAACGACCCCACCGGCGAGCTCATCGGCGCCGACGCGCTGGACGGGCTGCTCCGATCGCTCCCCGAGCGTGTTGTGACGTTCGTGGACGAGGCCCTCGTGGACTACGTGGACGAGCAGGCGGTCGACGCGAACGTGCCGCTGCTGGAGGCGCACCCGCGGCTGCTGCTCTTCCGCTCCTTCTCCAAGGCGTGGGGCCTCGCGGGCCTGCGCTGCGGCTACGCGCTCGGCGCGCCCGACAGCGGGTCGCTGCTGGAGGAGCTCGAGCCGGACCTGGGCGTCAACGACCTCGCGCAGGAGGGCGCCCTGGAGGCGCTGCGCGCGACGTCGGGCGGCGTGCGCAAGCGGGCGGCGAGCGTCGCGACGCAGCGGGCGATGGTCCTCGACGCGCTGCAGGGCACGCCGTACGAGGTCGAGGCCAGCCAGGCCAACGTGCTGTGGATGCGGCTGCCGGGCGTCGAGGGCGCCGAGCTGGCCGCGCGGCTGGAGCGCCAGGGCGTGATCGTCCAGGCGGGCGGCGGGCTGGGCGAGCCGGAGCGCATCCGCGTCTCCGTGCACCTGCCCGAGCATGCCCTCCGCCTCGTCCGCGCGCTTGAGCTGGCGCTGGAGGAGGGCACCGAGGGTGCCGGGCGGAGCTGACCCGCGGCGCCACGACGCCGTCGTGGCGGTCGCGTTCGTCGCCGCGCTCGCCCTGATCATGCTCGTCACGGCGGTGGCGACGGCCGCGGCCGCTTCGACCGCCGGCCCGACCGCGCGCGCCTCCGTCGTCGGCGGCGAGAACGCGCCCAAGGGCGCGTACCCGTGGATCGTCGCGCTCAGCGTCGGCTGCGGCGGCACGCTGATCGCGCCCGACCGCGTCCTCACCGCCGGCCACTGCGTCGAGGACCTGCGCGTGGAGGATCTGCGGCTCTACGTCGGCGCCCACCGGCGCAAGCCCGGCGGGTTCCGCTACGACGGCCTCCCCGTCCGCGCGACCGAGGTCGCCAGCCACCCGCGGTACCGCTCGCTGGAGAGCGGCGGCCCCTCCAACGACGCCGCGATCGTCAAGCTCGCGACGCCGGTCACCGACGTGCCGCTCGCCCGCCTCGCGACGCGTGCCGAGGCACCGCTCTTCGCGGGCGGCGAGGAGGCGACCGTCATCGGCTGGGGCGTCATGCGGACCGACCTGCAGCAGGCGCCGCTGGCCACCGGCCTGCAGCGCGGCCGGCTGCGGATCCTCAGCGACCAGAGCTGCAACCGCGTCTACGGCCAGGACGACAGCTACCGCCGCAGCGTGATGCTCTGCGCGCGCAGCCGCAACCGGTACCGCTCGCCCAACACGTCGCCGTGCGTCGGCGACAGCGGCGGCCCGCTGGTCGTCGGCGACACGCAGGTCGGCATCGTCAGCTTCGGCATCTCGTGCGGCGCGCTCCACGAGCCCACCGTCTTCGCGCGCGTCGCCAACCTGCGCGGCTTCATCGACCAGCCCGAGCCGGTCTGGGCGCCGCAGCCGCTCGGCCGCGCGCAGGTGACCGGGACGCTGGAGCCGGGCCGGATCGCCACGTGCGTCGCGCCCGAGTTCCGCAACCGGGTCGACCACCTGCGCTACCGCTGGGGCATCAACGGCGTGCTCGTCGCCACCGGCCGCCGCGTGCGGATCACGAGCAACGCGCGCGGCAAGCTCCTCCAGTGCCGCGCGGTCGCCCAGAACGAGGGCGGCGCCACGCCCAGCCCGGCGTCGCCGGAGCTGCGCGTTCCGCGCTCGGGCAGCGTGGAGGCCAAGCCGTCGCAGCCGTTCGGCGGCGACCGCACGCCGTTCTGACCGTCCGCCGACGGACTTTGCGCAGGCGCGCTTGCGTTCGTGCGCGCGGACGGAGATGCTCCGCGCATGTCCTCGGTCCGCACGGAAGCGCCCACCGCCCAGCTCCCGCCGGGCACGCCGCCCGACGTCCACCGCGACGCGCCGCGCGTGCCGGTCTTCGACCCCACCGTGGGCGTCGCGCTGCCGGCCGCGCCGCCGGACGAAGGCGTGCCCGCGAACCGGCTCGTCTCGCTCGGCGACTCCCTCACGCACGGCTTCCAGAGCGGCGCGATCTTCCAGACCGACCTGTCGTACCCGGCGATCATCGCCCACGAGCTGGGAGTGGGGAAGAGCTTCCGCCACCCGCGCTACCCCGGCTTCGGCGGACTCCCGCTCAACCTGGAGTTCGTGCTGCGCGAGCTCGAGCGCCGGTACGGCGACCGGCTCTCGTGGTGGGAGCTCGCGCCCGCGGCGTTCACCGCGCTCCAGCTCCTCGACGAGGCCGAGGAGTGGTGGGAGCACGGCAAGGGCTCCAAGCTGCCGAACATCACGGGGATCCACCACAACCTGGGGATCTTCGGGTGGGACCTGCGCGACACGCTCAGCCGCACGCGCGAGACGCTGGAGCTGCAGATCGCGGCGGCATCGCGGCCCGACGTCGCGCCGCTGATCGACAGCGCGGGCGAGCGGAGCGCGCTCCGGGTGCTCCACACGGCGGTCGACGGAC
>DATMVO010000495.1:0-5650 GCA_035563115.1 Solirubrobacteraceae bacterium
GCCGCTCGGCGAGGTCGGCCAAGACGCGGTCGCCGTGCTCGTGCCCGGCGCCGTCGTTGACCGCCTTGAACGCGTCGACGTCGAGGAGGACGAGGCTCAACGCCCGGCCGCGCGCCTGCGCCCGCGACAGCTCGCCCGCCAGCCGCTCGTGGAACGCGCGGTGGTTGGCGAGGCCGGTCAGAGGATCGGAGAACGCCTGCGCCGCGAGCCGCTCGCGCGCCTCGGTGTTCGCGACCGCGGTGGCGATCAGCGCGCCGAAGTCCATCAGCCGCGCGCCGACGGCCGGGCCCAGCGAGCCCTCCCGTGCCGCGGTGACGGAGATGATCCCCCACGCGCGGTGGTCGAGCAGCACGGGCGCCACGATCGTCTCGCGGTAGCCGAGCTGCGAGACGGTCTCGGCCAGGGTGCCGGCCGAGACGGAGCCGCGGGCCGGCGCGCCGGCACGGATCGCGGCCGTCACGAGCCCGGTCTCCGGGATCGCGAACCGCATCCCCGGCGGGTGCTGCGGCATCCCGTCGCTCCAGGAGCCCATGATCTGTCCGCCGTCGGCGTCCAGGCGGACGATCGCGCCCGCGTCGCCGCCGAACACCCGGCCGACCTCGGTGGCGACGAGCGTGTGGAGCTCCTCGGACGGCACGTCGTCGGCCACGGCGGTGGCGACGCGCAGCAGCGCCCGCTGCTCCTCGGTCGCCTCCGCGGCGCGGCAGAGCGCGCGGTCCAGCGCCCGGCGCAGCAGCGCGACGGTGAGGCCGATCGCACCGAGGCCGAACGCGACGACGATCTGCTCCCGCGCGAGCGCCAGCGGCGGGACCGGGTCGGCGGCGTAGAGGTAGGGCGCGGCGAAGGTGAGCGTGCAGAGCACGACGTACCCGGCGGTGACGGCCGGACGGCAGTAGCAGGCGGCCCACACGACGGTCAGCGAGACGAGCAGGCGGATGGGGGAGGCGTGGCCACCGGTCCAGGCCGCGGCGAGCACCACGGTCGGCAGGGAGAGGAGCGCCGCGGCGTGGAGCGTCGCGGCCGGCAGGCGCTCCCACGGGAAGCGCAGCGAGGCGACGGCGTAGACGAGCACGACGAGCGAGAGCGCGAGCGCCCAGCTCTCGTGCGTGCCGCCCGGCATCGCGCCGGGCACCGCGATCATCAGCGGCGTGGCCAGGCCGCCGACGAGCAGCAGGACGGTCTGGAGGAGCGCGGCCAGGCGCCGGTCGTCGCCGACGGCGGCGTGCTCGAGCCGCTGCAGACGCGCCCACATGCCCGCGTAGGTCGGTCACCGCGGCGTGAGCTTGAGCCCCGATTTCGGGGTATGGGCCCTGATGTGGACCTGAACGCCGCCGAGTTCAAGCAGATCATCGAGAGCCTCCGCACCGCGGCGGCCGCCCTCCGCGACACCGACGTGCGCTACTGCCTCAGCGGCAGCGTCGCGTCGTGGGCCCGCGGCGGGCCCGAGACCGTCAACGACGTCGACCTGATCGTCGCCCCCGACGACGTCGCCGAGGCCGTCAAGGCCCTGGAGGCGACCGGGATGCGCAGCGAGGTCCCGCCCGAGGGCTGGCTCGTCAAGCTGTGGGACGGCGAGGTGCTCGTCGACGTCATCCACACCGTCACCGGCTACGAGTCGGTGGACGAGATCCTCGAGCGCTCCGAGACGATGCGCGTCGCGTCGCTCGACGTCCCGGTGGCGCAGATGGAGGACGTGCTGACGCCGAAGCTGCTCGCGTTCGACGAGCACTACCTCGACTACACGGGGGCGTTGCGGGCGGCCCGGGCGCTGCGGGAGCAGATCGATTGGCAGGTCCTGCGGGAGAAGACGTGCCACTCCCCGTATGCGCAGGGGTTCTTCGGCCTGCTCGAAGCCCTCGATATCATCCAGGCAACACCTTCGGGCTGAGCAGGAGGTACGCTCGCCGTCAGGTGAGCCCCGTCTCCTGGTACGACCGACGGACGTTCCATCACAGCGTCTTCCCGCTGGATGAGCTGGCCGCGCAGCGCCGCCACACCGCGTCGATCCTGCTGCCCGCGCGCAACGAGGCGCCGACGATCGGCCCGATTGTGGAGGCGCTCCTGCCGCTTCGCGAGGCCGGCGTGGTGGAGCAGATCGCGGTGCTCGACGACTCGACCGACGGGACCGGCGACATCGCCGCGTCGCTCGGCGCCGAGGTGTACGACCAGTCGTCGCTGCGGCCCGAGTTCGGCCCCGTGCAGGGGAAGGGCGACGCGATGTGGCGCGGCCTGCAGATCGCGCGCGGCGACGTCGTCTGCTTCCTGGACGCCGACTCCGAGCAGTTCGGCGCCCACTTCGCGCTCGGCCTGCTCGGCCCGGTGCTGACGCGCGACGACATCCAGTTCGTCAAGGCGTTCTACCGCCGGCCGCTGCGGCTGGAGGGGCTCAAGCTCCCCGAGGGCGGCGGGCGCGTGACCGAGCTGACGGCGCGGCCGCTCTTGAATCGGTTCTTCCCCGAGCTGGCCGGGTTCCTCCAGCCGCTGGCGGGGGAGATCGCGGCGCGGCGCGAGCTGCTGGAAAGCGTGCCGTTCGCGTGCGGCTACGCGGTCGAGATCTCGATGCTCATCGACGTGTGGCGGCGCGTCGGGCGCGACGGGCTCGCGCAGGTGGACCTCGACGTGCGCCAGAACCAGCACCAGCCGCTCAACGA
This sequence comes from Solirubrobacteraceae bacterium, assembly GCA_035563115.1. Classification (GTDB taxonomy): domain Bacteria; phylum Actinomycetota; class Thermoleophilia; order Solirubrobacterales; family Solirubrobacteraceae; genus CADCVT01. The sequence goes on from DATMVO010000495.1 coordinate 2,652, forward strand.
GCTGACCGTGATGGCGGCGGCGGTGATGAGCGGGGTGCTGCGCAAGCTCGAGGACGACGGGCGGCTGATGCCGTCGCCGGACCCGGGGTTCCACGCGCCCGTCGCGGGCGGCGGGTTCGAGCGGCGCGACGTGCCGTTCACGGAGCGGCCGCCGGCGCGGTCGCTGCAGAACGCGGCGGCCTAGGCGCTACGCCGCGAGCGCGCGCAGGACGAGCGTCGACGTCGCCTGCGCGTACTGGTCCTGGCCGAACAGGACCTTGGCCTTCATCGAGCGGTCCAGCACGTCGCGCAGGACGAAGGCGGTCATCTCCGGGTCGAGCGCCTTGGTGACCTCGCCCGTGGACTGGAAGCGGCGCAGCAGGCGCTCGAGCGGCTCGCGCCACGGGGCGGTGAGCGCGGTGAACTCGTCCCACGTCGCGAGCTCGAAGCCGCGGTTGGCGATGATGAGGACGTCGCGGAAGTCGGCGGCGGCGCGCCAGGTCTCCTCGACGAGCGCGTCGACGACCTCCTCCAGCGCGTCGCCGGCCTCGGCGGCGCGGTCGGTCGCCTCGCCCAGCGCGTGCGCCAGCTGCTCGGCCAGCGCGCCGGGAAGCGCCTCCTTGGAGGGGAAGTACAGGTAGAACGTGCCCTGGGCGACCTGCGCGCGCCCGGCGATCGACGACACCGTCGTGCGCTCGTAGCCGCGGGCGGCGAGGACCTCCCTGGCGGCGGTGAGCAGCTGCTCCCTCCGGCCCGGACCCACCGACTGCACGCCTTCCTCCGCATGAGTCATGGTGCGGACGGTAGTGCATGCAACGGCGCGATGTAGGAGAACACGGTGCATATGGCCGGAGAACCGCAGGCACGCCTGGACGCGCTGATCGAGCGCGGGGAGGACCGGGGGTGCGTGAACCTGTCCGAACTGAGCAGCATCGCGAAGGACCTCGAGCTCGACGACGACGAGGCTGGGCTGCTGCACGCCCGGCTCGACGAGCTGGGCATCGAGGTGACCGACGACTGCGGTCGTCAGGGGCTCGGCAGCATCAAGGTCCAGCCCATCGAATTCGCGAGCGTGACCACCGACGCGCTCCAGCTCTTCCTCAACGAGCTGGGCCGCTACCCGCTGCTGACCGCGGCGGAAGAGATCGATCTGGCGAAGCGGATCGAGAAGGGCGACCTCGCGGCGAAGGAGCGGATGATCCTCTCCAACCTGCGGCTCGTCGTCTCGATCGCGAAGAAGTACCAGGGCGCCGACCTGCCGCTGCTGGACCTGATCCAGGAGGGGATCTTCGGGCTCGTGCGCGCGTCGGAGAAGTTCGACTGGCGCAAGGGCTACAAGTTCTCGACGTACGCGACGTTCTGGATCCGCCAGGCGATCCAGCGCGGGATCGAGACGAAGGCGCGGACGATCCGCATCCCGATCCACGTCGGGCAGCGCGAGCGCAAGATCATGAAGGCCGAGCGCGAGCTGTCCACGAAGCTCGGCCGCGCTCCGACCGACGACGAGATCGCCAAGCACACCGAGCTGACGCCCGAGCACGTCAAGGACGCGCGCGAGGCGACGCGGACGATCACGTCCTTGGACCGGCCCGTGGGCGAGGAGGGCGAGACCGCGTTCGGCGACCTCCTGCCCGCCGACGGCCCGCTGCCCGAGGAGGAGGTGTCGGTGTCCCTGGCCGAGGAGGCCCTGCACCGCGCCGTCTCGCGGCTGCCCGCGATCGAGCAGCAGGTCGTGAAGCTGCGGTACGGCATCAACGGCGCGGGCGCGCCCACACCCCTGCGCGAGACCGCCGAGCGCGTCGGCATGACGCCCGCCGAGGTGCGGCGCGTCGAGTCCGCGGCGTTGCAGCGGCTGGCGATGGAGCGGGAGCTGGAGGGGCTGCGCGACGCGGCGTAGCCGGTGCTCGGGCGCGCGGCTGAGGGCCGCGCGCTCCCTAGAATGTGAGGGATGAGACGAGGCCACGGTGAGCTGCTCGCGGGCGACGCGGGCGAGCTCGTGGGCGTCTCCGGGACCACCATCGGCCAGTGGGCCCGGCGCGGCTACATCCGGGCCTCGCGCTCCTCGGAGCTCCCGCACGTGTACTCGGTCGAGGACGTGGGCGAGGCGGCGATCGTCGCCTCGCTCCTGCGCCGCGGCGTCCGACACGCGGACATCCGGCGCGCGATCGAGCGGCTGCGCTCGTACGGCGACTGGCCGCTGAGCGAGGCGCAGCTCGCCACGACACCCGACGCGCGGATCGTGCTGCGCGAGGACGGCCAGTCCTTCGTGCTCACGCCGCGCGGGTGGCAGACGGTCGCGATGGCGGAGGACGTCGAGGACGTCCGGCTGCGGTTGCGTCACCGCTGAGACGCGTTCGTCGCGCCGACGTCCCACATGCGCGCGGTGAAGCGCACCTCGCCGTCGTGGACGAACGGGGCGAACGCCTCCCGCACCGCGTCGAGGACCCGCGCGCGGGTCGCGTCGTCGTCGACGGCGCGCAGCGCGTTGGCGAGCGGCCCGACGCGGGTGACGTAGGGCAGCAGCTGCGCCTCCGGGAACGCGCACGGCGTGTCCAGCGCGCGCAGCTCCACGTCGGCCCACCCGGCGTCGCCGAGCACGCCCCGCAAGATGTCTGCGTTCGCGAACGCAAACTGCCCGGGGGCGTCCGGGTCGCGGAGTGGGAGCCGGTCCGGACCGAGCAGCGGACGCGCGGCGCGCTCGGCCGTCGTCATGAACGGGTTCTCCTCCGCGCTGCGCCAGGCGACGAACCGCAGCCCGCCGCCGTTCGTGGTCGCCGCGCGGAGGTTCGCGAACGCGGCGACGGGGTCGGCGAAGAACATGACGCCGCAGCGGGAGACGATCAGGTCGAAGCGCTCCGGCGCGAACGGGTGGGTCTGCGCGTCGCCGAGCAGGAAGTCGACCGTCGCGCCGCCGCCTCCGGGCTCGGTCTCCGCGTGGGCGCGGGCGGCGGCCGCGAGCATCGGCTCGGCGACGTCGATGCCGGTGACGCGCGCACCCGAGCCGAGGGCGCGGGCGACGG
>DATMVO010000496.1:0-2216 GCA_035563115.1 Solirubrobacteraceae bacterium
CGCTGCCGGGCATGCACCTCGCGTCCGGCGACCCGCTCCCCGGCTTCGCCGCGGCCGCGTTCACCACCGTCCCCGCCACCGCCGACCCGGCCAGCCGCGCCCGGCTGCGGCTCGACACCGCGTTCGCCGAGACGACGCTCCCCGCCCGCTGGGGGAGCTCGCTGCTCGAGCGCGCCACCGCGCCGACCGCCGACGACGTCCTCTCCTCCTCGGCCGGCGACCTGACGCTCGGCTGCACGGGGCGCTGGACCGGCACGGCGTGGGAGGACACGCTCCTGCTCAACGGCTTCGTCGAGGTCCGCAGCGTCGTCTCGTGGCCGACGGGCACCCGGTACGAGTCCGAGGGCACGGTCGTCACGTTCCCCGCGGCACGCCCGGCGCAGGGCGGCCCCGCCACGCTCGCGCACACCCGCCACACCATGCGCGTGCTCTTCAACCAGCACGAGCTGAGCGGCCCGCTGCTCACCCAGGGCGCCGCCGACGGGCTCCTCTTCGACCTCGCCCGCGCCGACCGCTCCTGGCAGACCCTCGCGGTGGTCGAGCACCAGCTCCTCGACGTCACCCCGAACGCCACGCTGACCGGCGTCACCGTCGCCAACGACCGGCGCTGGACGGCGGTGCAGGAGGTGCGGCTCGTGCCGCCCGCGCACCTGCGCGCGCTGCTGAACCGGGTCGGGTCGACGCCCGTCACCGGCGGCGTGGACGAGGACCCGGCGGACACGCTCCTGTCGGGCCTGTACGCGGGCAAGCTGCGCGACGCCCTGGTCGGGAAGGGCCCGACGCCCGGCGACCTCACGCGGCTGCCTGCCGAGGCGCTGATCGTCGAGGCGACCGCGCTCCACTGGATCCGGCTCCAGCCGGTGAAGGCCGCGCCGGCCGACCCGCCGCCCGCCGCGACGACGCTCCAGTTCCTCCCGGGCGGGAACGTGACCGCGGGGCTCAGCGCGCCCGGCGACCTCGGCCCCACCGACGCCGACGCCCCGGACTGGCTGCTCCTGCTCACGCCCTTCCTCGGCCGGCTCCAGAGCCGCGCGTCGGACGGGCTGACGCCGCCCGCGGCCGGCGCCCCCGTCCCGAGCCCGCTCCAGGTCGACCCGATCCTCCTGCTCCACCGCGCCCGCGCGGCCACGCCGCCCGTCGCGCCGCCCGAGGCCGCGCTCGGCCTCGCCACCTGGGCCGATACGCAGCCCGCGGTGATGGACGTCTCAGGCTTCGACACCGCGGTCGGCCGCCGGTTCGGCCGGCTCGACCCCGCGAGCCTGGAGGTGAGCTGGGCGCGGTTCCAGCACCCCGGCGCCGAGCCGGCGAGCGACCGCCTGCAGAGCGTGCTCGCCGCGCTCCCCGCCACGCCCGCCCGGCTGAGCCGCGCGACCGCGCTGCGCTCGGCCTTCGACGCCACCGCCGCCGTCTTCCCGCCCGTCCCCGGCGAGCAGCCGCCGGCTGAGCCGACGGGCGCCGAGCCGGTGTGGCGCGAGGGGTCGCTGCTCGTCTCGCAGGGGCTGATCAAGACGCGCGACACCCGTCCCGCGGTGACGCCGCCGACGTTCGCGTTCCCGTTCACCGTTCTGCAGGTGCTGACGTCGGACCTCGGCGCCGCCGCGCCCGCCGACGGCGCGCTGCGCCGCTACCCCGCCGCGACCGCGCTGCCGACGCGGACGGCCGCGGGCGCGCAGAAGGTCTCGCTCACCGTGAGCCCGTACGCCGCGCTGCGCCACGAGCGGGTGGAGGGCGCGTCCCAGCTCGTGCTCGCGGCGGTCGAGCTCGTCTGCCTGGACCGCGTGTCGGGAGACCTGCGGCCGATCGCGTCGCGGGCGTGGGAGCCGCCGGCCGTGTCGCCCCAGGTGCCCGACCCCGAGGACTTCGTCCGCGATGCCGCGGCGCAGTGGGCGCGCGAGACGCACCGGCGGCAGGCGCCCGAATCGCCCGTCGCCGTACTGCGCGTGCGGGAGATCCGGCGCGCCGGGGACGCCGTCGTGGTCGCGTACCGCTTCACGGTCGTGACGGGGATCGAGCGGCCCGCCGCGCTCGCCGCGCGCGCCTTCCGGCTGCGCTCGGACGTCGCGCGGCTGCGCTTCCGCGAGGGCCAGTTCGGCGGCACGACGATGCCGCCCGCGCTGCGCCGCTTCGAGCTCGCGCCGCCGCAGGTGACCGGCGTCCAGCCGCTGCGCCTCGCCGTGCCGCCGAGGGTGGTCGAGCCGGTGCCGCCGCTCCCGCCC
>DATMVO010000497.1:0-17928 GCA_035563115.1 Solirubrobacteraceae bacterium
ACCGCCGCGCCCCAGCGCCGCAGCGCGAGCGCGACGAGCACCGGCACGACCGACGTCGCCGCCGCGTACGGCGTGAAGGCCATCGCGGAGACGAGCGGGTGGCCGACGACGTCGAGCCCCGTCGTCCGCGCGACCGCCCACGCGACCCACGGCAGCGCGACGACGAGCGCGAGCGCCCGCCGCCACGTCCAAGCTCCTCCGAATCGCGTCAGCATCCGCGCCGCAGCCTAGGTCGGCCGCGGCGCGCCGCTGTTCAGGTTCGGTAGATCTTCTGCTCGTAGTCAGTGACCATCCGGGTCGCCGAGAACTGCGGGATGTTCGTCTTCATCGAGCGCTTGACGCGCTCCACCCACGCCTGCGGGATGCCGCTCGCGTCGCGGTCGTGGAACTCCGGCACGACCTCCTCCTCGATGAGGCGGTAGAGCTCGGCGGCGTCCCGGCCGTCCTGCGCGCCGTGGTCGTGGTCGACGTCGCCGGAGATCGCCCAGCCGTTGTCGCCGGTGTAGCCCTCGACCCACCAGCCGTCGAGCACGCTGAGCTGCAGGCCGCCGTTGACGGCGCTCTTCATGCCCGAGGTGCCGGAGGCCTCCAGCGGCGGACGCGGGACGTTCACCCACACGTCGCAGCCGCGCACGAGGCGGGCGGCGACGCCGAGGTCGTAGTCCTCGACGAACACGACGCGCTGCGCGACCGCCTGCTCGCCGCGCAGGCCGAAGAGGCCCTGCACGACGTGCTTGCCGCCGTCGTCGCGCGGGTGCGCCTTGCCGGCCAGCAGGAGCTGGATCGGGCGGTCCGAGCCGAGCACCTTCAGCGCCCGCTGCACGTCGTGCATCAGCAGGTGCAGGCGCTTGTAGGTCGCCAGGCGGCGGGCGAAGCCGATCGTCAGCGCGTCCGGGTCGAACGCGTTGGCGGCGGCGTCCGCGAACGCGCGCTGCTCCCCGCGCGCGACGCGCTCGAGCGTCGAGCGCTCCCGCACGAAGTCGACGAGCTGCTTGCGCTGCTCGTTGCGCACCGCCCACAGCTCCTCGGCCGGGATCGCGTCGATCTTCGCGAACGTCTCCGGGTCGCCGGCCCGCGTGAGCCAGTCGTCGCCCAGGTGCCGGCACAGCAGCTGGCGCATCGACAGGCCGACCCACGACGGCACGTGCACGCCGTTGGTGACGTGGGTGATCGGGACGTCGTCGACCGCCTTGTCGGGCCACAGGCCCTGCCACATCTCGCGCGCGACCTCGCCGTGGCGCTTGGCGACGCCGTTGGCGCTGCGGGCGGTGCGGAGCGCGAGCTGCGTGACCCCGAACGGCTCGTCCGGGTTGTCGGCGTGCGTGCGGCCGAGCGCGACGATGTTCTCGCCGGTCGTGCCCGACGCCTCGGCGAGCTTCTTCACGCAGGCCGAGAGCTGGTCGGCCGGGTACGTGTCGTTGCCCGCCGGGACGGGCGTGTGCGTCGTGAAGACCGTGCGCTTGCGGGCGCGCTCGATCGCCTCGTCGAAGCTCGCGCCGTTCTCCACCTCGATCCGCGCGGTCTCCAGCGCGGCGAAGACCGCGTGGCCCTCGTTCATGTGGACGACGCCCGGGTCGATCCCGAGCGTCCTGAGGGCGGTCATGCCGCCCGCGCCGAGGAGCATGTACTGCGCGAGCCGCGTGCCGGGGTCGCCGTCGTAGAGCCGGGAGGTGATCCAGCGCGTGTAGCGCTCGTTCTCCTCCACCTCGGTGTCAAGCAGGAGCATCGGCACGCGGCCGACGTTGACCCGCCAGATCTGCGCGTGGACCGTGTCGTCGCCGACGTTGACGGCGATTTTGACCGGTGTGCGGCCGTCGCCGTTCTCGGTGATGAGGACGGCGGGCGTGCGCTCAGGGTCGGTCGGGACCCAGAACTCCTGCTGCCAGCCGGTCGCGTCGATCCGCTGGCGGAAGTACCCGCGGCGGTACATGAGGCCGACCGCGACGAACGGCAGCGCCAGGTCCGACGCCTCCTTCACCGTGTCGCCCGCGAGCGCGCCGAGGCCGCCGCTGTAGATCGGCATCGACCGGTGGACCGCGTACTCCGCGCTGAAGTAGGCGACCGGCTTCTCCGTGGAGATGACGCCGGTCCGGTAGGGCCGCTCGAGGTCGGCCTTGATCTCCTGCTCGACGCGCTCGGCGCGCGCGATCAGGTCGTCGTTCGCAGCCGCGCGGAGGAGCGACTCGGGGGACGCCTCCTGGAGGAGCCGCACGGGGTTCGCGTCGCACAGCCGCCAGCGCCGCGGATCGACCTCGCGGAAGACCGCGGTGCCGTCCGCGGACCACGCCCAGCGGTAGTTGTACGCGAGCCGCCCGAGCACGCCCAGGGGCCACGGCAGGCGCGAGGCGAGAGCGCTCGCGGCTCTGTCGATGTCCTGCTGTCCGGGAGTAACCATGTGCACCGCATGCTCGCATGCCCCCGATCCGGCCACGCCTAACGGTGTACGCGTCCGCGTTTCGTGACGGCGCTCCCCCGCTCTGCGCCGACTCCGCGCAGGGACTGCGACAAGTCGGCCTTCCGCGGCCCGCCCCCTGTCACGGTCGAGACGGAGCGATGCCGGAGCCCACAACGACCGCCGCGCAGGAGAACGTCGAAGCCCTCGTCGAGCACACCCGTGCGCTCGTCGACATCGACCGCACCCGCAACCAGCACGCCGACGTCCGCGCCGGCGGCCTCGCCCTCCTCGCCAACGGCCTCCTCGCCGTCGCCGCCACCTTCGGCCCCCGCGTCACCGCCGGGCGAACCGCGCACGATCCGCTGCTCGTCGTCTACGGCGCCGGCCTGCTCCTCCTGCTGTTCGCCGGCGCGAGCGCGGCGATGACCCTCTGGCGTTCGGCCCGGCCGGTCTTCGCACTCGGACGCGTCGGCGACTACGCCGATTCGGCGAAGCACCACGCCGATCCGCTCGCGCTGCACCGGGAGTTGCTCGGCGGCTGGATCGTCGCGCTGAGCGAGGAGCGCCTCGTCCTGGACCTCAAGCGCAAGTACCTCGAGCGCGGCTACGCGTTCTTCGTCGGCGGCCTGGTGACGCTCGTCGCGGTCGCCGTTACACTCGCCTCCGGAGCCACGTAGATGTCCGATCACCCGCTCAAGCGCCTGCGGCACGCGCTCTTTCCGCCGAACCGCGCCCTCTTCAACGAGGAGGAGCGCCGCATCGCCGAGTACCTGCGGACGGAGGGACGCGAGCGGCTCGCCAGGGGCGAGCCGTTGAACGTCCGGCAGTTCCTCGAGCGCGACGCCGAAGCCCGCGCACGCGCCCGCTAGTCGCGGGAGAAGGCCGCGTCGAAGGCGACGGTCGAGGCGGGGAAGTCGGTGCGGCGGACGTAGGCGAGCGCATCCTGGGCGCCGAAGTCGCGGTCCATGCCGGCGTCCTCCCACTCGATGGAGAGGGGGCCGGTGTAGCCGATGCGGTTGAGCTCGCGGAAGATCGACTCGAAGTCGACGTCGCCGTGGCCGGGCGACACGAAGTCCCAGCCGCGGCCGGGCTGGCCGAAGTCGAGGTGGCCGCCAAGGATGGAGGAGCGGCCGTCGAGGCGGCGCTTGGCGTCCTTGACGTGCACGTGGTAGATGCGGTCGGCGAACTCGCGGACGAACGCCGCTGAGTCGAGGAACTGGTGCTCGAGGTGCGACGGGTCGAAGTTGATGCCGAAGCCGGGCCGCCGGCCGATCGCATCGAGCGTCCGCGCGGTCGTGACGACGTCGTAGGCGATCTCCGTCGGGTGGACCTCCAGCGCGAACTTCACGCCCTCGGCGTCGAAGACGTCGATGATCGGCGACCACGCCTCCGCGAAGGCCTCGTAGCCCGCGTCGATCGTCGCCGGGTCGTTGGGCGGGAACGAGTACAGAAGGTGCCAGATCGGCGACCCGGTGAACCCGGTCACGACCTCGACCCCCAGCGCCGCAGCGGCGCGGGCCGTGTCCTTCACGCGCTCCGCCGCCCGCTCCTGCACCCCGGCCACGGAGCCGTCGCCCCACACCTCGGGCGGCAGGATCGACTTGTGGCGCGCGTCGATCGGGTCGCACACCGCCTGCCCGACGAGGTGGGCGGAGATCGCCCACACGTCGAGCCCGTGCCGCGACAGCAGCTCGCGGCGGGCGGGGATGTAGGAGCTGTCGGAGAGGGCTGCGACCACGTCGAAGTGGTCCCCCCACGTCGCGAGCTCCAGGCCGTCGAAGCCCCACTCACCGCACTTGGCGGCCAGCTCGGCCAGCGGCAGATCGGCCCACTGGCCGGTGATCATCGTGACGGGTCGTGCCATGTGCGAATCGTTCCTCCTCAGAGCGCCACCCCGGAACGGCCGGTGGCCCGCCGCACGAGCGACGAGCCACCGACCATCTTCCCGAGGAGAGAGCGGGAGGTCTAGAAGCCGAGGTCCTTGAGGTCGCCGACGTTCTCCTTGGTGACCGTCGTCGCGGGCACCGTGACCTGCGAGGGCACCTCGGGCTCGGCGAGCTCCTCGAAGCCCTGCTTCTGCACGATCATCTTCGCCATCGTGATCGCCGAGGCGCTCATCGACGGGTTGTAGAGGAAGGTCGCGCGGTACAGGCCGCCGGCCTCGATGCGGTCCATCGCGGCCTTCGAGCCACCGGCGCCGGTGAGGAACATCTCGTCCTCGCGGCCCGCGTTCTCGATCGCCGAGACGACGCCCTCGGCCATGTCGTCGTCGTGCGTGTAGACGGCGTCGATCTGCTTCTGCGCCTGGAGGATGTTCTCCATCACCGACAGGCCCTTGTCCGGCACGAAGTCGGCCGGCTGCGACGCGACGATCTTGATGCCGTTCTGGCAGCGGCGCTTCAGGGCGTCACGGAAGCCCTTGGAGCGGTCCTCGGTCACCGCGATGCCCGCGATGCCCTGGATCTCCACGACGTTGCCCTTGCACTTGAGCTGGTCGGCGAAGTAGTTGCCCGCCTGCCAGCCGATGCCGTAGTTGTCGCCCGTGATGAACGAGCGGGACGCGCCCGGCGCGCTCAGCGCACGGTCGATGACGACAACCGGGATGCCGGCCGCGGTCGCCTTCTGGGCCACCGGCGTGAGGGCGTCGCCCTCGTTCGGCAGCATGACGAGCGCGTCGGGCTTCTGGGCGATGAGCGTCTCGATCTGGTCGGCCTGGGCGGCGCTGTCGGTGACGCCCTCCGCCGCGATCAGCTCGACGTCGCCGGACTTCTCGGCCTGCTCACGCGCGTTCTCGGTGATCGCGGCCATCCAGCCGTGATCCGCGCCGGGGGCGCTGAACGCGATCTTGACCTTGCCGCCTTCGCCCGTGCCGGACGCCGGCGAGGCCTGGGTCTCGGCGGCCGCGGCGGCCGCGCCGTCGCCCCCGCTCTCCTCGTCGTCACCGCACGCGGCAAGACCGAGCGCGAGCGCGGCACACAGGGGCAGTACGACCCGCTTCATGGACATGGACTGGCTCCTCCTCCTAGAGGGTTGGGACAACACCGACTCAGCGCTCACGGCGCTGGATCAGGACGGCGGCGAGGATGATCAGGCCCTTCGTGACCTGCTGGATCTCCGTCGCGAGGTCCATCAGCGTCAGCAGGTTGAAGATCAGGGCGAACGTGATGACGCCCAGGAACGTGCCGACGATGGACGCCCGGCCACCCGCGAGCGCGGTGCCGCCGATGACCACGGCGGCGATCGCGTCGAGCTCGTACAGGTTGCCCACGATGGGCGAGGCCGAGGCCAGGCGGCCGCTGAGCAGGATCGCCGCGATCCCGACGCAGAGGCCGCTGATGACGTAGACGGAGAAGACGATGCGGCGGACGTTGACGCCCGCGATGCGCGCGGCCTCGCGGTTGCCGCCGACGGCGACGACGTACCGCCCGTAGGGCGTTCGGTTGAGCAGCACCCACGCGAGCGCGGTGACCGCCAGGAACACGACGGCGGCGGACGGGATGCCGAGCACCTCGCCGTTGCCGAACCACCGGACGAACTCGAGGTCGAAGATCGAGACGGGCTGCTTGTCGCTCATCCACAGCCCGAGGCCGCGGGCCATGGTGAACATCGCGAGCGTCGCGATGAACGGGACGACCTTGCCGTAGGCGATGGCGCCGGCGTTGATGCCGCCGAGCAGCACGCCCATGCCGAGCGCGCCGAGGACGAACATGAGCGAGCCGGAGTCCGCGAGCTGGCCGCCCGCGACGGACGCGGCGGCGGCCATCGAGCCGACCGACAGGTCGATGCCGGAGGTCGCGATCACGAACGTCATGCCGATCGCGATGACGCCGACGACCGACGCCTGGCGCAGCACGTTGAGCATGTTGTCCGACGTCAGGAACGCGTCGGGCTCGAGGATCGCGCCGACGATGAGCAGCAGGAGGACGACGCCGACCAGCGTGTACTCCTGCAGCCCGCTCCGGGCCGGCAGCTTGAAGGGCAGCGAGCGCCCGCGGCGGGGCGCGGCGCCTTGGACGGTGCTCATGCGGTCTCCTCGAGGACAGGTGCGGTATCGGTGGGCGCCACGGCGTGGCGCAGCAGCTCGAGCTCGGTGGCCTCGTCGCCGGCCACCTCGGCGACGATCTCGCCCTCGCGCATCACGAGGATGCGCGTGCAGAGGCCGATCAGCTCGGGCATCTCGGACGAGACGACGACGACGGCCAGGCCGGCCTTCGCGAGGTTCGCGATGACGCCGTAGATCTCGGCCTTGGCGCCGACGTCGACGCCGCGGGTCGGCTCGTCGAGCAGCAGGACCTTGCACTCGCGCAGCAGCCACCGCGCGAGGACGACCTTCTGCTGGTTGCCGCCCGACAGCTCGCGGACGATGCGGTCCGCGTCGTCGGGGACGGTCTTGAGCGCGCGCAGCTGCTCGGCCGCGGCCTGGCGCTCGCCGTTGATCGACAGCACGCCGCCGCGCGGGGCGAACCGCGGCAGGTCGGCGAGCGTGACGTTGCGGGCGAGCGACCAGTCGAGGAGCAGGCCCTGCGACTTGCGGTCCTCCGGCGCCATGCCCAGGCCGGTGCGGATCGCGGCGCGCGGGTTGGCCGGCTTGAGCCGCTGCCCGTGCACGTGCACCTCCCCCGCGTCCGGCTTGTCGAGGCCGTAGATCAGGCGCAGCAGCTCGGTGCGGCCGGCGCCGACGAGGCCGCCGATGCCGAGCACCTCGCCGGGCGCGACGGCGAAGCTCGTCGGCTTCACCTCGGGGGCGCGCGCGAGGCCGCGCAGCTCCAGGGCGGGCGCGGCGGCGGCACCGTCCGCACCGCCGCCGCTTGCGGTCGCCCGGTCGGGGAACAGCTGCTCGACCTTGCGGCCGACCATCTTCTCCACCAGCACGTCCGGCGGCGTGTCGGCGGGCAGGCCGGTCGCGACCGTGCGCCCGTCGGAGAGGACGCTGACGCGGTCGCCGATGCGGGCGACCTCGTCGAGGCGGTGGGAGATGTAGACGACGCCGACGCCGTCGGCCTTCAGCCGGCGGACGACGCCGAAGAGGGTCTCGACCTCGTTGTCGTCGAGGATCGCGCTCGGCTCGTCCATGATCAGCAGGCGGACGTCGTGGCTGAGCGCGCGGGCGATCGAGACGACCTGCTGCGCGGCGGGGCGGAGCTGGCCGACGCGCGCGTCGACCGGGATGTTCGCGTGGTCCAGGCGCTCGAGCAGCTCGCGCGTGCGGCGCTTCATCTGCGCGCGGTCGAGCAGGCCGCCGAGCTTGCGCGGCTCGTGGCCGAGGAAGATCGAGTCGTAGACGCGCAGGTCCTCGACGAGGTCGAGCTCCTGGTAGATCGTCGCGACGCCGTGGGCGAGCGAGGCGCTCGGGGTGCCGGTCGGGAGCGGCTCGCCGTCGACCAGCACCTGGCCGGAGGTCGGCTCGACCGCGCCGGAGACGCACTTGATCAGCGTCGACTTGCCGGCGCCGTTCGGGCCGAGCAGGCAGTGGACCTCGCCGGCCTGGACGTCGAAGTCGACGCCGTCGAGGGCCTTGGCGCCCGGGTAGTGCTTGACCAGGCCGCGGACGCTGAGGATCGGGGTGGCCGTGCTCATGCGGGGACCTCCTCGGTCTGCGTGGCGGTGCTCGCGGGCGCGCCCGCGGCCGCGGGCGCGGGCGCGACGTCGACCCAGCGCTCCTCGCGGGCGGAGCGGAGCACCGCGTCGGTGATCTGCGCGGCGCGCAGGCCGTCGGCGAAGGCGGGCATGCCGTCGGCGGCGCTGCTCTGCCCGCCGCCGCGGATCGCGTCGTACACGTCGCGGACGAAGGCGTCGAAGCAGAGCGCGTAGCCCTCGGGGTGGCCGGCGGGCAGCGTGTTGACGCGCGCGGCGGCGGCGCTGAGGTGCTCGGGGTCGCGGCGGTAGAGCGTCGTCGACTCGCGCCGGCCGACCCACAGCGTCTCCGGGCTCTCCTGGTCGAAGACGACCGCCTCCTCGGCGCCGTCGAGCTCGAACCAGAGGCGGTTCTTGCGGCCTGCGCTCACCTGCGAGATGACGGTGGAGCCCAGCGCGCCGTGGTCGGTCTCGAACTGGACGACGGCGGCGTCCTCGGTCGCGACCTGGCGCGTCGTGTGCGCGGCGCCGTTCCCGCCGTTGCCGTCGGCGCTCGTGAAGGCCGGGCGCCCGCCGGTGTCGACGCGCTCGGCGAGCACGGTCGCGGTGCGGGCGGAGAGCTTGGCGATGCGGTGGCCGGAGACGAACTCCACCAGGTCGCACCAGTGCGAGCCGATGTCGGCGAAGGCGCGCGAGAGGCCGCCGAGCTGCTCGTCGATCCGCCAGTTGTCGTCCTCGGGCTTGAGGAGCCAGTCCTGCAGGTACGACCCGTGCAGCAGCCGCAGCGGGCCGGTCGCGCCGGAGCGGACGCGCTCGCGCGCCTCCAGCACCGTCGGGTGGTAGCGGTAGACGAAAGGCACCCCGACGCAGCGCCCGGACGACGCGGCGGCGTCGGCCAGGCGCTGCGCCCCGGTGAGGTCGAGCGCCAGCGGCTTCTCGCACACGACGTGCTTGCCCGCTGCCAGCGCCCGCTCCGCGAGGGGGAGGTGGAGGTGGTTGGGGGTGCAGATGTGGACGACGTCAATGTCGGACGCCTCCACGAGCTCCTCGGCCGTCGCGTACGCCCGCTCGGCGCCGAGCTGCGCGGCCGCCTGCTCGCCGCGCTGCGGCGTGGACGCCGCGACGCCGGCGAGGTGGCCTCCTGCGAGGCGTGCCGACCGAGCGTGGACGGCTCCGATGAAGCCGGTGCCGGCGACGCCGACCCGGAGTGCTGCAAGACCCATTGCCGGAAACCTATGCCGGACTTTGATCGGCTGTCAAGCAAAAGTTTGCAACTTGACGTCGAGATGTGTCGCAAGTCCGTCATTTGCCGCCGCAAGCACGACGGGTTACTCTCCTCGGCGGATGCGTCGAGACGGGGGCATGGCGGCGGGAACGGCGACGAGCAGCGAGCGCTCCTCGACGCTGATCGGCGCCGGCTCGGTCCTCCGGCTCATCCGCGACGGCGAGGCCGTGACGCGCACCGACCTGGCCCGCCGCACCGGCCTCGCCCGCTCCACCGTCGCCCAGCGCGTCGAGACGCTCCTCGCCCACGAGCTCGTCTACGAGGCGGGCGGCTCGACCTCCACCGGCGGGCGGCCGCCCACCGTCCTGGCCTTCAACCACGAGGTCGGCGTCGTGCTCGCGGCGGACCTCGGCGCGACCCACTCGCGCATCGCGGTGAGCGACCTGTCCGGGTCACCGCTCGCCGAGCACGCCTTCGAGATGGAGATCGCGGAGGGGCCGGAGAAGGTCCTGGCGCAGGTCGACGAGGAGTTCGGCGGGCTGCTGCGCGAGATCGGGCGCCGGCCCGCCGACGTCCGCGGCATCGGGATGGGCGTCCCCGGCCCGGTCGCGTTCGCGGAGGGCCGGCCGGTCAACCCGCCGATCATGCCCGGCTGGGACGGCTTCTCCGTCCCCGGCTGGTTCGCGGACCGCTACGACGCGCCGGTGCTCGTCGACAACGACGTGAACATCATGGCGCTCGGCGAGCACTGGACGACCTGGCGCCACATCGAGCACCTGCTCTTCGTCAAGGTCGGCACCGGCATCGGCTGCGGCATCGTCGCCGGCGGCGCGATCCACCGCGGCTCGCAGGGCGCGGCGGGCGACATCGGCCACATCCACGTCGCCGGGCACGACGACGTGCTCTGCCGGTGCGGGAACGTCGGCTGCCTCGAGGCGGTCGCGGGGGGAGCCGCGCTGGCGCGTTCGCTGGAGGCGGCGGGCGAGGAGGCGCGCGGGTCCCGCGACGTCGTCCGGCTCGTGCGGGCGGGGAACGCGCAGGCGGGGCGGCTGGTCCGCGAGGCCGGGCGGACCTTGGGCGAGGTCCTGGCCGCGGCGGTGAACTTCTTCAACCCGGGCGTGATCGTGCTCGGGGGCGATCTGAGCGACGCGCACGAGCCGCTGCTGGCGGGCGTCCGCGAGGTCACCTTCCAGCGCTCGTTGCCGCTCGCGACGCAGTCGCTGCAGACGGTGCCGTCTGCTTTGGGCGACCGTGCGGGCGTGATCGGGGCGGCGATCATGGTGATCGAGCACGTGTTGGCTCCCGAGGCGATCGACCGGGCGCTTCAGGGCGCGGCGTAGCTTCCGCGCTCTTCCGGCTCCGGCTTCAGGGCCGCGGCCGTTGCGGGGGCGGTGGCGGCGTGTAGTCGGTTGTTCGACGCTCCGGTTCGTCCGCCGGCGGGAGAGGTGTGTGACGACTTTGTCCCGCATACCGGGACAAACTCGTCACAGACCTCAATTGGCACATCCGGTGCGGTATGCGCGACAAGAGCGCCATTGACCTCGGGCGCGGACGACGGACGGGCGCGCGGAACCGCACATCGATCACCACCCGCCACCGCCCCCGCGACGGCCACACCGCTTGACCGCGCCGCGGAAGAGCACGCCGAACGTCAGCGCCCGAGCTTCTCCGCCACCGAAGCCAACGCCTCAGCCCCCAGCTCCACCGTCACGAGGTGGTGGACCGTCCCGGCGAACAGCGTCGCCGACCCGTCCTCGTGCAGGAAGCCGCCGAAGACGTTCGGCCCCTGCTGGCGGGTGGCGCGCCTCTCCCGGGCCAGGACGTCGAGCGTCTCGGAGAGCCAGAGGTACGACCCGTGCGGGAACATCACGACCCCGCGGCCGTCGTAGACGATCAGCGCGCGGTTGTCGAGGTGGAGGTACGGCGCGGACGGCGCCGATGCCTGCACCGTCAGTGGCTTCTCGGTGGGCTCCATCGCCCGTAGGATGATGCCGGTCAGCAGGACTCGCCGTCGGCGCCGTCCGCGAGGATCCGCGACAGCACCTCACGGTGGACGGGCTTGGCGGCCTCGTAGCGCGCCCGGCCCTCCTCCGTCAGCTCCACGAAGATGCCGCGCCGGTCCTCGGCGCACATCGCACGGAAGACGAGCCCGTCCTTCTCCAGCCGCCCGATCACACGCGACAGCGCGCTCTGCGACAGGTGGACGGCGTCGGCGAGCTCCTGCACCCGGCGCTTCGCGCGCCCGGCGACGTACAGCCGCTCGAGCACCTCGAACTCGCTCATCCCGAGGTCGTGAGCCTTGAGCTCACGGTCCATCGCACACGTGATGCGGGCGTGCTGCGAGAGCAGCGCGCGGTAGGCGTCGACCAGATCGGTCTCGGAGCTGACCCGGCTCATGTGCTGCCGCAGGGTACCAGATCAGGCGCATCTTCTGCGTTCACATCTTCTGCACTTGCATTCATTGCACGTGCATGTACTGTCTCCGGCCATGTCTTCCGCTCCCCCCACCGTCACCGCCGCCCGCTGGGACCGGCGCCTGTGGTTCACGCTGCTGATCGCCTGCGGCGTGATGTTCCTCGACGGGCTCGACGTGTCGATGATCGGCGTTGCCCTCCCCCAGATCAGCGCCGACCTCGGCCTCTCCACCTCGCAGATGCAGTGGATCGTCAGCGGCTACGTCCTCGGCTACGGCGGCCTGCTGCTGCTCGGCGGTCGTGTCGCCGACCTCCTCGGGCGCCGCCGCGTGCTGATGGTCGGCCTCACCGTCTTCACGCTGGCCTCGCTCGTCGGCGGCCTCGTGAGCGACCCGACGGTCATCGTCATCACCCGCTTCGTCAAGGGCATGGCCGCCGCGTTCACCGCGCCCGCCGCGCTCTCGCTCGTGACGACGAACTTCCCCGAGGGCCACGCCCGCAACAAGGCGCTCTCGATCTACACCGCCGTCGCGGCCAGCGGCTTCAGCCTCGGCCTCGTCTTCGGCGGCCTGCTGACCGAGATCGGCTGGCGCTGGACCTTCCTCCTCCCCGTGCCGTTCGCGGCCGCCGTCCTGGCGTCCGTCGTCTTCGTGCTGCGCAAGGACACGCCGACCGCCCGCACCAAGGGCGCGTTCGACATCCCGGGCGCGCTGACCGTGACCGCCGGCATGCTCCTGCTCGTCCGCGGGATCGTGCAGGCGCCCGAGGTCGGCTGGGCCGACGTCCAGACGATCGTCTCCCTCGCCGGCGCGGTCGCGCTGCTGGCGCTGTTCGTGGCGATCGAGAGCCGCACCCGCCAGCCGATCCTCCGGCTCGGCATCCTGCGCAACCCCGCGCTCGTCCGGGCGAACCTCGGCGCGATGGCGACGTTCGGCTGCTACCTGGGCTTCCAGTTCGTCGCGACGATGTTCTTCCAGTCCGTCCTGGGCTGGTCGGCGCTCGAGACCGCCGTGGCGTTCCTGCCCGCCGGCCTGATCGTCGCGTTCGGCTCGCCGCGCGTCGGCCTGCTCATCGAGCGGTTCGGCACCGCCCGCGTCGTCGCCGCCGGCTTCGTCTCGTTCGCCGCCGCGTACGCGCTCTTCCTCGGCATCGACGGCGCGCCGAACTACGCGCTCGAGATCCTGCCGACGATGATCCTGATCGGCATCGGCTTCGCGCTCGCGTTCCCGTCGCTGAACATCCAGGGCACCGCGGGCGTGGCGAACGAGGAGCAGGGCCTCGCCTCCGGCATGGTCCAGACCTCGTTCCAGATCGGCGGCGCGGTCTCGCTGGCCGTCGTCACCGCCGTCCTCAACGCCGAGTCGACGCTGGGCGTCGAGGCCTTCCTCGACGCGATGCGCCCGGCCCTCGCGGTGGTCGCGGGGCTCGCCCTCATCGGCCTCTTCGTCGCCCTCAGCGCCGGTCTGACCCGGCGCCAGCCCGCCGGCGAGCTGGCGACGCAGCGCGCGGAGTAGCGATCGCGGTCCCGGGCCAGGCGCTCAGGCGCCCGGCTCGGGCGTGATCGCCGCCCGCCGAGCGGCCCGCCGCGCCATCCGGTCGCCGGTCTCCATCGCGTTGAACTCCTCCAGCGCCATCCCCGAGCCGATCGCGACGCAGGTCAGCGGCGAGTCGGCCAAATGCCAGGGCATCCCGGTCTCGTCGGAGATCCGCTCGCCGAAGCCGCGCAGCAGGCAGCCGCCGCCCGCGAGGAGGATCCCGGTGATCGGGATGTCGGCGGCCAGCTCGGGCGGCGTGCGCTCGAGCGTCTCCTTCACCGCGTCGATGATCGCCTGCACCGGCTCGGCCAGCGCGCTGCGGATCTCGTCCGAGTTGAGGAGGACCGAGCGCGGCAGCCCGGACTCCAGGTGGCGCCCGCGGACCTCCATCTCGAGGTCTTCGACCTCGGGCCAGGCGGAGCCGAGCGTGACCTTGATGTCCTCCGCCGTGGTCGAGCCAACCGCGAGGCCGTGCTCGTTGCGCAGGTGCGCGGTGACCGCGTCGTCCAGCTCGTAGCCGCCGATCCGCAGCGACTCGGAGACGACGATCCCGCCGAGCGAGATCACCGCGACCTCGGTGGTGCCGCCGCCGATGTCGACGACCATGTGGCCGCGCGGCTCGGAGATGTCGAGCCCGGCGCCGATCGCGGCGGCCAGGGGCTCCTCGATCAGCTGGACCTGCCGCGCGCCGGCGCTCGCGGACGCGTCGATGACCGCCCGCTTCTCCACCTCGGTGACGCCCGACGGGACGCACATCACCAGGCGCGGGCGGCCGAACCGGGGCTGGTCGACGAGCCGCATGAAGTAACGGAGCATCGCCTCGGTGACCTCGAAGTCGGCGATGACGCCGTGGCGCAGGGGCCGGACCGCGGAGATGCGACCGGGCGTGCGCCCGATCATCCGCTTGGCCTCGCTGCCGACGGCGTGGACCTCGCCCGTGTCCTGGTCGATCGCCACCACCGAGGGCTCGGAGGCGACGATGCCCTTCCCGCGCAGGTACACGAGCGTGTTGGCGGTCCCGAGGTCGATCGCGACGTCGCGCGCCCCGAAGCCGAAGTTCATTGCCACACCCCACAGGCTCGCACATGGGCCGCTCAATCCCACGGACGACCGGTCGACATAGACGGGAGCCGCCGTTCGTCCCAACCCCGCGAAGGACCACTCCTTGCGCTTCACGATCACCGCCAAGCTGGCGCTGGCCTTCGCCTGCGTCGTCGCCGTCCTGGCCATCCAGGGCGTCTCCTCGATCTCCCGCACCGCCGACATGAGCGACGCCACCGGCGCGCTCAGCGACAAGGTCGTGCCCGCCACGCGCCTCATCGGCGACATCAAGGACAAGACCGGCGCCTACCGCCGCAACCAGATCCTCCAGAACGCCGGCGAGAGCGACGCGAAGGAGCTCGACGAGAACCTCGCCGACATCGACGGCTGGCTCGCCGAGTACAACGACAAGTACGCCGAAACCGGCGCCGACCGTGCCGCGGCCGCGGCGTTCGTGAAGGCGTGGGCGGCGTACCGCGAGGCCACCGCCGGCGTCGCGGACGTGCCGGCCGACGACGTCTCCGGCGTCATGCAGATCCTCGCCAACGGCGACGGCGACGCGGCGTGGGAGGCAACGAAGGAGAGCATCGGCGCCTGGGCCGACGCGACCGCGAAGGTCGCCGAGGCCGCCCAGGCCAAGGCCGAGGACACGGCGTCCACCACCCGCACGCTGTCGATCGCGCTGCTGATCGCCGGCATCCTGATCTCGCTCGCGGCCGCCTTCTGGCTGGCCCGCACGATCGGCGGCGGCCTGAGCCGGATCGTCACCGCCGCCCGCGGCATCGCCAAGGGCGACGTCGAGCAGAACGTCGCGATCACCTCCAACGACGAGCTCGGCGACGCCGGCAAGGCGTTCGGCGAGATGGTCGAGTACCTCGAGGAGTCCGTCCAGGTGGCGGACCGGATCGCCGGCGGCGACGTCTCGTTCGACGTCACCCCGCGCGGCGAGCAGGACGCGCTCGGCAACGCCTTCTGCCGCATGACCGGCTCGCTGCGCCTCGCGCTCGGCGACGTCCGCGGCTCGGTCACCACCGTGTCGAGCGCCTCGCACGAGATGTCCGGCGCCGCGCAGGAGGCGGGCCGCGCGGTCGGCGAGATCGCCGATGCCATCCAGCGCATCGCCGAGTCCGCCGAGCAGCAGGCGCGTCAGCTGAGCGAGACCCGCCAGCTCGTCGGCGACGTCGTCCACGGCATCGAGGACTCGGCCCGCACCGCCGACGAGACGGCGCGTGCCGCCGACGAGGCGACGGAGCTGGTCCGCGAGGGCGTCAGCGCCGCCGACGAGGCGACCGAGGCGATGCGCGGGCTGCGCGACTCGTCCGGCGAGGTCGCCGGCGCGATCCGCGACCTCGGTGCCAAGTCCGACGAGATCGGCGGCATCGTCCAGACCATCACCGGCATCGCCGAGCAGACCAACCTCCTCGCGCTGAACGCCGCCATCGAGGCCGCCCGCGCCGGCGAGCAGGGCCGCGGCTTCGCGGTCGTCGCCGAGGAGGTCCGCAAGCTGGCCGAGGAGTCGCAGACCGCGTCCTCCTCGATCTCCGAGCTGATCGGGCACATGCAGGCCGAGACGCAGAAGGTCGTCGCGATCGTCGAGCGGACCGCCGAGCGGACCGAGGCGGGCGCCGAGACCGTCGAGCACGCCCGCGCGGCGTTCCAGCGGATCGGCGCGTCGGTGGACGACATGGGCACGCGCGTGAAGCACATCGCGACGATCACCGAGGGCATCGCGGCGGGCGCCGCCGACGTCGACGAGCGGATCCGCGAGGTGGCCGAGCTGGCCGAGCGCTCCTCCGCCGCGACCGAGGACGTCTCCGCGTCGACCGAGGAGACCTCCGCGTCCGCGCAGGAGATCGCCGCGTCGACGGACTCGCTCGCGACGACGGCGGACGAGGTCGGCGCGATCGTCGGCCGGTTCCAGCTCGAGCGGGCCTAGGGCAGCGGCGCCGGCGGCGCGGGCTGCGGCTCGCTCGGCGGCACTTGCGGTTCGTGTTGTGCGGAGGGCGGGGGCTTCGGGCCATCGCCCTCCACGTCGTTGTGGCGGCCGCGGAAGATGGGGAAGCGCCGCCACGCGACGGCCTCCCCCGCGAACCCGGTGGCGAACGCCGTGGCGTACTGGGCCAGGCTGCCGCCCCACGTGCCGTCGGTGAAGGCCTTGGCGCCGAGCGTGTAGACGACGGCCGCGACGAGGCCGGTGAGGATCGTCCACGCCCAGTCGGCGACGACCACGCCCCGCCAGCCGCTGCCGCCCGCGGTCTGCGTGCCGGCGACGGTGCGGCTGGGGTCGCGGACGACGTACTCGAGCAGCATCGCGCGAGTCGTGCGGTCGGCGCGCTTGGGCGGCTCCTCCCCCTCCGGCCACAGCTCGGCCAGCCGGTCGACGCGGTCGTGCAGGTCGAGCCGCAGCTGCTGGTTCGTGCGGTCGTCGCGCTCGTCGAGCGGCGGGTAGCGGTCCTCCAGGAGCTGCAGCTCGCACGTCAGGATCTCGGCGTGGGTCGGCGCGTCGATGAGCCCGCGGTCGCGGAGACGGTCGAGCCCGCCAGGTAGCACCAGGCCTGGAGCGCGAGGTCGAGCACGACGGTCTGCTCGGCCACGGCCTGCGCGAGGCGGGCGGACGCCTGATCCTCCCGGCGCTCGTGCGCGAGGTACGTCTCCTCGTCGGTGAACGCGGCGTGGAGCGCGGGATCGGGCGCGGCGCGGGCGTCGTCGAGGAGCCGGCGGACGTCCTTGAACGCCGCGCACTGGAGCATCGAGACGTTCCCGCGGCGCGGCGGCCGCTCGTCCAGCACCCCCGCGGCCGCGCGCGCGACCGGCTCCAGGGTGAGCCACCGCTCGACGTGGCGGACGACGGCGCGGACGCGGAACCGCTGCTCGTCGACGTCGCGCTTGGTGCGGGCGGTGCCCAGGTGCCACTGCATGCCGGCGACGCCGCGGGTGCCGGGGTAGCGGGCGAAGCCCTGGTGCTGCGGGCGCGGGTCGAGCCACGTGTCGAGGGCGTAGCTCGCGGGCCGCTTGCCGGGGCACGTGGCGAGCTTGGCGTCGTAGTCGGCGACGGCGGCCTTGAGGCGGAGGCGGAGGATGCGCGCGTCGCGGCCGACCTCGCTGTAGCGCTGGGCGAAGCCGCCGAGGATGGAGCCGAGGAGGACGACGAGGGCCATGACGAGGAAGCTGAAGCCGACCTTCACCTCGACCCGGAGGCCGTTGTCGCTGCCGGTGCTCCCGCTCACCGGGACCGTGCCGGTGAAGCTGCCGGTGTCGAGCCCCTCGGCGTCCTGAACGGTGACGGGCGCGACGAAGACGCCGTCCTCCGCGCGGGGCGCCCCGACCGCGACGCGGATCGCGGCGTCGCCGTCGGTGAGGATCTGCGCGCCGATCGGCGTGTGCGCGGCGGCGAGCGCGGGCGCGTCGGGGCCGCGGACGACGACCTCGGCGATGCCGCCGGTGGCGAGCGGGCCGTAGCGGTCGACGGAGAGCTCGAGCTTTCGCGGGTCGAAGGTGACGCGCGGGCCGGTGCCGCGGACGCGCAGCCGCGCCGTGCTCCCGGGCATCCGCGCGACGAGCAGGCCGTCGAGGCGGTCGGGCGGTTGGCCCGCCGGGAGCGTCAGCCGCAGCCGGACCACCGCGTAGTCCCCGCGCGCGATCCGGCGCGGCGCGGCGATCGCGGCCCGCGGCACGCCGCGCGACGGCAGGTAGACCAAGCGGAGCGCGCCCTGTCTGGCCGTGCGGTTGCGCAGCCGCACCACC
>DATMVO010000498.1:0-2508 GCA_035563115.1 Solirubrobacteraceae bacterium
GCCCCGGCGGTGCCCGCGCCGGAGCGGGCGGTGAGCGACTTGCGCAGCGCCGGCGTGAGCCGGTCGGCGTTCAGCGAGCCCTTCTTGATGTCGGCGGCCGTGATCGAGCCGTTCTTGATGTTCTTGCCGGTGATGAGCTTCGCGGCGGTCGCGGAGCCCGCGGTCAGCAGCGCCGCCACGATGGCGAACGCGGCGAGCTTGAGCAGGAGGGGGATCGGATGGCGCATGGCGCGTCGGTCTCTCGTCAGGAGCGGGGGCCGGGGGCTACTTGTCCGTGACGGCGAGCTCGCCGACCTGGACGGTCACGACCTTGATGTCGTCGAGGATCGCGAACGTCAGCGTCCCCTCGTCGCACTGCAGGCGCAGCTCGTCGTCGTCCGGGTTCGCGGCGTCGTTGGTCACCGCGGTGACGAGCGCCACCGTGCTGCGGCCGTTCGCGAGCAGGTTCGTGGTGGTCCGGTCGTGGACCACGCCGGCCTCCGAGCGGACGTCGCAGCGGAGCGGGCCGTTCGAGCCGCCGAGCGCCGAGAACTTGACGGTCGCCACGCTCGTGCCGACCGGCAGCTCGTGCGAGAAGATGGTGTCGTCCTCACCGATGACGCTGGACTGCGCCATCCGCATGAGCGTGCCGGCGCTGGGACCGCGGTCGCCCTTCGGGCCGGGCTCGCCCTGGGCGCCGGTGTCGCCCTTGGGGCCGGCGGGGCCCTGCGGACCGGCCGGGCCGACCTTGCCGTCGGCGCCGGCCTTGCCCGCGGTCATGCTCTTGCGCAGCGACGGCGCGAGCCGGTCGGCCTTGAGCGAGTTCTTCTTGATGTCGGCCGCCGTGATGGAGCCGTTGGCGATCTGCTTGCCGGTGATGAGCTTCGCCGCGGTGGCGGAGCCGGCGGTGAGCAGCGCCGCGACCATGGCGAACGCGGCGAGCTTGAGCAGGAACGGGATGGGGGTGCGCATGGTGCGTCAGTCCTCTTCGGTGGGAGCGGTGGGCGTCTGCCGTGCCGGCGCGACCCGCGTGAGCTCCTCGATCGCCGCCGCCAGGCCGAGCCAGCCGCGGAAGGCGCGGGTGGTCTCGCCGGCGAGGGTGAGGCGACCCTGGATGGGGTCGGTGCCCTCGTCGATCTGGAGGAGGAGCTCGATGGGTCCGTCGGTCAGCACGGGACGAGCTTCCGCCAGCGCCGCCGGGGCGGCATGAGGGGGCGTCCCTCAACTTGTGGCGTGGGGGTCCCCCAGGGCGACCCCCAGCTCCTCCCGCGAGGAGACCCCGACCTTCCGGTACGCGCGGCCAAGATGGTTCTCGACGGTCTTGGCCGTGACGAAGAGCGCCTGCGCGATGTCGCGGTTGCTCATGCCGCGTGCGGCGAGCTCGGCGACGCGCCGTTCGGAGGCGGTGAGCGCCTCCGCGCCGCTGAAGCGCAGCCGCCGCGGGCGCGCGCCGGCGGCCTGGAGCTGGCGGTGCGCCCGCTCGGCCAAGGCGCGGGCGCCGAGGGCGCGGGCGAGGTCGAGCGCCTCGGTGAGCGGGGCGCGGGCGCCCTCGGCGTCGCCGGCGTGGCGGGTCGCGGCGCCGAGGTCGGTGAGCGCGCGGGCGAGCTCGAGCCGGTCGCGGCCCGCGCGCAGCAGCGCGATCGCGGCGCGGCGTCGCTGCAGCCCCTCCTCCCCCGCGTGGAACATCGCCTCCGCGCGCAGGGCCGAGCCGTGGAGCGCCGGCGAGCCCCAGGCCGCGGTGTGCGCGACCTGCTCGTCGACGAGCGTGCGCGCCGCCGCGACGTCCCCGCTCCCCGCACGGATCGCCGCGAGCACGAGCCGCCAGCCGAGGATCGGCGAGACGACGCCGAACGCGCCCTCCAGGCTCGCCGCCGCCTCGATCTCGGCCCGCGCCTCCTGCAGGTCGCCGCGCCGCAGCGCGACCATGCCGCGGGCGAAGCAGACGTGGATCGAAGGGAGCGCGCGCAGCAGCAGGGCGCGCGGCGGCGCGGCGTCCAGCACCGCGCTCGCCTCGTCGATCGCGTCGCTCTCCAGCAGCGCGAGCGCGAGGAAGCCGCGCGACATCGGCGTGATCAGCGCGTGCTCGACCTCGGTGTCCAGCGCGGCGCGCGCGTCGGCCTCCGCATCGGTGACGCGGCCCGCGCGCAGCCGGGCGAGCGCGCGCATCGTGGAGGAGGCGGCGAAGCCGTAGGCCGAGCCGCGCCGGCGCGCCTCGTCGATCGAGGCGGCGAGCTGCTCGTCGGCCTCGTCGAGCCCGTCCGCGATGATCAGCGCGAAGATCGCCTGGTGGAGCGGGACCGAGTCGCTCGTCTCGTCCACCAGCAGCGCGCCGCCGGCGAGCGCGCGGCTGGCGACGTCGCGGGTGCGCGCGGCGTCGGCGCCGCCGACCCACGCGCGCAGCGCGAGGTTGGCGAGCACGACCCGCTCGGCGTGGGTGTCGCCGCGGACGCCCGCGTGGCGCTCGAGCCGCTCCGCCGAGCGCGGCGCAACGATCGGGTCGGTGAGGCCGATCGACGCCTGGTCGCCGTC
>DATMVO010000499.1:0-19577 GCA_035563115.1 Solirubrobacteraceae bacterium
ACGCTGGCGCGGCTGCGGGACGCCGGCGCCGTCGCCCGCGAGGTGGAGAGCGGCCGTGTCCAGCCGCTCTGCGGGCGCTACCCGGCGCGCGCGCTCGCCCTCCTCGAAGCCGCCCCGCCCGGCGAGCCGCTCACCCGCACCGTCCTCGACCGCCTCGCCCCGCCGCTCCTCGACGTGCCGACTCCGTTGCTGCTCAACGTCAACGTGCCAGAGGACCTCGCACGCGCGGAGGCGCTGGGTAGCCCCGCTCCATGCGAACCCTCGGCACCGCCGTCGCGCTCTGCGCGGCCCTGACCCTCGCCGCCTGCGGCAACGACGACCCGACGGCGCAGCCCGCCGACCAGGAGAACGCGAAGCAGTCCGTGATCGGTGCCGAGTCCGTGCCGTCGACCGACATCGCCGACATCGCGCGGGCGCAGGAGACGATCCAGATCACCTGCGGCGTCGGCCAGCCCGGGCAGGAGCCCGTCGTCGACCTCCCGACCGCCGTCCGCACGATCGCGCGCGTGACCGAGGAGCGTCCCGAGGGCCGCTACGCCGAGGGCGACTCGACCGTCATGCGCAACATGAAGCAGGTCGCGACCGACAACGCCAAGACGCTGCGCGGCTGCGGCAAGACCGCCGAGGCGGACGCGCTGGAGCAGGCGGCGAAGAGCGCGTCGTAGCGGCCGGCGTCAGCCGCCGATGGCGGACATCGTCCGCAGCGGCTGCACGAAGCCCGGCTCGTTGACGCGGTGCTTGAGCTCCTTCTTCCAGACCGCGTCTCGGATGGCCTGCTCGAGCTCCGCGTCGGTCGCGCCGGCGCGGAGCGGGGCGCGCAGATCGGTCTCGCCGACGGAGAAGAGGCAGGTGCGGAGCTTGCCGTCGGCGGTGAGGCGGATGCGGTCGCAGTCGCCGCAGAACGGCTCGGACACCGGGTTGATGAACCCGATCTCGCCGGTGCCGTCGGCGAAGCGGAAGACGCGCGCGGTGGCGTGCGGCTCGCGTGGCTCGGCCTCCAGCGGGTGGACGGCGTCGATCGCGGCGCGGATCTCCTCGCCGGTCAGGACCTTGTCCATGTCCCACGTGCGGTCGGCGTCGAGCGGCATGAACTCGATGAACCGCACCTGGTAGGGGTGCGTCCGCGCGAACTCGGCGAACGGGAGGACCTCGTTCTCCGTGAACCCGCGCAGGCCGACCGCGTTGACCTTGATCTTGTGCTCCGGCCCGGCCACGGCGGCGAGGGCGTGGAGGCCCTGGAGGACGCGGGGGAGCGCGTCGCGGCGGGTCATCTCGAAGAACCGGTCGCGCTGGAGCGAGTCGATCGAGACGTTGAACCGCTTGATGCCCGCGTCGATCAGCGCCTGGGCGTCGCGCTCGAGCAGGTAGCCGTTCGTCGTGATCGCGAGGTCGTCGACCAGCGGCGCGAGCATCGCGGCCAGCTTCGGGAAGTCGCGCCGGACGAGCGGCTCGCCGCCGGTGAGCCGGACGCTGTGGACGCCCATCCGCGCGCAGATCGCGACCAGCCGCTCGATCTCCTCGAAACTCAGGACGCCGTCGCGCTCGAGCCAGGGGAGGCCCTCGGCCGGCATGCAGTACTGGCAGCGGAAGTTGCAGCGGTCGGTGACCGAGAGACGCAGGTCACCGATCACCCGGCCGTGCCCGTCGCGGAGGGGCTCGACTGCCATGCAGCGCAGCGTATCGGCCGCGTCCAGGAGCGACCGCCGCGGCGGCGGGGAGGGGGCGGTACCTCGCCTGCCGCAGCGGTCTCTCATCCCTGGAGGAGCCGTGTCCATGACCGCCTGGCTCCGGTGGGGGAAGATCGACCGGGGGCGGGTTGGGGCTCGCCATGAGGTATCGCGCAAAATGCGGATCCGCACACTCGTCCGATCGGACCAACGTCAGGTTGAATCGTCGACGCGCCGTCGAATCGCGGCGCGACCGGAGCGGCACGCGGGCGGGCGGCGTACGCTGCGCCGCGATGCTCCGCCGACGTGCCGCGCTCCTTCCCGTGCTCGCCCTCCTGGCGCTCGTGCCGGCCTGCGGCGGCGACGACGAGGAGGACGATCCCGAGGCGCAGGTGCGCGAGACGCTCGTCGTCTACACGCAGGCCATCGCGGCGAAGGACTACCAGCGCCTGTGCGACGAGCTGTTCGCCTCCGCGCTGGTCGAGCAGGTCCAATCGCAGCTACCGTGCGAGGTCGCGCTGCAGCGGTCGGACCTCGACCAAGCGCGGTCACCGAAGATCGAGGTGCAGAGCGTGACCGTCCAGGGGAACAGCGCGACCGCGAAGGTGCGCGCCAGCGCGGCCAACCAGCCCGCGTCGCAGGACACCGTCCGGCTCGTCAAGGAGCAGGGACGGTGGAAGATCGTGGCGTTGGCGTCCTAGCCGACGGTCGCCGCGACCGCGCGCAGCCGCTCGGCCACGTCGTCGCGACCGTGGCGCTCGCGCAGCACGTCGCCGCACAGCTCGAGCGTGCGGGCGAGGCGGTCGAGCGGGAAGTCGCGCGCGCCGAGGACGCGGGTGAGCCAGCCGACCTGCTGGTCGAGGTCGGTGGTGCCGGCGACGTCGAGGATCGCCCACTGGAGCAGGTACTGGCTGTCGTGGACGCACCACGCGCGCCAGACCTCGGGGTCGTAGCGCTCGTCCTCGTCGGGGAACTCGACCGCGTACCGCTCCGTGACCTCCTCGGCCAGCGGGCGGAGCTTGATGCCGGCGGCGGTGTCGGGCGCTGGTGCGCCGCCGGGCGGGAGGGTCGTGCGGCGGTCGGGCGCGGCGCTCACTGCGCGACCACGTGGAGGTGCTCGAGCTTCTCCAGCTTGATGGCGGCGTCCAGGTCGGGCGCGATCCGGTCGTGGCTGACCTGGTGCTCGCGGCTCTTCATGTACGCCTT
This sequence comes from Solirubrobacteraceae bacterium, assembly GCA_035563115.1. Classification (GTDB taxonomy): domain Bacteria; phylum Actinomycetota; class Thermoleophilia; order Solirubrobacterales; family Solirubrobacteraceae; genus CADCVT01. The sequence continues at coordinate 2,874 of DATMVO010000499.1, forward strand.
GAAGCAGTCGCGGTCGCGCCAGCGGCTGACCATCGTCAGCTCGCCGGGGTCGCGGTCGTTCTGCCACACCTCGAGGTCCTGGAAGCCCTCGAACCCGTCCACGAGCCCGACCCGCGCGCGGAACGCGGTGATCAGCTCGTCCGCCCGCTCGGCCGGCACCCGCAGGCGGCTGACCGAGACGTACGTCATGCGCGCGGGGACTGCGGGCCGCGGAGCAGGATGAGCCCGACGATCGTGCCCATGAAGGCGATGGTGCCGAACGTCAGCGCGGTGCCGAGGTTGGTCGCGCCGAGCAGCTCGGCGAGCAGGGTCGCCACGGCGAAGGCGGCGAAGGAGAGGGCGAGGTCGCGCAGGAGCGGGGTCATCGGGTGAGGGCCTTCTCCTCGAGACGGTCGACCAGGGTGGCGACGTCGAGGCCAGGGTCCAGCTCGGCAAGGTACCGAAGGGCGGCGCGGCGGCCCCCGAGGGCGCGCAGCCCGCGCTCGCCGTGCTCGACCACGTAGTCGGCCAGCGCGCTCGTGCGGCGCGCGTCGGTGCGGCGGGCGGGGAGGTCGAGCGACGCGCGGTGCGCGTCGAGCGCGGCCACGAGGTCGTCGATGCCGCTCACCGGCGGGATGGAGGAGACCGCGACGACCCGCTTCTCCCGCTCGCCCAGCGACCGCAGCGACGCGCTCAGGTCCCGGCGCGCCCGCAGCGCGATGTCGCCCAGGTCGGCCTTCGTCACGACCAGGACGTCGGGCACCTCCATGATGCCCGACTTGATGAACTGGAGCGCGTCGCCGGAGCCGGGCTGGACGACGACCGCGACGGTGTCGGCGACCTCCGCCACCTCGGTCTCCGACTGGCCGACGCCGACGGTCTCGATGACGACGACGTCGAAGGCGGCGGAGAGGGCGTGGCCCGCGGCGCGCGTGGCGGGAGCGAGCCCGCCGAGACGGCCCCCGGCCGCGGTGGAGCGGATGAGGACGCGGTCGTCGGCAGGGTCGAACTCGATCCGCGCCCGGTCGCCCAGCAGCGACCCACCGGACCGCTTGGAGGACGGATCGACCGCGAGCACCGCGACGCTCCGCCCGTCGTCCCGCCACGCCCGCACCAGCGCGCTGAGCAGCGACGACTTGCCGGCCCCCGGCGGGCCGGTGAGGCCGACGAGGTGGCCCCGCGGCTCGGACCCGATCGCCGCGGGGGAGACCTCGCGCAGCAGCGCGTGGACCTCGTCGGTGCGGATCTTCGACTCGACGAGGTTGAGCGCGGCCGGGGCCGCGCTCAGGTCGCCCTCGCGCAGCCGCCGGCCCAGCTCGGCACCGCTCGCGCCCGCAGGCGTCACGCGGAGGCCGCGACGCCGTTCCGCTCGCCCACGAGCTCGACGATGTCGCGCATGATCTTCGTCAGGTCGAAGTCCTTCGGCGTGTAGACCGCCGCGACCCCGGCCTCCTTCAGCGGCGCCACGTCGGCCTCGGGGATGATCCCGCCGACGATCACCGGCACGTCCACGCCCTTCTCGCGCAGCGCGCTCACGACGTCCGGGATCAGCTCCTTGTGTGAGCCGGACAGGATCGAGAGGCCCACGACGTGGACGCCCTCCTGCAGCGCGCTCGCCGCGATCTGCGCCGGCGTCAGGCGGATGCCCTCGTAGACCACGTCCATGCCCGCGTCGCGCGCGCGGACGGCGATCTGCTCGGCGCCGTTGGAGTGGCCGTCCAGGCCCGGCTTGCCGACGAGGATCTTCAGGCGGCGCCCGAGCCCCTCGCTCACCTGCTCGACCTCCTCGCGGACGGCCTCGATCAGCTCGCCGGGGACGTCGCCGCCGGTCGCCTCGCCGACGCCGGTCGGTGCGCGGTAGGAGCCGAAGACGTCGCGCAACGCCTGCGACCACTCGCCGGTCGTGACGCCCGCGCGGGCCGCCGCGATCGTGGCCTCCATCAGGTTGTCGTCGGACTCGGCGGCGGCACGGAGCGCGGCGAGCGCCTCGTCGGCCGCGGCCTGGTCGCGCTGCGAGCGCCAGGCGGCGATCGCCTCGCGCTGCTGCGCCTCGGTCTCCGGATCGACGACGAGGATCCCGCCCTCGGCGTCGGCCGTCAGCGGCGACGGCTCGGTCGAGTCGAACTTGTTGATGCCGACGACCGTCTGCTCGCCCGCCTCGATCCGGCGGATCCGCTCGCGGTGCGAGTCGACGAGCTGGCCCTTCATGTACGACACGGCCTCGACCGCGCCGCCGTGCTCGGCCACCACGGCCATCTCGGCGCGCGCGCCCTCGACCAGCTCGGCGGTGAGCCCCTCCATCACCTTCGAGCCCTCGAAGATGTCGGGGTACTCGAGGATGTCGGTCTCGTACGCGAGCACCTGCTGGATGCGGAGCGCCCACTGCTGGTCCCACGGGCGCGGGAGGCCGAGCGCCTCGTTCCACGCGGGCAGCTGCACCGCCCGAGCGCGCGCGTCGCGGCCGAGGGTGACCGCCAAAGCCTCCAGCACGATCCGCTGGACGTTGTTCTCCGGCTGCTGCTCGGTGAGGCCGAGCGAGTTGACCTGCACGCCGTAGCGGAACCGCAGGTGCTTCGGGTCCTCGACGCCGTAGCGCTCGCGGCCGAGCTCCTGCCACAGCTGGCCCATCGCGCGGAGCTTGGCGTACTCCTCGACGAACCGGACGCCGGCGTTGACGAAGAACGAGATGCGCCCGAAGACCGGCCCCATCAGCTCCTGGTCGACGCGCTCGCGGACCGCGTCGAGCACGGCGATCGCGTTGCTCATCGAGTAGGCGATCTCCTGGACCGGGGTCGCGCCCGCCTCCTGGAGGTGGTACGAGCAGATGTTGATCGGGTTCCACTTGGGGATGTTGGTCACCGTGTAGGCGACCATGTCCGCGATCAGCCGCATCGAGGGCCCGGGCGGGAACGCGTACGTCCCGCGCGCGAGGAACTCCTTGATGATGTCGTTCTGCGTCGTGCCCGCGAGCTTCTCCTGCGGGACGTCCTGCTCCTCCGCCGCGACGATGTAGAGCGCCAGCAGCCAGGCCGCCGTCGCGTTGATCGTCATCGACGTGTTCATCTGGTCGAGCGGGATGCCCTCCATCAGCTGCTTCATGTCGCCGCGGTGGGCGACGGGCACGCCGACCTTGCCGACCTCGCCCCGGGCGAGCTCGTGGTCGGGGTCGTAGCCGGTCTGCGTCGGCAGGTCGAACGCCACCGACAGGCCGGTCTGGCCCTTGGCGAGGTTGCGGCGGTAGAGCTCGTTGGACTTCGCGGCCGTGGAGTGGCCCGCGTAGGTCCGCATCATCCAAGGCCGATCGGCCCGGTCCAGGCGCACGGTCATGAACGGGATCGTATGTCCAAACGGGCGCCGCACGCGTCGTCGCGCACGCCGACATGGCAGGATCGGCGCCGATGACGAAGCCCCCGCTCTCCGAGCGCGTCCGCGATTCGCTCAAGCTGCGCATGCTCGACCTGAAGGACCGCGTGAGCGGGCGCGGCGACCGGCTCGTGCCGCCGCGCCGGCTCGACTTCGTCGGCCACTCCGACTTCGCCGCGACCGGCGACGAGTTCCTCACCCACTTCGTCGAGCTGGCCGGCCTGCAGCCCGACGAGGCCGTGCTGGACGTCGGGTGCGGGATCGGGCGGATGGCGCGGCCGCTGGCGGGCTACCTGTCCTCGCGCGGCTCCTACGACGGGTTCGACGTCAACCGCGACGGCATCGGCTGGTGCCGGCGCCGGTACGCCAGGCACGGCAACTTCCGCTTCCAGGTCGCCGACCTCTACAACCGCCGCTACAACCCGCACGGCGCGCACGCGGCGAGCGAGTACCGCTTCCCGTACGACGACGCGCGGTTCGACCTCGTCATCCAGACCTCGGTGCTCACCCACCTGCTGGAGGAGGAGGCCGACCACTACCTGGCCGAGACCGCGCGGGTGCTCAAGCCCGGCGGCCGGGCGCTGCTGACGTGGTTCCTGCTCGACGACGGCTCGCGCGCGGCGGTCCGCGGTGGGACGGCGACGCTCGCCTTCCTGGACCCCGACGCGCACGTGGCGGTCATCAGCGACGAGGTCCCCGAGGACGCGGTCGCGTACGACGAGGGCTGGCTGCGCGAGCGGCTGGCCACGCACGGGCTGACGCTGCGGTCGGTCCACCCGGGCTCGTGGCGGGGGATCGAGGACGGCACGAGCTTCCAGGACCTCGTCGTCGTCGAGCGCGCGGGCCCGGAGAGCCTGAACGGCGGGGCCGCGTCAGACTCCGTGGCGTGAAGCTGATCGACACGAAGCACCTGGGGCGCGAGCGGGTCATCGGCGCGTTCCTGGTCGACGGCGCGCTGATCGACTGCGGCCCGTCCACGGTCCACGACACGCTCGTCGCGGGGATCGGGGAGGAGCGGCCGTCGCGCCTCCTCGTCACCCACATCCACCTCGACCACTCCGGCGGCGCCGGCAAGCTCGTCGAGCGCTGGCCCGACCTGGAGGTGTGGGTCCACGAGCGCGGCGCGCGCCACCTCGCCGACCCCTCGAAGCTGGTCGCGTCGGCTTCGCGCCTGTACGGCGAGCACATGGAGACGCTGTGGGGCGAGATCGTCCCCGTCCCGGAGGAGAACCTCCGCGTCCTGACCGGCGGCGAGACGATCGGCGCCTGGCGCGTCGCGTACACGCCCGGGCACGCCTCCCACCACGTCTCCTACCTGCACGAGCCGACCGGCACCGCGTTCACCGGCGACACCGCGGGTGTGCGGATCACGCCGGACGGGCCGATCCTCGCCCCGACGCCGCCGCCGGACATCGACCTCGAGGCGTGGCCGCGCTCGATGGACGCGATCGCGGCGTGGGATCCGCAAGCGCTCGGCATCACCCACTTCGGCCTGTACGACGACCCGCAGGAGCACCTGACCCGCCTGCGCGAGCAGCTGGCCAAGCAGGTCTCGTGGGCTCGGGAGGCGGCCGACGGGGAGGAGTTCGCCGCGCGCGTGCGCGAGGACCTGGCCGCGAAGACCGACCCGGCGACCGCCGCGTCGTACGAGCAGGGCATGCCGCCCGACCACCTGTACCCGGGCTTGGAGCGCGCGTTGTCGCGGGTATCCTCCGGCGGGTCATGACCCAGACCATCGAGCTTCCGCGCACCGACGGCCCGGACTCGGGACTCGGCGGTGCCTGGCGTGTGATCGTCCTCAACGACGACCACAACACCTTCGACCACGTCGCCCGTTGCCTGGCCCGCTACATCCCCGGCGTCAACCTGGACTCCGGCTACGCCATCGCCGACAAGATCCACCGCTCCGGCAAGGCGATCGTCTGGTCGGGCCACCTCGAGCAGGCGGAGCTGTACTGGGAGCAGCTCCGCGACGCGGGCCTCACGATGGCCCCGCTCGAACGCGATTGAGCGTGGAGGACGGGCAGGCCCTTGAGGGACCTGTCAGAGTTCAGGGCGTGGAGCGCGTGCTCGATTCAGGTGGCCACACGGGTGGCAGCGCAGACCGTGAGCGGATGCTCCTGCGCCGGTACCACCACCACGGGGACACCCGTGCGCGGGACATCCTGGCGGAGGAGATGCTGCCGCTCGCCCGTGCGCTGGCCGGGCGCTACGCCGGCCGCGGCGAGCCGCTGGACGACCTGATCCAGGTCGCCTGCGTCGGCATCATGAAGGCGATCGAGGGGTTCGACCTCTCGCGCGAGGTGCGGTTCTCGTCCTACGCGACGCCGACCGTGCTGGGCGAGATCAAGCGCCACTTCCGCGACAAGACGTGGGCGGTGCGCGTGCCGCGCGGCACGCAGGAGCTGCAGCTGAAGGTCGCCAAGGCGCGCGACGAGCTGACGAACTCGCTTGGCCGCTCGCCCACCGTGCAGGAGCTCGCGAAGGCGATCGACGCGCCGTTCGAGGAAGTGCTCTCGACGATCCAGAGCGCCGACGCTCGCCGCGCCCGCTCGTTCGACGAGCCGATCGGCGAGGACGCCACGCTGGCGGACTCGATCGGGTCGTCCGACCCCGAGCTGGGGCGCGCCGAGATCCGCGTGCTGATCGACGGCGCGCTGGACGTCCTGACGGCGCGCGACCGGGAGATCCTGCGGCTGCGATTCGAGGAGGACCTCACGCAGACCGAGATCTCGCGGCACATCGGCGTGTCGCAGATGCAGGTGTCGCGGCTCATCCGGCAGGCGCTGGCGCGGCTGCGGATGAACATCGAGCGGTCCGACCGGGCCGTCGACGCGGCGTAGCGCCGCGGCGGCGCGCTCCTACCAGTCGGCGCTCGCCACGACGGGCGGGCGCGGGACGGGCGTGACCTTCGCGTCCTGCAGGCGGTGCTCGCTGGGCGCTGTCGACTTCGGGGAGGTGGGGGCGGGGGCGGAAGCCATGATCTCCAGGTTCCTCGGGGCTCGTGGGGTTCCTGTGTCGGAACGCGCCGGACGCATCAAGGTTTCGTGAAGGGCTCGTGAGGATGGCTACGGTCGGATGTGGCCATGCCGCTCCGCCGCCCTCCGCTCGCGTATGGACTCCTCGCCGCGGTCGCCTCGATCGCGCTGACGACGGCGATCGTGTACCCGCTCAAGACGGTCGCGGCGGCGATCTCGCTCGGCGTCGTCTACCTGCTCGCGGTGCTGGTGGTGGCGGCGTTCTGGGGCGTGTGGCTCGGCGTCGCGACGGCGGTGGGGAGCGCGCTGGCGTTCAACTACTTCCACATCGAGCCGACGGGGCGGTTCACGATCGCCGACGGCGAGAACTGGGTCGCGCTGGCGGTGCTGGTGGTCGCTTCCGTGGTGGTGTCCTGGCTGGCGGAGGCGGCGCGTTCTCGCGCGTTGGAGGCCGAGCAGCGGCGGCGTGAGGCGGACCTGGCGGCCGAGATGGCGCGGATCCTCCTGCGGGGCGACGACCTCGACAGCGCGCTGGCGGTCGCATCGTCCCGGCTGTCGTCCGCGCTCGATCTGCCGTCCGCGTCGATCACCCGCGCGCCGGCGGCCGGCGACGACCGCCGCGTCGCCTTCCCGCTTCGGGACGGGCCGTCGCAGCTCGGGACACTCCTCGTGCCCTCGACGCTCCCGGAGACGCTGCTTCGCCGGCTCCAGGAGCGCGTCGTGCCGTCGCTGGAAGCGCTGCTGGCCGCCGCGCTGGAGCGCGACGCGCTGCTTGCCGACACCGTCGAGACCCGCGCGCTCCGCCGTTCGGATCTGCTGAAGACCGCGCTGCTGCGCGCCGTCTCGCACGACCTGCGCACGCCGCTGACCGCGATCTTGACGTCGGTCGAGCCGCTCGCCTCGCCCAGCCTCTCCGACGGGGACCGCCGCGAGCTCGCCGCCGGTGTGGGGGAGGAGGCCTCGCGGCTCGCCCGCCTCATCGACCAGCTCCTCGACCTCTCGCGCCTGGAGGCCCACGCCGCCGCGCCGCGGGTCGACTGGTGCTCGGTCGACGAGGTGCTCCGCGTGGCGATGGACGAGCTCGGCGCCCGCGCGTCCTTCACGCTCGCGATCGCGGATGACCTGCCTTTGGTGCGCGCGGACGCCGCGCAGCTCGAGCGGGCGTTCGCGAACCTGCTGGAGAACTCGGTGCGCCACGGTGCCGGGCACCCGGTGAGCGTGCGCGCGCGGGCGGTGAACGGGCGGCTGCGGGTGCGGATCGTCGACCGCGGCCCGGGCATCCCGCCCGCCCAGCTCGACCGCGTCTTCGAGCCGTTCTACCGGAGCGGCACCGACGCGACCGGCCACCGCGGCAGCGGGCTCGGCCTCGCCATCGCGCGCGGGTTCGTGGAGGTCAACGGCGGCCGACTGTGGGCCGAGTCGCTCCCCGGCCAGGGCACCAGCTTCGTCGTCGAGCTGCCGCTCGAGCCGGTTCCCGCTGCCGCGCCGGAGCCCGCGCCCGCGCCCGCCGCATGAGCGACCGGCAGCGGGTGCTCGTCTGCGACGACGAGCCGCAGATCCTCCGCGCGCTGCGGATCGTCCTGCGCGACGCGGGCTTCGACGTCGTCCCCGCCGCCACCGCGCAGGAGGCGTTGGACGCCGCCGCGCTCCAGGCACCCGACGCCGCGATCCTCGACCTCGTCCTCCCCGACGGCGACGGCATCTCCGTCACGCGCTCGCTCCGCGAGTGGTCGAGCGCGCCGATCCTGGTGTTGAGTGCGGTGGGGGAGGAGGAGCAGAAGGTGCTCGCGCTGGAGGCCGGCGCCGACGACTACGTCACCAAGCCCTTCTCCCCGCGGGAGCTCGTCGCCCGGTTGCGCGCCGCCCTCCGCCGCGCCGCGCCGGAGCGCGCTGACCCGGTCCTCCGCGCCGACGCCCTCGAGCTCGACCTCGCCGCCCACGAGGCCCGCGTCGCCGGCACCGTCGTCCACCTCACGCCGATCGAGTTCCGCCTGCTGACGACGCTCATGCGCAACCGCGGCCGCCTCCTCACCCACCGCACCATCCTCACCGAGGTCTGGGGCCTCGCCTACGCCGACGACGTCGCCACCCTCCGGACCCACCTCGCCAACCTCCGCCGCAAGCTCGGCCCCACCGCCACCCTCATCCGCACCGAACCCGGCGTCGGCTACCGCTTCGCCGCCTGAGCGGCGGGCATCCGGCCTGGCCTCATCCCCGGCGTTCTCCGCCACCGCGGTCAGCAGCGGCCGCCCACCCGCCCAGCCACTTCTCGCCCGCCGCTCTCGCGCCGTGCGCCGTCCGGGTGTCAGGGAGCGATGGGCCTGGACTGAGCGGTGGGCCCTTCTGTGGGGGAGGTGGGCCCTTTGATGTGGCGTAGAGCGACACTCGAAGGGCCCACCTCCCGGACGGGCGGAAAGAAGTGACCCCTCGAGCGGGGCGGGGAGGTGAGGGGGCGTTCGTTTCCCGCTGAGCGGGAAGAAGTGACCCCTCGTGTGGCGGGCGACGATGAGGGGGCGTTCGTTCCCGCTCGGTTCTGCAGGTCGTCGCGCGTTATGGGAGCGCGGCGTTGCGAGGGGCCACGGCGCGGGCGATCTCGGCATCAAGCGGAGGCTCGACAGGAGCGTCAGACGTTCCGTAACCGCGCCCTTCACGGGATCTTGATGCGCGAGCGCTGAGGCGTGATGGGGGCGTGACGTCGGGCGCCGAGAGTCGGGGCATGGACTTGATCAGCCTCACTCTCGGCCTCGGGTCGTTCGTGCTGTTCCTCGGCCTCGTGAAGGGGCTGGAGAAGGTATGAGCGCGCTCGACGGGGTCGCATTGGCGGTCTCGGGACTCTTGGCCGTCTACCTGCTCTACGCGCTGCTGCGTGGGGAGGAGCTGTAGATGACGGCCGCTGGATGGATCCAGATCGCCGTCTTCGTCGCGGTGCTCACCGCGTTGACGCCGCTGCTCGGCGGCTACCTCGCCCGGGTGCTGCAGGGGGAGCCCGTGGCCCTCGACCGGGTGCTCGGGCCGGTCGAGCGGGGGATCCTGCGCGGGCTCGGCCCGCAGACGCAGGCCGAGCAGGACTGGAAGCGGTACGCCCGCTCGATCCTGCTCTTCAACCTCGCCGGGTTCGTCGTCCTGTACGCGATCCTCAGGACCCAGACGCTCCACCCCTTCAACCCGCAGGACCTGAGCTCACCGCCCTGGGACCTCAGCTTCAACACCGCCGCGTCGTTCGTCGCGAACACGAACTGGCAGTTCTACGGCGGTGAGACCACGCTGAGCTCCTTCAGCCAGATGGCGGGGCTCACGACGCAGAACTTCCTCTCCGCCGCGGTCGGGATCGCCGTCGTCGCCGCCGTGATCCGCGGCTTCGCCCGGCGCTCCACCACGAGCCTGGGCAACGCGTACGTCGACCTCACCCGCACGACCCTCTACGTCCTGCTGCCGATCAGCGCGATCGCCGCGCTCTTCCTCGTCACCCAGGGCGCGATCCAGAACCTCGACGCCTACAAGACGGTGAACGCGTTCGTCGGAGGCGGAGCGGAGCAGACGCTCGGCATGGGCCCGGCCGCCTCGCAGGAGGCCATCAAGATGCTCGGCACGAACGGCGGCGGCTTCTTCAACGTCAACGCCGCGATGCCGTTCTCGAACCCGAGCGGCATGACGAACGTCGTCCTCATGCTGCTCATCCTCCTGATCCCGGCGGCGCTCACGAACACCTTCGGGCGGATGGTGGGCAGCAGGAGGCAGGGCTGGGCGATCTACGCCGCGATGGCGACGATGTTCCTCATCGGCTGCGTCGTCCTGTACGTCGCCGAGTCGCACGGCACGCCGGCGATGCAGGCCGCGGGGATCCACGGGCCGAACCTCGAAGGCAAGGAGACCCGGTTCGGCATCGGCTCCTCCAGCCTCTTCGCGGTCGTCACGACGGTGGCGAGCTGCGGCGCCGTCAACGCCGCGATGGAGTCGCTGACCGGCATCGGCAGCGCGATCCCGCTGGCCAACATGATGACCGGCGAGGTCATCTTCGGCGGCGTCGGCTCGGGCCTGTACGGGATGCTCCTGTTCGTCCTGCTCGCCGTCTTCCTCGCCGGCCTGATGGTCGGCCGCACGCCCGAGTACCTGGGCAAGAAGATCGGCGCCCGCGAGATCAAGCTCGTCGCCGTCGGCACCCTCGCCGTCCCGCTGATCGTGCTCGCGCTCACGGCGCTGGCGATCGGCACGAAGTACGGCGACGCGTCGATCTTCAACGAAGGGCCGCAGGGCTTCAGCGAGACGCTCTACGCCTACACCTCGCAGGCCAACAACAACGGCTCCGCCATGGCCGGCTACACCGGCTTCCTCCAGCCCAACGGGAACAACGACGGCACGCTCTCCGTGACGTTCGCGAACCTCATGGGCGGGCTGGCGATGCTCTTCGGCCGCTTCCTCCCGATGGTCGCCGCGCTCGCGGTGGCGGGATCGCTCGCCGGCAAGCGGGTCACGCCCGCGGGCCCGGGCACGATGCGGACCGACACGCCGACGTTCGTCGTGCTGCTCATCGGCAGCGTGATCCTCGTCGCGCTCCTCACCTTCGTCCCCGCGCTCCTCCTCGGACCCGTCGCGCAGGGCCTCACCGACAGCCTCTTCTAGAAGGACCGATGCTCAAGGATCTCAGGAGCGCCGCGCTCGCGGTGCTCGTCTTCACCGTGCTCTGCGGCCTCGCCTACCCGCTCGCCATCACCGGCGCCGCGGAGGTGCTCGTGCCCGGCAAGAGCAAGGGCTCGCTCGTCCAGGACGAGGAGGGCCGGACCGTCGGCTCGCGCCTGATCGGCCAGGACTTCAGCGCCCGCGACGACCTCTTCCAGTCGCGCCCGTCGGTCACCGGCTACTCCGCCAGCGCGACCTACTTCAACAACCGCGGGCCGAACCAGGCGACGCTCGCCGTGCAGCAGCGGCGGTTCGCGCTGGACTACGCCGAGCGGGAGGGCATCCGTGTGAGCGAGGTGCCGGCGGACGCCGCGACGACCTCCGCCTCGGGGGTGGATCCGCAGATCAGCGTGGAGAACGCGCGGATCCAGGCTCGGCGCGTGGCCCGCGCGACCGGCCTGCCGCGCCAGCGGGTGGACGAGCTGGTCGAGGAGCACACGGACGGCCGCGGGCTCGGCGTCTTCGGCGAGCCCGGCGTCAACGTCCTGATGCTGAACCTCGCCGTGGAGGAGGAACGATGAAGGAGATCCCGTGGCGCAGCGTCCTGATCGACGCGGCGCGCAAGCTCGACCCGCGGCAGATGGTCCGCAACCCGGTCATGTTCGTGGTCGAGATCGCCGCCGTCCTCGCGACGGTCCTGATCGTCGCCGGCGACGGCGAGCAGCCGGTGTGGTTCACCGCGACGGTCGCGGTCTGGCTGTGGCTCACCGTCCTCTTCGGCAACCTGGCCGAGGCGATCGCGGAGGGCCGCGGCAAGGCGCAGGCGGACACGCTGCGCAAGATGCGGACGACGACGACCGCGCGCCTGGTCGACGGGAGCGAGCGCGCGGCGGCGGACCTGCGGCGCGGCGACACGGTCGTGGTCGAGGCCGGCGGCGTGATCCCCGGCGACGGGACGGTGATCGAGGGGATCGCGTCCGTGGACGAGTCCGCGATCACCGGCGAGTCCGCGCCCGTGATCCGCGAGGCGGGCGGCGACCGCAGCGCGGTCACGGGCGGCACGCGCGTGCTGAGCGACCGCATCGTGGTGGAGATCACGCAGGAGCCGGGGCAGTCGTTCCTGGACCGGATGATCGGCCTGGTCGAGGGCGCGGCGCGGCGGAAGACGCCGAACGAGATCGCGCTCGGGATCCTGCTCAGCGGCCTGACGCTCATCTTCCTCGTCGTCGTCGTGACGCTGCGGCCGTTCGCCGACTTCGCGGGCACCGCCGCGTCGACCGCGACGCTGACCGCGCTGCTCGTCGCGCTCATCCCCACGACGATCGGCGCGCTGCTGAGCGCGATCGGCATCGCGGGGATGGACCGGCTCGTGCGGCGGAACGTGCTGGCGCTGAGCGGCCGCGCGGTCGAGGCGTCCGGCGACGTGGACGTGCTGCTGCTCGACAAGACCGGCACGATCACGCTCGGCGACCGGCAGGCCGCGGCGTTCCTCCCGATGCCCGGGGTGAGCGAGGGCGACCTGGCCGAGGCGGCGCAGCTGTCGTCGCTGGCCGACGAGACGCCGGAGGGGCGCTCGATCGTCGTGCTCGCCAAGCAGTACGGGCTGCGCGAGCGTGAGCTGGGGCCGAGCGACGCGCGGTTCGTCCCGTTCACCGCCCAGACGCGGATGAGCGGCGTGGACGTCGGCGGCACCCGGCTGCGCAAGGGCGCGGGCGACGCGGTGCTCAAGTGGGTCGAGGCCGAGGGCGGCCAGGCGCCGCCGGAGCTGCGGGCCGAGCTCGACCGGATCGGCCGAGAGGGCGGCACGCCGCTCGCCGTCGCCCGCGACTCGCAGGTGCTCGGCGTGATCGAGCTGCGCGACGTCGTCAAGGAGGGCATGGCCGCGCGGTTCGAGCAGCTGCGCACGATGGGGATCCGCACCGTGATGGTCACCGGCGACAACCGGCTGACCGCGGAGGCGATCGCCCGCGAGGCCGGCGTGGACGACTTCCTGGCCGAGGCGACGCCCGAGCGCAAGCTCGAGCTGATCCGGGCCGAGCAGGAGGCCGGCCGGCTCGTCGCGATGACGGGCGACGGCACGAACGACGCGCCCGCGCTCGCGCAGGCCGACGTCGGCGTGGCGATGAACACCGGCACCCAGGCGGCGCGGGAGGCGGGGAACATGGTCGACCTCGACTCGAACCCGACGAAGCTCATCGAGATCGTCGAGGTCGGCAAGCAGCTGCTCATCACCCGCGGCGCGCTGACGACGTTCTCCATCGCCAACGACATCGCGAAGTACTTCGCGATCCTCCCCGCGATCTTTGCGTTCACGTACGCAAACAAGTTGGGCGACCGGGGGCCGCTGGACCAGCTGAACGTGATGGGCCTGGGGACGCCGGAGTCGGCGATCATCAGCGCGATCGTGTTCAACGCGCTCGTCATCCCGGCGCTCGTGCCGCTCGCGCTGCGCGGCGTGCGGTACCGGCCGGCGGGCGCGGACGCGCTGCTGCGGCGCAACCTGCTCGTGTACGGGCTCGGTGGACTGATCGCGCCGTTCGTCGGGATCAAGCTGATCGACCTGATCGTCCACAACCTGCTGGGTGCGTAGCGCCGGCCATTACACGGTCTTCCTCGGCATGGCGGCCGGGGTGGGCAAGACGTACCGCATGCTCCAGCAGGGGCATGCGGCGGCCGCCGACGGGCGCGACGTGGTGGTCGGCGTGGTCGAGACCCACGGCCGCGCCGAGACCGCCGCGCTGGTGGAGGGGCTGGAGATCGTGCCGCGGCGGGAAGTGACCCACCGCGGCGCGGTGCTGCAGGAGATGGACGTCGGCGCGATCCTCGCCCGCGCGCCCGAGCTGTGCCTGGTCGACGAGCTCGCGCACACGAACGCGCCGGGGCTCGAGCACGCCAAGCGGTACGAGGACATCGCGGAGCTGCTGGCGGCGGGGATCGACGTCCACGCGACGGTCAACGTCCAGCACCTGGAGTCGCTCAACGACGCGGTCTTCCAGCTCACCGGCGTCCGCGTCCGCGAGACGGTGCCGGACGCCGAGCTGGCCCGCGCCGACGAGATCGTCCTCATCGACCTCACGCCCGAGGCGCTGATCCAGCGGCTGCGCGAGGGCCGCGTGTATCCCCAGTCCCGCGTCCCCGCCGCGCTCGGCGGGTTCTTCAAGATCGAGAACCTCCAGGCGCTGCGCGAGGTCGCGCTGCGGCAGGTGGCCGAGGACGTCGAGTCCAAGCGGCTCACGCGTGAGTCGCTCGACGCGCGCGAGGAGCGGCTCTTCGGCAGCGCGCCGCCGGCGAAGGCGATCGGGGAGCGGCTGCTCGCGCTCGCCAAGCTCGACCAGGGCTCCGAGCGGATCGTCCGGCGCGCGTGGCGCTCGGCCCAGCGGCTCTCCGCCGACCTGGACATCCTCGTCGTCCGCGGGGTGGGCGGGGGCGAATACAAGCCGACGGGCGGGGAGCGCGAGCAGCTCGAGTCGCTCAGGCGCATCGCCGCCGTCCTCGGCGCGCACCTGCTCGTGGAGGAGGGCGACGACGTGGCCGACGTCGCGATCCGCGTCGCCCGCGAGCGCGGCACGACCTACGTCCTGATGGGCGCGCCGTCCGCCCGCCGCGGCCTCGGCCGGCTCGCCGAGCCGCTCCCGCTCCGCCTCACCCGTGCGCTCCCGGACGTCGACGTCCGCCTCGTCGCGCCCGGCGGCGCCTCAGGCTGACCGGGCGGCGCGGTAGAGCGGTGGCGGGTTGGCGGGACCGCACGCTCAAGGAACCTGACGCGCCCGCCGACATGAGCCACGTGGCCTCCGTGCAGCGGATCCCGGTCGTGATGTGGCGTGCCGCCGTGGCGGCGCTCTTCGTCGCGCTGCTCGTCCTCTCCGGCAACGAGGTCGGGCTCGGCACGGACCCGGTCGTGGGCCAGTGGGTCCAGGCCGCGATGTGCGTCCTCATCGCCGGCCCGGTCGCCGTCCACGCGTACCGCACGCGGTCGGCGTTCGCCGCGCTCCTCGCGCTCGGCGTCGGGCTCTGGGCCTTCGGCTCGGCCTGGTACGCCGGCTTCCTCGTCGAGGCCGTCGACCCGCCGTTCCCGTCGCCAGCCGACGCCGGCTACATCGGCTCGGCCGTCGCCTTCTACGCCGCCGTGATGGTCGTCCTGCGCCGCAACGTCGCGGGGTGGGACGCCGGGCTGTGGCTCGACGGCGCCGTCGCCGCCTTCGTCGCCGCCGCGGTCGGCGCGGCGATCGTGCTCCCGACCGTCGACACCGGCTCCACCGACGCGCTCGCCGTCGCCACGAACGTCGCGTACCCGCTGGTGGACGTCCTGCTGCTCGGCGCGATCGCCGGCGGCTGGGTGCTCAGCGGCGGCCGGCCCGCGCGCACGTGGCGCTGGCTCACCGCCGGCATCCTCGTCCTCGCCGCCACGGACATCGAGTTCCTCCTCCTCGTCGCGTCCGGCGACTGGGTGCTGGGCGGGATCGACGATCTCGGCTGGCCGCTCGCGCTCCTGCTGCTCAGCCGCGCCGCGTTCGTCCACGACGAGGAGGCCCGCGAGCCGCGCCGCCTAGACGCCCGGCGCGTCCCGCTCGTCCCGTTCCTCTGCGCCGCCGTCGCCGTCGGCCTCCTGCTCTTCGACCACTGGCTGCGGCTCGACCCGTTCGGCGTCGTCATGGCCGGGATCGCCGTCGTCCTCGCCGCCGTCCGCACCGTGATGGCGCTGCGCACGAACGTCCGCCTGCTCGACACCGAGCGCCAGGCGCTGACCGACGAGCTGACCGGCCTGGGCAACCGCCGCCGGCTGCTGCGCGACCTCGGCACCGTCGAGACGGCGACCGTCGCGCTCTTCGACCTCGACGGCTTCAAGACCTACAACGACGCCTACGGCCACCCGGCCGGCGACGCGCTGCTGAGCGCGCTCGGCGCGCGGCTGGCGGAGGCGACGGACGGCCACGGCCGCGCGTACCGCCTCGGCGGCGACGAGTTCTGCGTGCTCGTGACGGCGTCGGGCGTCGACCACGCGCTCGTCCTCGACCGCGCGCTCGACGCCTTGCGTCAGGAGGGCGACGGCTTCTCCGTCGGCGCGTCGTACGGCACGGTGCGCGTGCCCGAGGAGGCCGCCAAGCCCGAGGACGCGCTCCAGCTCGCAGACACGCGGATGTACGCGCAGAAGGAGAGCCGCCGCTCCTCCACGCGCCGCCAGAGCCGCGACCTGCTCCTCCAGCTCCTGCACGAGCAGCAGCCCGACCTCGAGGAGCACTCGGGCGACGTCGGCGACCTCGTCGCCGCGGTCGGCACGCGGCTGGGGCTGAACGAGGAGGCGCTCGACCACGCCCGCCACGCCGCCGAGCTGCACGATGTCGGCAAGGTCGCGATCCCCGCCTCGATCCTGCGCAAGCCCGGCCCGCTCGACGAGCAGGAGTGGGTGCTGATGAAGCGCCACACGATCATCGGCGAGCGGATCCTCGCGGCGGTGCCCGCGCTCGTGCCGGTCGGGCGGATCGTCCGCGCGACGCACGAGCGGTGGGACGGCGCGGGCTACCCGGACGGCCTGCGCGGCGAGGAGATCCCGCTCGCGGCGCGCGTCATCGCCGTCTGCGACACCTTCCACGCGATCACGACCGACCGCCCGTACCGCGCCGGCAAGCCCGCCGAGGAGGCACTGGCCGAGCTGCGCCGGTGCGCCGGGACGCAGTTCGACGCCGCCGTCGTCGAGGCGTTCGCCGAGGAGCTGGCGGACGGGGCGGCGTGCGCGCTGCCGGACCGCGACGCCACGTCCGAGGACACG
>DATMVO010000500.1:0-9789 GCA_035563115.1 Solirubrobacteraceae bacterium
CCGGCCCGCGACCGCGGCGGCCGCATCGGCGGCGTCGCACAGCACGCCCACGCGGAGCCACTGCTTGCGCGCCTCGCCCGTGCTCTGCAGCGTCCCCAGCCCGAGCGCGACGTCGCGGATGCCGAAGAGCCGCGCCAGGTACGGCGCCTGCGGGTTGGCGGCCGAGCTGATCCCGAAGATCTTGCCGGCGACCCCGGGGAAGGCGTAGGAGAGGACGCCGATGACGATGCGTCCGATCGCGAGGTTGCGGATCTGCTGCTCTGCGCTCATATCGCGCGACCCTACTCGTCCAGAGCCGCGACCGGCTGCGGAGCGCGCGTGCGGATCGTCCCCGCCACCGACGCGGCGATGATCGCGGCGGCCCCGATCACCACCGGCGTCAGCTCCTCGTCCACGAAGAGCGCGCCCAGGGCGATCGCGACCACCGGGTTGACGTACGCGTACGTCGCGGTGAGCGAGATCGGCGCGTTCTGCAGCAGCCAAACGTACGCGGTGTACGCGACGAGCGAGCCCGCGACGACGAGGTAGGCGAACGCCGCGATCGACTCGCCGCTGAACTCCGACGGGTGCACGTCCGCTCCCTCACCCGCGAGCAGGCCGACGAGCACCATCGCCGCCCCGCCGAGGAGCATCTGCCACGCGTTGGAGCGCAGCGGGCTCGAGGGCACGCGCAGCAGCCGCCCGGAGGCGAACGAGCCGCTCGCCCAGCAGAACGCGGCGGCGACGAGGATGAGGATCCCGCCGATCGTCGCGCCCTCCGGCTTCTCGCCCGGCAGCAGGAGGAGCGCCACGCCCGCGAAGCCGGCGAGGACCCACAGGAGCGTCGACCACGTCACGGGCTCGCCCGACAGCCGCCGGAAGGCGACGACCCACAGCGGCACGGTCGCGACGATCAGCGCGGCGACGCCCGACGGCGTCCCGAGATCCTCCGACACCGCCACTAGCCCGTTCCCGCCGAGCAGCAGCGCGGACCCGACCACGCCGCACGCGACGAGCTCCGAGCGCGTGACGCGCATCGCCGCCCACCCGCCGCGTACGAGGAGGAACAGGGAGAGCAGCACCCCCGCGGTGAAGAACCGGACGCCCGAGCCGAGCAGCGCGGGGATCGTCTCGACGAGGTAGCGGATCGCCAGGTACGTCGATCCCCACACGAGGTAGACGATCCACAGGGCGATCCAGACGCGCAAAGCCGACCGACTGTCGCACGCGCGGACCGAGAAGCCCAATGCGGATCCGTGATCGCGGCCATCACCACGGCTTGCCCCCCGACCGGCCAGACTCCCGCCGATGGACGCCGCCCTGCGCCGCCTGCTCGTGCTCGTCAGCGCGGTCGTGCTGGTGGACGTCTGCTTCTTCAGCGCGATCACGCCGCTCCTGCCGTGGTACCGCGACGAGCTGGGGCTGAGCAAGGCCGAGACCGGCGTCCTCGCCGCCGCCTACGCGATCGGCACCCTCGCCGCCTCGCTCCCCGCGGGCTGGCTGGCGTCGAAGTGGGGCGCCCGCCCGACGCTCCTCGCCGGCCTCGGCCTGCTCGCCGGCGCGTGCGTCGCGTTCGGCTTCGGCCGCAGCTTCGAGGTCCTCGTCGTCGCGCGGCTGATCCAGGGCGTCGGCGGCGCGGCCTCGTGGTCGGCCGGCATGGCGTGGCTGATCTCCGTCGCGCCCCGCGAGCAGCGCGGCCAGATGATCGGCATCGCGCTCGGCACGGCGGTCGCGGGCGCGATCGGCGGCCCGGTCGTCGGCGCGCTGGCCGAGGAGCTGGGGACCGAGCTCGTGTTCTCGACCGTCGCGGTGATCGCCACGGCGCTGGCGGTCGGCGTCGTGCTGACGCCGGGGGAGGGAGCGGCGCCGGCGACCCGCGGGCTCGCCCAGGCGCTCAGGTCGCGCAGCCTCCTCGCCGGCATCTGGCTCACCGCGCTCCCCGCGCTCTTCTTCGGCGCGTTCAACGTCCTCATCGCGCTGCGACTCGACGACGAGGGCGTGAGCGCGGCGGGCGTCGCCGCGGTCTTCCTCGTCGCCGCCGCGGTGGAGGCGGCCATCAGCCCGTTCGTCGGCCGCTTCGCCGACCGCGCCGGCACCCTGCGCCCGCTCCGCTTCGGCGTCCTCGGCGTCGTGCTGGCCTCCGCGATCTTCCCCGTCCCGCAGACGGCGCTCCTCATCGGCGCCGTGGCGGTCGCGGCGGCGGTCGCGGCCGGGCTCTGCTTCACGCCCGCGATGGCGATGCTGTCCGGCGCCGCGGAGGGCGCGGGGCTCACGCAGGGCGTCGCGTTCGGCCTCGTCAACCTCGCGTGGGCGGGCGGGCAGATCGGCGGGAGCGCGGGCGGCGCCGGGCTGGCCGACGTCACCTCCGACGCCGTCCCGTTCGTCGTCCTCGGCGTGCTCGCCGCGCTCACCCTCGTGTCGCTGTTGCGGCCGCGGGTAGTGTCGGCGCATGGCTGACCACGAGGGCGTCTGATGGGCCACACGCGCGGCGCGGGCGCCCGCACCCTGACGATGTACGGCGACTACGAGTGCCCGCACACCCGGACGGCGTACCGGATCGTGCAGTCGCTGGAGGCGGACGGGATCGCGTTCGCGTTCGAGTACCGCCACCTGCCGATCGCCGAGGCGCACGAGCACGCGCTGGCGGCGGCGGTCGCGGCGGAGGCGGCGCACGACCAAGGCCGGTTCTGGGAGATGCACGACGCGCTCTTCGCGGGCCAGGACGACCTGAGCCGCGCCGCGCTGCGTGCGAAGGCGACCGCGATCGGCCTCGACCTCGAGCGGTTCAACTCCGAGTTCGCCTCCGACGACCAGCTCGCGCGGGTCACGAGCGACACGCGCGCGGGCCTGGAGGCGGGGGCGACCGGGACGCCGTCGCTCTTCGTCGACGGCGTCCCGATGACGAGCTACGAGCCGGCGGCGCTCCGGCTCGTGCTCGGCGGACGCGACGCGTAGGGGCTAGATCGAGATGCCGCGCGCCTCGCGCGCGGCGTCCTCGGCCGCGGTGAGCTGGCGCGCGACGAGGTCGAGGCCCGCGTCCCAGAAGCCCGGGTCCGCGAGGTCGACGCCGACGATCTTGCCCAGCTCCTCCGGCGACTTCGAGCCCCCGGCGCGCAGCATGTCGAGGTAGGCGGGGACGAACGCCTCGCCCTCCTCCTCGTACCGGCGGTAGACCGACAGCGCGAGCAGCTGGCCGTACGCGTAGGCGTAGACGTAGCCGGGGGTGTTGATGAAGTGGGGGACGTAGCTCCACCACGTGCCGTAGCCCTCGGAGATCTCGACGCTGTCGCCCAGCATCGCCTCCTGCGAGGTGCGCCACAGCTCGTTGATCCGGTCGACGGAGAGCTCCCCCTCCTCGCGCCGCGCGGTGTGGAGCGCGTGCTCGTACCGGTTCATCGCGATCTGGCGGAAGACCGTCGCGATCTGGCCCTCGATCGACTCGGCCAGGAGGGAGAGCCGCTGCTCGGGGTCCGGGGTCTCGGCGAGCAGGCGGCCGAACGTCAGCTCCTCCCCGAAGACGGACGCGGTCTCGGCGAGCGTGAGCGGCGTGCCCTGCTGGAAGACGCCCTGCGGGCGCGCGAGCGCCGCGTGGACGCCGTGGCCCAGCTCGTGCGCGAGCGTCAGGACGTCGCGCCGACGCGAGGTCCAGTTGAGCATCACGTACGGGTGCTGGCTGGGGACGGTGTAGGCGCAGAACGCCCCGCCGCGCTTGCCCTCGCGGACCGGCGCGTCGATGTAGTTGCCGTCGAAGAAGCCCTGGACGACGTCGCCCAGCTCGCCGCTGAACTCGCCGTAGACGTCGCGGACCATGTCGCGCGCCTCGGGCCACGTGATCCGCTCGTCGGCCTGCGACAGCGCGGCCATGCGGTCGTAGTCGGCGAGCTTGTCGATCCCGAGCAGCTTGGCCTTGAGCTTGTACCAGCGCTGGGGAAGGTCGTACCGGTTCTGCACCGCGGTGACGAGCGCCTCGACCGACTCGTCGCTCGCCTCGTTGGAGAGGTTGCGGGCGGAGATCCACGACGGGTACTTGCGCAGCCGGTCGTCGATCGCCTTGTCGAGCGCGAGCGTATTGACGATGAACGCGCGGGTCCTGAGGCCCGGCTCGAGCGCCTGGGTGATGCTCTCCGCGGTCTCCTTGCGGACCTCGCGGTCGGGGGACATGAGGCGGCTGAGCGCGACCTCGAGCGACTCCTCGCCGACCTTCACCCGGGCGAGCAGCTCGGCGAAGAGCCGGCTCCACGCCCCGCTCCCGGTCTGGCCCTTCTCGGCGAGGAGCTTCTCCTCGGCCTCGGAGAGCAGGTGCGGGCGGTAGCGGCGCGCGTTGCGCAGGTAGTGCGCGGCGAACTCGAGCCTGGGGTGCTGCAGGAGCTCCTCGGCCTTCGCGTCGTCCAGCGCGGCCCACTCGAGCTCGAAGAAGACGAGCTGCGTCTCGATCGCGGTCGCCTGCTCGGTGACCTTCGCGATCAGCGCGCCGTTCTCGGGCGCCTGCGTGTCGACGGAGAAGCGCAGGGAGGCGAACGAGCCGGCCCGCCCGATCAGCTCCGACAGCGACGCGAGCTCGCGCATCGCGGCCTCGAAGCCCGGCCCGTCCAGCTCGGCGAGCTTCCCGGCGTACTGCGCGGCGAACTTCCCCGCGCGCTCGTGCGCCTCGGCGAGCTGGCGGTCGACCCCCGCCTCACCCTCGCCGTCGACGAGCGGCTCGAGGTCCCACGCGACCTCCTGGACTTCCGGATCTGCGACGTCTGCTGCGGCCATGACGTCACTCTACGGCGCGGAAGCGTTCCGATCTATGGTTGTACGTCTCAAGGGTTCGTATTACCATGGATCGGAACATGGCGTTCTTCAACCGTGAGGACGAGCTGGAAGCGCTCGAAGCGCGATGGGCTTCCGGGCGCGGGGAGTTCGTCGTGATCTACGGCCGCCGCCGGGTCGGCAAGAGCCATCTCATCACGCACTTCGCCGAGTCGCGCCGCCACCTCCTCTTCGAGGCCACGGCGGGCAGCGAGCGCGACCACCTCGACGACATCAGCCGCGAGATCGCGCGCGTGTCCGGACGGCGCGTCTACGAGGAGCAGCCCCTCACGTCGTGGCGCGGCGTCTTCGCCGCGTTCGACGACCTCCTCGCGGACGGGCCGATCATGATCGCCATCGACGAGTTCCAGTTCGTGGCGCGGCGCAACGCGGAGCTGGGCTCGCTCCTCAACGACTTCGTCCGGCGCCACAAGGAGAACCCAGCCCTCCTCCTCGTCGTGGCGGGCAGCGACGTGAGCTTCTTCGAGCGGGAGGTCGTCGGCTACGCGGCGACGAGCTACGGCCGGCGCACGGGCGCGCTGCGCATCGAGCCCTTCTCCTGGAGCGGCGTCCGGCCGTTCGTTCCCGGCTGGAGCGTCGACGACCGGATCCGGGCCTGGGCCGTCTTCGGCGGCGTCCCGTACTACCTGGACGAGATCGACCCCGACCAGCCGCTGGAGGAGAACGTCCTACGGGCGGCGCTGATGCCCGATGGCCTGCTCCGCTCGGAGCCGGAGTTCCTCCTTGCACAGGAGTCCCGCATCCGCGACCGGGACGTCTACATGTCCGCGCTTCGCGCGATCGCGAACGGACACACCCGGCAGGGCGAGATCGCGGCGCGCATGGGCAAGCGGCCGGATGAGGCGCGGCCGTTCCTCGAGACGCTGGAGGAGATGCGGCTCGTCCAGCGCAGGTTCCCCGTCACGCAGCGCGCGGGGCAGAAGGTGGTCTACGCCGTCACCGACCCGTTCCTGCGCTTCTGGTTCCGCTTCGTCGGGCCGTTCGAGAGCCGGCTCCAGACGCGCGCCGGGGCGCGGGCCCACCTCGAGCAGAAGGTGCTCCCCGACCTCGACCACTTCGTGTCCGGCGACGCCTTCGAGGAGGTCGCGCAGGACTGGGCGCTCCGCGCCGTCGAAGGCGCCGTCGACGTCGGCCGGTGGTGGGGCAACCGCAAGGTCCGGACGCCGGAGGGGCCGCGCAACCGCCAGTACGAGGCGGACGTCGTGCCGATCGACGCCGACGGCAAGGTGGTGGCGCTCGGCTCGTGCAAGTGGAGCGTCGGCGAGCACCAGGCCGGCGAGCTGGACAAGCTCGAGACGGTGGCGAAGATGCTGCGCAAGGACGGCCTGCTCGCGAGCGACGCCGTGCCGCTGTACTTCTTCGATCGCACCGGCTTCTCGGACCGGCTGCGCGAGCTGGCCGCGGAGCGCGACGACGTCCACCTGATCACGACGTCGCAGATCGACCCGGCAGACGGCTAGCGCACCGCACGCGACCGGGTCACGGCGGGAAGCGGACGTGCATGTGGTCGGTGTGGTTGGAGAGCCACTGCACGAGGCGGCGCTTGCGGGTCAGGCCGGTGTCGGGGCCGATGAAGACGGCGGTGGCGCCCGCGCGGACGAAGCGGTCGAGGAGGTCCTGCGCGAGGGTGCGGTCGATCTGGGCGGCGCGGAGCGGCGGGCGCTCCAGGCGGTCCTTACGCGGGTAGGTGACGTCGACGTCGCGGCCGTTCTGGTGCGAGGCGTGGCCGGAGCCGCCGTAGCGGGCGTCGAAGGTGCCTCCGCGGGGCCGCGACAGATCGGCGACGCCGATGCGCGGCGCGTCCGGGTGGGCGGCGTGGAACTCGGCGAGCACGGTCAGCGTGGTCGTCACGGTCCGCGACGTGCCCCAGCGGCGCCAGTCGCGGTTGGGCGACGAGTCCGTGCCCCAGTCCCACGTGAAGAACGCGGCGCCCTGCTCGGGCAGCTGCACCCCGTGCACGAGCCGGCCGGCGTGCGGCACCCCGACCGCGCGCGACGGCAGCTCGGGGACGGCGGGCGCGGGCGGCGGGAGCAGCGCCGCGGTCGCGACGGCGGCGGCCAGCAGGTGCATCGCTGCGACGGTAGCGCTCGCGCGTCAGAGCCGAAGGCGGTCGTCAAGAGCCTCGGGCGGGAGTTCGCGAACGGCGACCGTGGCCTTGCAGGTGATCCCGATGACGACGACGTTGCGGTCCTGGAGGTCGGCGCAGAGCACGCGATCCTCACCCAAAGACGTCGTCGAGACAGTGTGCGAGACCCCGTCGATCCGCATCGATTCGGTCGTCCAGACGGCGACCGCCGCTCGTCGTGCAGTGAAGGCGTCAGCCGCATCGTCGTTGCGCTCGCCAGTGCGTTCGACGGAGCGCTGGAGCAGCAGGGTGGTTGCGTTGCTGCGCAGTGCCTCGGCGACGACCGCCGGCGGGAGCGGACCGCCGTCGGCCCAGTTGCGGTAGACGAGGTCGCGCCGCTGCGTCACGACGCTGAGTTCCGCGCTCTCGCCCGCCGATTCGGAAGAGATACCGACCGAGCTTAGGACGTCCGCGTTGTCCAGTCGATGGGTTCCAACGCTCTCGACGTGCCAGGGACCGTGATCATCATCGGGGACGAAGACCGGTGTCCTCGAGGTTCGGAGCAACTGGCGGAGCCCCGCCACTCTGGCTGAAGTCTCGTTCATCGTGCGAGCCTAGGGAGAACGAGTGGGCGCCCGACGGCGGGCGCCCACCTCGGGAGCCTACGGAACGTTGGCGAGCGGCTCGTACACGTAGTTCGAGCCCCCCGTCGTGGTGTTCCACCCGTGCACGACGGCAACCCAGTGGCCAGGGAGGGGCTGGGAGTAGAACGCCGTGTCGGGCATCGAACAGCCGGTGCTGTTGATGCAGTCGTTCGACGAGTCGGGACCTGGGTACCGCGCCCCGTTCCTCTCGAGCCACCCGTGGAGGTAGAGATGACCTCGCGCGCAGCCGGTCATGTTCCCTCGAATCCAGAGGGCGGACGACGTGGCCACGCTGTTGTTGTGGACACATCCCGACACGCCGAGAGGGGTGGCCGTGGGAGGCGTCTCGAAATCGGTCCATGCCGCTGGAGCGTTCGGCGCCGGTGCGGACTGCGTGGTCACGTCGGACGCGGCGGACTCGGGGACCGTCGTTGCCGCGGGATCCGGCGCCGCCGTCGCCGCCGGCGCGGTGGACGTCGCGGCTTCGGTTTGAGCGTTCGCGGTCGCCACATGGCCAACCGACGCGATGCAGATCGCAGCGAGCAGGAGGAGCTGCTTGAGCAGCAAACTCTTTTTCATGATGTCGCTCAACGTACAGGAGTCCCTGCGCGGACGGAATACCAATTCCGGAGTCGTGTAAGGCGACTGACTCTTAGCCCTCGGACACAACCGCTTAAGCGCGGCTTCACCGCCCCGTCGCACCCTGACGTGCCATGAAGCCCTTCCACCACGCGCCGGGGCGCCTCTCCGGGGTAGGAGACCTCCGATGAGCACGAATCCCGCCAGACTGCACGCCGTGGGAGCTCCCGAGGACGTGCGTGGGGACCTCGAGGACGCCCTCTTCGAGATCAAGCGGATCATCGTCGGCCAGGAGGCGATGCTCGAGCGCGTGCTCGTCGCGCTGCTCGCCGGCGGACACGTCCTGCTGGAAGGCGTCCCGGGTCTCGCGAAGACCCTGACGATCAAGACGGTCGCCGACGTCCTCGGCGGCACGTTCAACCGGATCCAGTTCACGCCGGACCTCGTGCCGTCCGACCTCGTCGGCACCCGCGTGCTCCGCCCGGACACCGGCCAGTTCGACACCGAACTCGGCCCGGTCTTCGCGAACTTCCTCCTCGCCGACGAGATCAACCGCGCGCCCGCCAAGGTGCAGTCCGCGCTGCTCGAGGTGATGCAGGAGCGCCAGGTCACGATCGGCACCCGCACCCACCCGGTCCCCAAGCCCTTCCTCGTCCTCGCGACGCAGAACCCGATCGAGTCCGAGGGCACGTACCCGCTGCCCGAGGCGCAGGTCGACCGGTTCATGTTCAAGCTGATCGTCGACTACCCGACCGAGCGCGAGGAGTCCGCGGTCGTCGCGCGCTCGCTCGCCGACCCGGCGCAGATCGAGCAGAAGCTCTCGCTGCTGGACCTCGAGACGCACCAGAGGGCGACGAAGGAGGTCTACGTCGACCGCGCCGTCGTCGAGTACGCCGTCGGCCTGGTCAACGCGACCCGCCAGCCGTCGCCGTACGTCGAGTTCGGCTCGAGCCCCCGCGGCTCGATCAACCTCGTCCACGCCGGCCGCGCGCTCGCGCTGCTCCGCGGCCGCTCGTACGCGCTCCCGGTCGACGTCCGCGACCTCGCCCGCGACATCCTGCGCCACCGCATCGTGCTCACCTACGAGGCGCTCGCCGACGGCGTCACCGCCGAGAACGTGCTGGACGAGGTGCTGGAGACCGTGGAGATGCCGCACATCGAGATCTCCCGCGGCGAGCACCGCTAGAGCGCGCCATGGCCCCGCCCGCCGACAGCTCGCGCACCGGCCCGATTCCCGACGCCGTCCTGCGCGGCCTGGACCTCACCGTCCGGCGCCGCCTGGAGGGTCTGCTGCCCGGCGACCAGCCGACGCCGGCCGTCGGCGTGGGGACCGAGCTCGCGCAGGTGCGCGCGTACCGCCCCGGCGACGACGTGCGCCAGCTCGACTGGAACGCGACGGCGCGCACGGGGGAGCCGCACGTCCGCGTCCACGTCGCCGAGCGGTCGGTCACCACGTGGCTGCTGCTCGACCTGAGTCCGTCGATGGCGTTCGGCACCGCCGACCGGCTGAAGGTCGACGTCGCCGAGGGCATCGCCAACGCGGTCGGCCGGCTGGCCACGCGCCGCGGCAACCGGCTCGGCGTCATGACCTTCGGCGGGCCCAAGCCGCGTGTGCTCCCGCCGCGCCAGGGCCGCGCCGGGCTGCACGGCGCGATCGAGGCGGCCAAGCAGTTCGCCGCCCCCGAGCTGCATCCGGGGAGCGACCAGCCC
>DATMVO010000501.1:0-7075 GCA_035563115.1 Solirubrobacteraceae bacterium
CCGCGCAGCGGCGACCGCCGCGCGCCCACGCGGACCCGCCCGCGCAGTGGCTGCCACGACGTGTCGAGGTCCAGCGCGACCCGCACCACGGCACGGTCCGGCGACGACGGCGGCACCTCGGCGTCCACGACGTCCAGCTGCGCCAGGTCGTCGACCATGATCGTCACCTCACGCGCCCGCGGGGGATCGGACGCCAGCGTCCGCAGCGCGCGGCGGTCCACGGTCGGGTAGCCGACGACGAGGTCGCGCGTCCCCAGCGACGCCAGCCACAGCGCCTCCCGCAGCGTGAACGCCAGCACGCCCGCGTACCCCGGCCGCGCGAGCACGTCGTCCAGCAGCCGCCGCGCGCGGACCGACTTCGACGCCACCCGGATCGGCATCCCGGACGCCCGCCGCACGAGGTCGTCGGCGTTCGCGCGGAACGCGCCCAGGTCGACCACCGCGAACGGCGCGTCCAGCTCCGCCGTCGCCGCGCGCAGCCGCTCGTAGTCCGCCAAGCTCACGCCGCCAACGCCTCCTCCGCCGCACGCTCGCCCGAGCGCACCGCTCCGTCCATGTATCCGCTCCACACCGTCGCCGTCTCCGCGCCGGCCCAGTGGAGCGGCCCGATCGGCGCGCGCAGCGCCGGCCCGAACGACGTCCACGCCCCGGGCGGCATCGACGCGCCGTAGCACCCGCGCGTCCACTCCTCCTCGGCCCACGACTGCTCGATGAACCGCATCGGGGCGAGCGCCCGCTCGCCGAACAACCGCCCGAAGGTGCCGAGCACCGCGGCGCGTCGCGCGGCAGCCGACATCAGGCCCGCCCGCCGCGCGTGGTCGCCCTCGAGGAACCCGAGCAGCACGCCCGGTCCGCCGTCGCCGGGGGGCGAGTTGTCGTACGTGAGCCGCACCGGGCCGGCGTCCGACAGCCCCCAGCCGGAGAGGCCCTCAGCACGCCAGAACGGCTCCTCGTACACCGCCATGCACTTCCACACCGTCCCCTGCGGCATCCGCTGCGTCAGCTGGTCGCGCAGCCCCGGCAGCGCGGGCGCGTAGGCGATCCGGCCCGCCAGGGTCGGCGGCACCGCGACCACGCACCGCCGCGCCCGCAAGCCTTCCACCTCCACGCCGTCCGCCGACCACGCGATCGACCGCACGGGCGACGCCAGCCGCACGACCGACGGGCCGAGCTCCTCCGCCATCCGCTCCGCCACCCGCTGCGACCCGCCGACGAACCGCAGCTCCTGCGCCCCGCCCTCCGTGTCGGTCAGCGCCTCCAGCGACCCGGCGGAGCGGATGTAGAACAGGACGTGCAGGAGCGACAGGTCCGCCGGCTCGCACGCGAAGACCGCCTGGATCGTGATCTCGAGGATCGTCCGCCCGCCCCGCGTCCGGCAGCCGCCGCGCGACAACCACGTCGCGAACGTCTGCGAATCCAGCTCGCGGGCGTCGGCCGACAGCCACGGCGCGACCGGGTCGATACGCCGCGCCATCCGGTTGAGCCGCGCCATCGCGAGCCCGACGTCCGCCAGCGCCGCCGGCCCGACCTTCGGGATCGTCCCCCGGTACCGGCGCAGCCGCCCGTCCCACTCGATCACGTTGTCGCCGCGCGCGTACGTGGGGAACGTCTCGACGCCCAGCTCGGCCGCCAACTCCAGCAAGCGCGTCTGCGTCGGCCCGACCCACTGCCCGCCGACCTCCACCACCGCGCCCGGGAACTCCGGCGCCAGCGACTCGTTCAGCGTCCGCCCGCCGACGCGGTCGCGTGCCTCGAGCACCACGACGGAGCGCCCGCGGGCCGCGGCGAAGCGCGCAGCGGCGAGCCCCGCCAGCCCCGCGCCGACGACGACGAGATCGACGTCCGCCACGGACGCCTAGCCCCAGAACAGGTTGAACAGCCCGAACATGCGGGCTGGATCATGCTGCACCGGTGGCCCGTAGCGCATCCGCTGGGCGCTGTTGACCGACTGGAAGCCCCACCCGGAGAGGAGCCGCGCCCCGTACGGGTTGTCGTCCGGCACCGTGATCGTCAGCGGCTGGGGCTCCGCCGCCAGCGCCCGCAGCACCATCTCGCCCGCCTCGGGATCGTCGGCGATGATCGCCGGCCCGGCGCCCCACGGCGTCTGCAGCGCCACGCCCGCCAGCACCCCGTCGCGCTCGTACCCGACGCCGAGCAGCGCGGGGAGGAGGTCGAGCACCGCGTGCCGGTCCTCACCGGTCGCGCGCGCGTCCAGCTCCAGGATCGCCCGGCGGTCCGAGGGACGCAGCCGGCGGAGCCCGGAAGCACCCGCCCGCGGCCCCGGCGGCACGCCCCGCCACGCCCGCGCGCGCGTCTCGTGCGCGAAGCCGACGCGCTCGTAGACCGGCCGGCCCATGTCCGTCGCGTACAGCAGCGTCGTGCGCGCGCCGCGGCTCTCCAGCCACTCGATCGCCGCGCGCGTGAGCTGCTCGCCGACGCCCCGGCGCCGCGCGCGCGGGAGCACACCCAGCGCGCCGATCCAGCCCGTCTCCCCGAACGACGCGCAGCACGCGCCGCCGACGAGCCGCTTGCCGGAGACCGCGACGAGGATCTCCCCGTCCGGCGAGTCGCGCGGGTAGTTGAGCAGCCGCGCGACGTGCGGGCCGAACCCGGCCTCGTCGAGCGTGCGGGCCACCGGCTCGCCCGGGCGGGCCGGCCGCACCTCGACGCGCGGCTCGCGCCTGCGCGAGAAGGGAAGGACGGTGCTGCCCGCGGCCACCGCTCGACCTTACCCCCCTTCCCGGTGGCATTACCATCCAAGGACATGCAGACGACGAGCCCGGACCTGTACTCCATCCCCCAGGAGTTCCTGGACTTCACGGAGACGATCCGGCAGATCGCCGTCGAGCGCGTCGCGCCCCGCTCGCACGACATCGACAAGAGCGGCGAGTACCCGCACGACCTGCGCAAGCTGCTGGGCGAGAACGACATCCTCGCGCTGCCGTTCGCCGAGGAGCACGGCGGCACGGGCACCGGCACGCTGATGCTGCAGATGGCGGTGGAGGAGCTGGCGAAGGTGGACGCCTCCGTCGCGCTCATGCTCATGGTCCACGAGCTGGGCACGCTGCCGATCCAGCTCTTCGGCAGCGACGAGCTGAAGGAGCGGTTCCTCCCGCGCTGCGCCACCGGCGAGTGGTCGCCCGCGTTCGCGCTGTCCGAGCCCGAGGCTGGCTCCGACCCGGCCGCGATGCGCACGACGGCGGTGCAGGACGGCGACGACTGGATCATCAACGGCACCAAGGCCTGGATCACGAACGCCGGGATCGCCGACTTCTACGTCGTCTTCGCGACCACCGACCGCGAGAACCGCCGCACCACCGCCTTCGTCGTCGAGGCCGACCGGCCCGGCTTCTCGATCGGCAACCTCGAGCACAAGCTCGGCATCAAGGGCTCGCCGACCGGCTCGCCCGTACTGGAGGACGTGCGCGTGCCGTCCGCCAACATCATCGGCGAGGTCCACAAGGGCCTGCGGGTCGCGTTCGGGACGCTGGAGCGCACGCGCCTCGGCGCCGCCGCGCAGGCCGTCGGGATCGCGCAAGGAGCGACGGACTACGCCTCCAATTACGCCACGGAGCGAGTCGCGTTCGGCAAGCCGATCAACCAGCACCAGGCGATCGCGTTCAAGCTCGCCGACATGGAGGCCGGCACCGCCGCGTCGCGCGAGCTGCTCTACAAGGCGTGCGCGCTGGCCGACCGCAACGACCCGGCGCTGGCCAAGTTCTCGTCGATGGCCAAGCTCATCGCCTCCGACAACGCGATGCGCGTGACGGTCGAGGCGGTGCAGGTGCTCGGCGGCTACGGCTACACGACCGACTACCCCCTCGAGCGCATGATGCGGGACGCGAAGATCACGCAGATCTACGAGGGCACCAACGAGATCCAGCGGCTCGTCATCTCCAGGACGATGGCCTAGCGCGATGCCTCCGCTGCGGCGCATCGGGTTCGCGGCGCTCATCGCGCTGTCGATCGCCCTGTCCGCGATCGCGCTGCTGCAGGGCTTCCACGAGACGTTCCTCATCCGGCTGCTCGAGACGGCGTCGCTCGTCTTCCTCGGAGCGGCGGTGATCGGCGGCGGGATGATGATGATCGGTCTGCGAATGGCCGACTGGAAGGAGCCCGAGTCGGAGGCCGAGTTCGACCGGATCGTCGAGCGGAGCGAGCGGCTGGCGCGCGAGGGCACGTCCGCGGAGCCGGACGAGATGGACTTCATGGACCTCGATCCTCTGAACGACGAGGACTTCGAGGAGCTGGTCCGCGAGGCGCTCGACGAGCTGCCCGACCTGCTCCAGGAGGCGCTGCGCCGCAACGTCGGCGTCGTCATCTCCGACGACGGCCGGCGCCACCGCGCCTACGGCCTCTACCGCGGCGACGGCGTCGCGCGCGACAACTTCCCGGACCAGATCATCATCTTCCGCGACACCCTCCGCCGCGACTTCGGCCACGACCCGGAGCTGCTGCGCGAGCAGGTCACGATCACGGTCCGCCACGAGCTGGCCCACCACCTCGGCGCCGACGAGCTCGGCGTGCGCGACCTCGGCCTCTAGTGCGGGAGGACTTCCCCGGCTACGTCCGGCCGCGCCCGGAGGAGCTGGAGGAGTGGGTGCGTACGGGCCTGATCGTGCTCGACGCCAACGTGCTCCTCGACTTCTACCGCATCTCGCCGACAGCCCGCGACCAGCTCATGGGAGTCCTTGAGGCTCTCGGCGACCGGCTCTGGGTGCCGCATCAGGCGCTACTCGAATTTCACCGCAACCGTGTCGACGTCATCCGCGAGCAGCAGGTGGCCATCGACAAGCTCAGGGCGGCGGTCGACAAGGCGCGCTCCGCGTATCTCGACGCCATCACGACGCACGCTGCGTCTCGGCCGACGCTTCAGGACGTCGGCGGGCAAATGCGAGAGCTTGCGACCGAGCGTCTTTCGACTCTCGGCGACGAACTAGTAGACCTCGAGCGTGGACACTGGGAGGCACTCGGCCCCGGAAACCT
This sequence comes from Solirubrobacteraceae bacterium, assembly GCA_035563115.1. GTDB lineage: Bacteria > Actinomycetota > Thermoleophilia > Solirubrobacterales > Solirubrobacteraceae > CADCVT01. The sequence goes on from DATMVO010000501.1 coordinate 4,987, forward strand.
TCTTGATGAGGATCCGATCTACGATCGTCTCGAGGGGCTCATGCAAGGCAGGTACGGGGAGGCCTACGACCAAGACCGGCTCGAAGCGATCTACGTCGAAGGCAAGCAGCGGTACGCCGACAAGGTTCCACCGGGCTACATGGACGGACGGGACAAGCCGGAGCCGGACCGGTATGGCGACCTAATCCTCTGGCTTCAAACAATCGACGAGGCAAAGACGCGCCAGCTTCCGGTCATTTTCCTGAGCCGCGATGACAAGGAGGACTGGCTCAAAGAAGCCAGCGGCCAGAAGATCGGTCCGCGTCCCGAGCTCGTCGCGGAGATGAGGCGCCAAGCGGGGGTTCCGTTCTATCGGTACTCCGCCCGAACGTTTGCCGAGAGGGCCGAGGAATGGCTCGGCACAGAGATCAGTGACGCCACCCTCTCGGAACTCAAAGACATTGCCCTCGAGCCAAACTGGTGGCAGACAAAACTCTTGAGCGACGTCGATGACGCCGTTCTAGACGTCCTGGCCATGTACCTTGCGCCGCCAGACGCTCTTGAGCGGGTGGCCCGCGGCGAAGAGGTCGTGGCGTGGTCGACAAGAAGCGTGATCGGACCAGGCCGGATCCTCGTTCAGCTTCGCTTGTGGCTTCAGCGGATCGAGTCAAGGCGCATCTTCTGCCGAGTGACCGGTCCCGGATATGACGATCTCCAGCCCGCCAGCCTCAACATGCGAGCCACTGGCGACGTCCTCGGGACTGCGTTTCCCGATGACTTTGTGGTTCCAAGGTTCGTCGGCGTCTACGGGGTCGAGTGGCTTGCAGAGGAGGGCAACAATCAGCTGAAGACCGTCGCGGGCGACCACTTCACTTGGGACGCTTCGGCTGCGAGCGGCCTCTCTGAAGCCGGGATGTGGCCGTGACGCGCGACCTCGACGTCGCCGTCGCGGTGGTGCGGGCGGCGGGACCGATCCTGCTGGCCAAGCACGGACGGGTCACCGTGGACTTCAAGTCCGCGCCGACGGATGTGGTGACGGAGGCCGACCGGGAGGCCGAGGCGGCGTCCGTGGCGGTGCTGCGCGAGCTGCGGCCGGACGACGGGATCCTGGGGGAGGAAGGGACCTCCGTCGACGGCGACCGGCAGTGGACGGTCGACGCGCTGGACGGGACGCTCAACTACACGCTCGGGATCCCGTTCTGGTGCACGGCGGTGTCGCTGACCGGCGCGGACGGGGAGCGGCTGGCGAGCGCGATCCTCGACCCGGCGCGCGACGAGCTGTTCTGCGCCGCGCGGGGGGAGGGCGCGTGGTGCAACGGCGAGCCGCTGCGCGTCGCCGGGCCGGACGCGCTCAACGAGGCCGTCCTCTCCACCTACGTTCACCCTGAGCCGCCCCCGCCCGAGATGGCGAAGCTGCTCGACGCGACCGGCACCGTCCGCGCGCTGGGCTCCGGCTCGCTCGAGCTGTCGTGGGTCGCCGCCGGCCGCCTCCACGCGTGGGGGCAGTACGACGCGCTGCCGTGGGACTGGCGCCCGGGCGCCCTCCTCGTCGCCGAGGCCGGCGGCGCCTCGATCGAGCGCGGCCGCTGGTCGATCGCCGCGCGCCCCGCGCTCGCGTCCGCCATCGCGGACGTCGTCGCGCCCTAGCCCCGCACCGCCGCCGCGCCCGTCCGCCGCGCCTCGCGGATGGGCCGCTCCCGCCTGCCGTTCCGGTGATCTGCGGCACATAGGTGCACGTGCAATCACCGCGTGCTACCTTAGTCGACGTGACTGAGATTTTCTGCACCGCGTGTGGCCGCCCGGCGGCGGTTCGCATGCAGGTGATCAGCAACGGCGTGCGCCGCGAGATCGCCCTCTGCGAGCAGCACGCGGCCGAGCTGCAGGCTCGCGCCGGCGTCGGCGGGTTCCAGCCCGGCCCGTTCGGCCAGGGCGCCCAGCAGCCGCAGGCCCAGGACGAGCAGTCCTCGTCCAAGACCCCCGCCCTCGACGAGTTCGGCCGTGACCTCACGGACGACGCCCGCGCGGGCCGCATCGACCCGGTCATCGGCCGCGACGCCGAGATCGAGCAGACGGTCGAGATCCTCGCCCGCCGCCGCAAGAACAACGCCGT
>DATMVO010000502.1:0-4608 GCA_035563115.1 Solirubrobacteraceae bacterium
CAGCTGGACGACGACGACCTGCTGGCGGACGAGCTCGGCGCGTTCGTGGCGGCCGGCGGCTCGTGCCTGGTCGATCAGACGCCCGGCGGCGCGGGGCGCAAGCCGGCGCGGCTCGCGGCGCTCTCCGAACGCGTCGGGCTCCACGTCGTGCTCGGCTGCGGGTACTACACCGAGCCCTTCTACCCGCCGGCCGACGACCTCGCCCGGCGCTCGACGGCCGACGTCGCCGCGGCGCTCATCGCCGAGATCGAGGGCGGCCTCGACGGCACGGACGTGCAGCCGGGCCTGATCGGCGAGATCGGCGCGTCGCAGGGCTGGGTGACGCCGCTGGAGGAGCGCGTCCACCGTGCGGCGGCGCGGGCGCAGGTCGCGACCGGGCTCCCGCTCGCCACCCACACGCTCCACCACGGCGCCGGGCGCGAGCAGATGCGGATCTTCGACGAGGAGGGCGTCGACCCCGCGCGGGTCTCGATCGGCCACTGCGACACGTGGCCCGACCTCGCGTACTGCCTGGAGGTCGCGCGCTGGGGCGGCTCCGTCTCCATCGACAACGTCGGCTTCCAGCTCGGCGACCACGAGGCGCGCGTGCGGCGCCTGGTGCTCGATCTGGTGGAGGCGGGCTTCGCCGCCCACGTCCTGCTCTCGCAGGACGTGGGGCAGATGGCGGAGCTGGCCTCGCGCGGCGGACGCGGCTACGCCGACCTGGCGGAGCGGTTCCTGCCGGCGCTGCGCGCCGACGGGCTCGACGAGGCGCACGTCCGTGCGATCACCGTCGAGAACCCGCGACGCTGGCTGACGATCGCCTGAGGCGCTACTCCGGCTGGGTGATCTTCGTCTTCGGGTCGTCGTCGAGCGCGGCCTCGAGCATCGGGGCGAAGTTCTCCGCGGCGTAGGCCAGCGACGACGCCGAGCCGAAGCCGAGCGCGCCCGCGAGCTGGTCGGTGAGGTCGAGGTAAATCACGCGATCCTCGTTGACGGCCTTGAGCCGCTTGAACGCCGCGTTCTTGACCGCGTCGTCCTTGGCGCCGAAGAAGATCACGACGTCGCGCTCCATGAGGCGGATCTGCTCGGACGAGAAGTCGACGTAGAACTGCTTGCCGGCCAGCTTGTCGATCTCCTTCGGCGTCTTCAGGCCGAGGTCCTCGAAGAAGCGCGACCGGTAGTCGTTGCTCGCGTACGCGCCGTAGTTGGCGGCGGTGGAGCCGTAGGCGAGGATGCCGTCGCGGCCGACGATCGACGGGTGCTCCTCTTTGACCTTAGCGAAGACGGCCTCGGTGTCGGCGACGACCTTCTCGGCCTGCTCGCTGCGCCCGAGCGCCTTGCCGATCACGCGCGTCTGCTCCTGCCACGGCACGCCGAAGTCGATGTAGTCGGCGGACTGCGCGAGCGTCGGCGCGATCTTCGTCAGCGTCTTGTACGCCGTCTCGTCCATGCCGGTGTTGTGGGCGATGATGAGGTCCGGGCGCTGCGCGGCGACCTTCTCGTAGTCGATCTCCTCGCCGCCGACGGTGGCGACGTCCTTCGCCCCGTCCCAGTCCTTGGCCCACGGGCGGTTCTTCCAGTCGTAGCCGGCGAGAAACTCGCGCACGCCGACCGGCTTGACGCCGAGCGCGAACACGACGTCCTGCTCGGTGTAGCCGACGACGACGACGCGCTTGGGCTCCTTCTCGATCGTCGTCTCGCCGAACTTGTGCTTGATCGTGACCGGGAACTGGCCGGCGGCGTCCGAGCTCTCGGAGGCGTTGGTGCCGGAGCTCGCGGACGAGCCGGACTCCTCGTCGTCGCCGCAGGCGCTCAGCAGCAGGGCGAAGCACGCCAGCAGCGCGGCGAGCAGCGCGCCAAGAGGGGGTCGTCGGGTCATGGTCTCGGTCATCTCCTTGATGGGCGTTTGAGCAGGAAGAGGAAGTAGGGCGCGGCGAGCGTCGCGGTCAGCAGGCCCGCGGGCAGGTCGGTGGAGCCGAAGACCTCCCGGCCGGCGAGGTCGGCGGCGAGCACGATCAGCCCGCCGCAGAGCGCGGCGACGGGGAGCGCGGCGCTCGACGAGGCGCCCGGCACGAGCCGCCGGCCGATGTGGGCCGCGACGAACGCGACGAAGGCGAGCGCGCCGGTCGCGGCGACCGACACGGAGGTCAGCACGATCGCGACGGTCAGCAGCGCCAGGCGGGAGCGCTCGACGGAGACGCCGAGGCCGCGGGCGAGCTCGTCGCCGAGCTTGAGCGCCTCGAGCTGCCGGCCCAGCGCGAACGCGGCGGGGACGAGCACCACGAGCGCGATCGCGACCGGCCAGACGTGGTCCCACGTGCGCCCGTTGAGCGAGCCGACGAGCCAGATCCACGCCTCGCTCACGTTGATGATCTCGCCCTTGGTCAGCACGTAGGAGACGCACGCGTTGAGCGCCGCCGCGACGCCGATCCCCACGAGGACGAGCCGGTAGCCCTGCACGCCCCCGCGCCACGCCAGCGCGTAGAGCAGCAGGCCGGTCAGGAGCCCGCCGGCCAGCGCCGCGCCGGGCAGGGTGGCGGCGCCGCCCCAGCTCGTGAAGACGACGACGGAGACCGCGGCGAGCGAGGCGCCGCCGGTGATCCCGATGATGTCCGGCGAGACGAGCGGGTTGCGCGCGACGTCCTGGAAGATGAGCCCGGCGATGCCGAGCGCGGCGCCGGCGAGGACCGCGACGAGCGCGCGCGGCAGCCGCAGCTCGTTGACGACGAAGTCCGTGCCCGGGTCGCCCGCCCCGACGAGCGTCTTGAGCACGTCGAGCGGCGGGATCTTCGTCTCGCCCAGCGCGACGTGCGCGGTCAGCAGCGCGAGCGTCAGCACTGCGAGCAGTCCGAGGACCGCGGCGGTGCGCAGGTCGACGCGCGCGGAGAACGCGCGGGTGCGGACGGTGACGTGGCGGGCGGGCAGGGCGCTCACAGCTGCGGGAGGTTCCTGCGGCGGACGAGCCAGATGAAGAACGGGGCGCCGAGCGCCGCGGTGACGACGCCGACCTCCAGCTCCGCGGGCGACGTGAGGACCCGCCCGAGCACGTCGCCGGCGAGGAGGAAGCACGCGCCGATCACGCCGCTGAACGGGACGATCCAGCGGTAGTCGGTCCCGACGAGCGCGCGCGCCATGTGCGGGACGGCGAGGCCGACGAAGAGGATCGGCCCGGCGGCCGCGACCGCCGCGCCGGCGAGCAGGATGAACGCGACCGCGACGCCCGCCCGGACCAGGCCGATCCGCTGCCCCAGCGCCTTGGCGACGTCGTCGCCGAGCGCGAGCGCGTTGAGCCACCGGCCGGCGAGGAGCGCGAGCGCGAAGCCGACGACGATGAACGGCGCGATCGTCCACACGACCTCGGTCTGGCGGCCGGCGATCGAGCCGACGTTCCAGTAGCGGAACTGCGCGAGCGTCTGCGTGTCGAAGGTGAGGATCGCGCTGGTGAGCGCGACGAGCAGCGCGGCCATGACGGCGCCCGCGAGCGCGAGGGTCGTCGGCGACGCGCCCTGGCGGCCGGACGTTCCGAGCGCGTAGACCGCCACCCACGTGAGGCCCGCGCCGGCCAGCGCGAACCAGACGTACGCCGACGGCGTCGTGATGTCGAGGACGAGGATCGCGAGGACGACGGCGAGCGACGCGCCCGCGTTGATCCCGAGGATGCCGGGCTCGGCGAGCGGGTTGCGCGTGAGGCCCTGCATCAGCGCGCCGGAGGCGCCGAGGCCGACGCCGACGAGGAGCCCGAGCAGCGTGCGCGGCACGCGCAGCTCGCGGACGATCGTGTGCTCGTCGGTGTCCTGCCGGTCGGTGAACGCGTCGATCACGTCGGCGAGCGGGATCCGCAGCGAGCCGATCGCCAGCGACAGCCCCATCAGCACGACGAGCAGCGCGAGGCCGGCGAGGAGCCCGAGCGTGCGCGTCCGGGTGGACGTGAGGAGCGCGACGCGGCGCGGCTTCGCGGCGGCGGAGGTGGTGGTGGAGGCGGGCTGGGCGGTGGCGGACACGGGCGGCCGAAGCGCGCGCCCGCCGGTCTGCGGGGCGCGTGCTTAGGACACCCTAACGAAGATTAGGCTGCCCTTACGCCGACAGCGGCGGCTCGGCGCGCGAGCCGCGCAGCGTCCGGGCGCGGCAGGCGAGCTGGAGGGTGAGGCGGACGTCCGGGTCGTCGAGGTCGACGCCGAGCTGCTCGACGATCCGCGCGATCCGGTAGGCAACCGCGTTGCGGTGCAGGTGGAGGCGCTCGGCGGTGCGGACGAACGAGCCGCGCTCGTCGAGGAAGACCTGCAGCGTTCGCACCGCGGTGGCGGCGCGCTCGGGCCCGAGGTCGTCGAGCGCCGCGAGCGACTCCTCCACCGTCGCCTGCGCGCCGTCGGAGGAGAGCCAGTCGAGCAGCGCGCGCGGCAGCCCGAGCGCGGCGAACGGGGTCAGTGTGTACGGCTGGCCGAGCGCCCGCGCCGACTGCGCCGACGCCGCCGCCTCGCCCGCGCCCGCGCGGAGCCCCTCGGGCCCCTCGCCGCGGCGGCTGACCCCGCAGTACGCGGCGTACTCGCCGAACGACCGGCGCAGCAGGTCGAGCGCCGCCTCCGCGCCGGCCAGCGCCTCCGCCTCGGCGCCGCCGTCGCCCATCGG
>DATMVO010000503.1:0-7064 GCA_035563115.1 Solirubrobacteraceae bacterium
GCAGCGCGTCGCCGTCCGGTACGGCCTGGCGCCGGTCGACGGCGGCCCCGTCGCCGCCGCGCTGCCGCGCTACGCCCCGTCGCTGGAGCCCAAGCAGACCCGCGCCGAGCGCGGTCGGCGCTCCCCGCTCGCGCTGCTCAAGCGCGCCGCGCTCTTCGTGGTCGCGCTCGCGACGCTCGCCGGCGCCGTGGCCGCGCTCCAGCACATCGGCTTCGACGCGATCAGCACCGCGCTGCTGGCCGCCACGCCCGTCTGGGTGATCGCCGGGCTCGGCATCATGTGCCTGTCGATGGCGACCCGCGCGGTCGCCTGGCACGCGATCCTCACCGCCGCGCTCCCCGACGCGCGGGTGAAACGGCGCGACGCGCTGCAGGGCACGTTCATCGGTGTCTTCATGTCGGCGACGCTGCCGGCCCGCCTCGGCGAGCCCGCGCGTGCGCTGATCGTCGCGCGGCGGCTCGGGCGCCCGCGCGAGCGGCTGCCCGTCGTGCTCGGCACGATCATCTCCCAGACGCTGCTCAACGTTCTCGCGCTGCTGATCCTCGGCGTGACGATGCTCTCCACCGTCGACCTGTTCCGCGACAACCACGCGCTCGTCGGCGTGACGGTCGCGCCGATCATCGTGCTGCTCTGCGTGCTCGTGCTGCCCGCGATCTCGCGCGGCGGCGGGGCGAAGGCGGTCACCCGCGCGCTCGAGCAGGTCCGGGCCGGCCTCAAGGTCTTCCGCCGCCCGAAGCTGGGCGCGACCGCCGTCGCGGCGCAGCTGTCGGCCTGGGCGCTCCAGGCGCTCTCGTGCTACGTGCTGCTCGTCGCGCTCGGCCTGGACGACGAGGCGGGCTTCGGCGCCGCCGCGGCCGTCCTCTTCGCCGTCAACGTCACCGCGGTGCTGCCGGCCACGCCGTCGAACCTCGGCGTCTTCCAGGCCGCCTGCGTCCTCGTCCTCGGCGCGTACGGCGTCGGCAAGGCGGACGCGCTGGCCTACGGGATCATCCTCCAGGCGGTCGAGATCGCGACCGCCGTCGTCATGGGTGCGCCCGCGCTCGTGAAGGAGGGCGTCTCGTGGCGCGACGTGCGCCTGCGGGCCCTCCACACGACACCGGTCACACTCGCTCCGATTCCGGGGGAGTCGAACGCCGCGAGCGGGTAAGGCCCGCCCTCGATGGCAATCGACGTGCACGAAGACCAGATCGCCGAGCTCCAGACCACGGCGGAGCGCGTCGAGCGTTTCCGCATGGTCCACGAGGACGCGGTACGCGATCTGCGGGACAAGATCGCCCAGGCACGGGCGGCGGGCTGCGATCACGACGAGATCGACCAGGCCATCCGCCGCGCGCGTCAGAGCGTTCAGCGGTTCGGCCGTCTTTCCACGGCCGAGTAAGCACAGCGGCACGAAGACACTTCGAGGCAGGGGGCCTTGTCGTAGATCACCCGGAGCCGCCGCCGCAGGCGACGGCTCCGGATCGTGCTGCCCGCTTCCGGCTAGGACGCGGGCGGGTAGCCGGGCAGCGGCGCGGGCGGCGGGCAGAGCTCCGGCGCCCCGCGCAGCGTGCGGAACGCCGTCGCGCGGGCCGTCCGCTCACCCCGGCGCAGCGTGGCGCCGACGCGGATCCGCCCGGCGGTGCTGCAGCCGGTGAGCAGCGTCCCGCCCACCTCGGAGAGCTTGACCGTCACGGTCTTGGTCCCGGCCTCGGCGAACGCCACGCGCTCGGCCGGCGCGATGGAGGCGGTCTCCATGCCGACGCTCGTCGTGAGCTTCAGCTCGACCGTGCCAGGGCGCGCGGCGGTGACCCGCAGGCGCAGCTCGGGCGCCTTCAGGAGCTCCCGCTGCTCGGTGGTGAGGACGCTGACGCGCAGCGGCGTGGCGGACTGGGCGGGCGCGGCGGCGAGCGCGCACCCGGCGGCGGTCAGCGCGAGGATCGCGGCGACCCGGGACTGGCCTGGGGACATGGCGCAACGGTACCGGCCTGTGCGCTTTGCCGCGAGCGCCCGCAGCACCCGCCGTCCGTCGAACGTCCTACGCGGCGAGCGCCTGGCGGACGAGCTCCATGACGCCCTCGCGGCTGCGCGCGACGGCGAGGAAGCGGGCGCCGTGGCAGAAGACGGCGTCCTCGACGCCCGTCTCGGCCGCGAGCTCGGCGGCCTGGAGACCGGCCCACGACTCGGGGAGCGGCTTGCGGTTGACGAACGTCCCGAGCTCCTGCGGCACCGCCTGCACGCCCCAGCCGTCGGTCTTGGGGTAGACGACGTAGAGCGCCTCGGGCGCGCCGGTGACGACCGGCTCGTGCCACGGCAGCGGCTCCTGGAGGATCACCACGCGCGGGTCCTCGGCGGCGCGGATCGCCTCGAGCACGCGCGTGTGGGCGCGGCTGCGCGACCGCGCGGCGGCGATGCGGCGGCGCAGGACCCCGGCGGCGACCGCGACGGCCTCGTGGAAGCGGCGCAGCCGGTCCTCGGGCGAGGTCTCCTCGTCCCAGCTCGGGTTGAACTGGTCGACGAGGTCGGTGAGGTCCATGGGGCGGACGGAGCCGATCAGCGGCTTGGTCAGCGCCACGCCGGTGTCGATCGCGTCGACGCCCTGCACGAGCCGCGCGTCGACCTCGCCCGCGGCGCGCTCGTCGCCGCCGCACAGCGCGGTGCCGTGCGCGCGCCACACGAGTCCGAAGGAGGCGTACGGGATGCCGTTCGGCCGCTTCCCCGCGCCGCCCTTCTGGTGGTGGTCGAAGTCGGCGGTCGCCGGATCGTCGCGCAGCCCGACGTCCACGCGCACGTCGCACGCATCGAGCACCGCCCGGTCGCGCGTGCGCACGATCTCCAGCGGCTCGTCGGCCGTCAGCGAGAGCGCCGCGACGGCGAAGACGTCATCGGCGTGGAACGAGCCGTCGTGCGTAGCGACCTTCATGGCCCCTCACGGTATTCACCGTGAGGGGCGCGCGAAGCCGCTAGGCGACGTCACGCAGCGAAGCGAGGTCGGCGTTGGCAGCGAGGTGGCGCAGGGCGCGCTCCTCGATCTGCCGGGTGCGCTCGGCGGAGACGCCGAGGACCTTGCCGGCCTGGCCCAGCGTGTGGACCTTGCCTTCGCGGTTGCGGCCGAAGCGCAGCTCGATGACCTGACGCTCGGCCTCGGGGAGACCGGCGACGGCCTGCTCGATCGCGTCGGACTGCCAGGCGTCGGCGACCTCCTCGTCGGGGGTCATCTGATCGGCCGGCAGCAGGTCGCCCAGGCTGGTGTCGCCCTCGTCGCCGACCTCCTTGTCGAGGCTGGCGAGCGCGGTGTCGGCCTGCTTGAGCTCGCGGATCTCCTCGACCGTCAGCTCGGCGATCGCGGCGATCTCGTCGTCGGACGGCTCGTAGCCGAGCTTCGTGGTGAGCTCACGCTCGATCCGCGCGATCTTGCGGGCCTTCTGCGACATGTGGACGGGCAGCCGGATCGTGCGGCTCGTGTTCTCCAGGCCACGCTGGATCGCCTGACGGATCCAGAGCGTGCCGTACGTGGAGAACCGGAAGCCCTTGCGCCAGTCGAACTTCTCGGTGGCGCGGATCAGGCCGAGGATGCCCTCCTGCACGAGGTCGCCGATGGGGAGGCCCTGACCCTGGTACTTGCGGGCCACGGAGACGACGAGGCGGAGGTTCGAGTTGATCATCCGCTCCTTCGCCGCGAGGTCGCCGCGCTCGATGCGCTTCGCGAGCTCGATCTCCTCGGCGGGGGTCAGCAGCGGCCAGCGGCGGCTCTCCGCCAGAAGCTGGGCGAGGGGGTCGACGGTGGTGTCAACGGTCTGCTCGGGCTGCAGGCGCTTGGGGGATACACTGGTGGACAAGGCTCTCCTCTCGGATAGAGGTACGCGGCGGGCGTACGAGCCGTCTGTCGGGATCCGGATTCTCGTACCGGATGCAGGGCAGCAGATGAACTGTAGTTGCTAGCTCAACTACCGTGTGTGAGCTGCATCACCGAACGTCTGCAGCCCCAACGCCCCGACCAACGCCAGCGCCGCCTCGTCGGGGCTACCCGGTACGGCCGTGTAGATCACCAGACGGAGATCGGTGCCGTTGACCTCGAGCGCGTCGCAGTCGAACGTGATGGGTCCGGCCTCCGGGTGGACGACCGTCTTGCGGCTCGCCTGGCGGGGCGCCACCGGCCGCTCCTGCCACAGCGCCTCGAACCGCGGGGACGCCGCACGCAGGTCCGCGATCAGCTCTGCCAGCCGGGGATCGTCGGGGTAGCGCCCCGCCGCCTCGCGCAGGTCCGCGGCGGTCTCCTCCTCGATCCGCGCGCGCTCGGCCACGTCGCGCGAGAAACGGCTCGGCGCACCGGTGAAGAGCCCCCACGCCACGTTGCGCTCACGCGGCGTCCTGCCGCTCGGATCGCCCGCCACCGCGGCGAAGAGCGGGTTCCACGCCACGACCTCCAGCGCCGCGTCGACGACGAGCACCGGTGTGTCGGCCAGGCGGTCGAGGATCCGCTGGATCGACGGGGTGAGGTGGCGGCGCATCGTGCCGCGCTCGGGCCCGCCGTGGCCGGCGAGGCGGAAGAGGTGCTCGCGCTCGTCGTCGGTCAGCCGCAGCGCGCGGGCCAGCGGCTCGAGCACCGACGGCGACGGGTTGCGCGCGCGGCCCTGCTCGAGCCGGGCGAGGTAGTCGACCGAGAGGCCGGCGAGGTGCGCGACCTCCTCGCGGCGCAGGCCGGGCGTCCGCCGCTGCGCGCCCGACGGCAGGCCGGCCTCGGCCGGGGCGACGCGCTCGCGCCAGGTCCGCAGGGTCGCTCCGAGCTCCTTCGCGTCCACGTGCTCCATGATGCCGCGCCGCACCACCGCGAGGGTCGCCCTGCCGGTCCCAGGCAGCGGCGGCCCATTGTCGGCGGCGGCCCGGCGGCGCATGGTGGAGCCCATGCCGACGACCCTCATCACCGGAGCCACCCGCGGCCTGGGCCGCGAGACCGCCCGCCGCCTGATCGCCGCGGGCCACGACGTCCTGATCGGCGCGCGCGACGCCGCGCGCGGGGAGGAGGTGGCCGAGCAGCTCGGCGCGGCCGGCGTCGTCGTGATCGACGTCGCCGATGACGCGTCCGTCGCCGCCGCGGCCGCGCAGGTCGAGCGCCTGGACGTGCTCGTCAACAACGCGGGCATCCTCGGCGACCACGTGCCGCTGCGCGAGATCACCGCCGAGCACCTGCGGCCCGTCTTCGAGACCAACGTCCTCGGGGTCGTGCGCGTGACCCAGGCGTTCCTCCCGCACCTCGAGCGCGCGGACGCGCCCGTCGTGGTGAACGTGTCGAGCGGGATGGGCTCGATGACGGTCACCGGCGACCCGTCGCGCGTCGAGCACGGGATCGCGAACGTGACCTACTCGCCGTCGAAGGCGGCGGTGAACATGATCACGACGCAGTACGCGAAGGCCTACCCGGGGATTCGCTTCAACGCGGTCGACCCGGGCTACACGGCGACCGACTTCAACGGCCACTCCGGTCCCCAGACCATCGAGGAGGGGACGGACCAGCTCGTCGCGATGGCGCAGATCGGGACCGACGGCCCGACCGGCACGTTCACCGACCGGCACGGGGTCGTCGGCTGGTAATTCATCACTGTTGAAATACGCGCGGAAAGGGGTATGGTCGTGTTCATCACACGATGAGTTCTGTCCCGTAGGGAGGTTCGCACCATGGCCCGTTCGCGCACAGACAGGACGGCGGCGAGAGGCGCCGCCGCTCCCGGGGCGCCCGCCGTCCCGAAGGGGCTGCTGCCCGTCGTCCTCCTGTCGCTGGCGACCGTCGTCTCGGCGGTCGCCTCCCTCAACGTCGCGCTCCCGGAGATCGCCCGGGACACCCGCGCGAGTCAGACCGAGCTGCAGTGGATCGTCGACGCGTACGCGCTGACCTTCGCCGCGCTGCTGCTGCCCTTCGGCGCGATCGGCGACCGGTACGGCCGCCGCCTGGGCCTGCTGCTCGGCCTCTCGATCTTCGGCGCCGGCTCGCTGGCGGCCATGGTCGTCGAGGACGCGACGAGCCTCATCGTCCTGCGCGGCGTGCTCGGCGTCGGCGCCGCGCTCGTGATGCCGGCGACGCTCTCGATCCTCACCGTCTCGTTCGAGGCGCAGCACCGCGACCGCGCGGTCGCGCTGTGGGCGGGCGTCGCGGGCGCGAGCGCCGTCCTCGGCCTCATCGCCGCCGGCACGCTGCTCGAGTTCGGCTCGTGGCAGACGGTCTTCGGCCTCAACGTGTTCCTCGCGCTGGCGGCGGGGATCGGCGTCGCCGCGCGCGTCCGCGAGTCCCGTGCGCCCGACGAGGCGCGGCTGGACCCGGTCGGCGCGATCCTCTCGGCCGTCGCCGTCGCGCTGATCGTCGCCGCGGTGATCGAGGGGCCCGAGCGCGGCTGGACCGACGGCGCCGTCCTCGCCGGCTTCGTGGTCGGCGCGCTCGGCATCGCCGCGTTCTGCGTGTGGGAGCTGCGGCGCCGCGCGCCGATGCTCGACCCGCGGATCTTCCGCGCGCCCGGCGTCACCGGCGGGTCGCTCTCGCTGATGCTCCAGTTCTTCGCGTTCTTCGGCTGGATCTTCATCGCGCTCCAGTACCTCCAGCTCGTCCTGGGCTGGTCGCCGCTCGTCGCGGCGATCGCGCTGGCGCCGATGGGCATGGCGGTGATGGGCTCCTCGCGCGCGTCCGCGCACCTCGTGGAGAAGGTCGGGGCGCGGAAGGTCGCGCCGGCCGGCCTGGTCGTCATGGCGCTCGGCCTGTTCACGCTGTCGCGGCTCGGCACCGACTCGACGTACTGGCTCGTGCTCCTGGGCATCGTGCTCACCGGCTGGGGCGTCGGCCTGGCGACCACGCCGGCGACGACGGCGATCGTGGAGGGGCTGCCGCGCGAGAAGCAGGGCGTCGCGTCGGCGCTCAACGACCTCACGCGTGAGCTCGGCGCCGCGCTGGGCATCGCGGTCCTGGGATCGCTGCTGACCGACCGCTACGTCTCGTCGATCTCCGACCAGGCGGCCGGGCTGCCGGGGCCGGCGGCGGACGCGGCGTCGACGTCGCTGGGTGCCGCGCTCCAGGTGGCCGAGCGGGTGCCGGGCGGGGAGGG
>DATMVO010000504.1:0-3218 GCA_035563115.1 Solirubrobacteraceae bacterium
CGGCGTCCAGCGGCGCCGGCGGCGGCCGGCAGCGGCGCCCGAGCGTGTCGGTCAAGGAGGGCGGCTCCTGGTACTCGCTGGACGACGTGATCGACGACACGCGCGCGACGGCCGACCTCGTGCGCGAGCTCGAGGACTACGGCGTCATCAAGGGCACGAGCCGCGGCGGGACGAAGTTCTACGACGAGACCGAGCGCGAGATCGTCCGCGCGGTGACGGAGCTGGCGCGGTACGGCGTCGGCGGCCGCAACCTGCGCGTCTTCCGCACCTCGGCCGACCGTGAGGCGCAGCTCCTGCAGACGATCCTCGCGCCGGCGCTGCGCTCGCGGAACCCGGAGCGGCGCAAGGAGGCGATCGAGGCGCTGGAGAACCTGGCCGCCGTCGCGTCGCACCTCAAGCACCTGCTGCTGATCCGGGATCTGCGCAAGGTCGTCGGATGAGCGACGCGGTCGACCCCGCGGACTTCATCCGCGACATCCCGGGCTTCCCGAAGCCGGGGATCCTCTTCAAGGACATCACGCCGCTGATGGCCAACGCGGCCGCGCTGGACGCCACGGTGCGCGCGATGGCCGACGCGGCGCGGGGGCTGGACGTCGACGTCGTGATCGGCGCGGAGGCCCGCGGGTTCCTGCTCGGGCCGGCGCTGGCGCGCGAGCTGGGCGCCGGGTTCGTGCTGGCCCGCAAGCCGGGGAAGCTGCCGCACGACACGGTCAGCGCCGAGTACGAGCTGGAGTACGGGACGGACCGGCTGGAGCTGCACTCGGACGCGGTCGCCGGCGGCGCGCGGGTGCTCGTCCACGACGACCTGCTCGCGACGGGCGGGACGGCGCGGGCGCTCTGCCAGCTCGTCGAGCAGCTCGACGGCGTGGTCGTCGGCTGCCATTTCCTGATCGAGCTGGCGTTCCTGGACGGGCGTTCGCGGCTGGCCGGCTACGACGTCCGGTCGCTGATCTCCTACGACGCGGAGTAGGCGGCCGTGCCGACCGCGCGCCGCACCCGCACGCTCCGCGCGACGCCCGACGCGGTGTGGCGGATCGTCGGCGACCCGAACCACCTGTCGCGCTACTGGCCGAAAGTCGAGCGGGTCGAGGGCGCGGACGGCGCGGGGTTCACGAAGGTCTTCCTGACGAAGAACGGCCGCGCGGTGCGCGCCGACTTCGCGGTGGTGGAGGCCGACGGGGCCGGCCGGACGCGCCGGTGGGCGCAGGCCATCGAGGACACGCCGTTCGAGCGGGTGCTCGTGTCGTCGGAGGAGGTCGCGCGCGTGGAGCCCGCCGACGGCGGCGCGGCGCAGCTGACGCTCGAGACCCGGCAGAAGCTCCGCGGGCTCGGGAAGCTCGGCGGGTTCCTCGCCAAGCGGGGTGCGCTCAAGCAGCTCGACGAGGCGCTCGACGGGCTCGAGCGCCTCCTCTAGCCGCGCCGCGGCGCGTGCTCAGCCGCCGAGCTTGGGGATCGCGCCGCGCAGCTCGATGCGCGTCGGCGCCTTCGGCTCGGCGCTGGACTCGCGGGAGACGACGAGCTCCTTGAACTCGGCGGCGTCCTTCGGCCACTCGAAGCCGGTCTGCAGCGTGCCCTCGTTCGTCGGCTGCTGCTCGGGGAAGCCGAGGCGGCGCGCCTTGGACGGGCTGCTGTAGAGCCAGACGGCGTAGAAGCGGTTCTCGCTGGCGGCGGGGAGGCCCTGCGCGACGAGCGCCACGGCACGCTGGTTGTTCTGCGTCGCGACCTGGGCGACGCCCTGGAGCTTGGAGCTGCGGCCCTCGGGCGCCGTGAGGTTGATCTGCGCCTCGATCTTCGGCGTCGTCGTGGTCGTCGTCGTGGTCTTCCCGACGTTCGCCGAGTCGCCGCCGTCATCGTCGTCGCCGCCGATCGCGCCGGTGACGAGGAGGACGACCGCGACGAGCACGATCACGAGGGCGCCCACGAGGAGCGCGCCGCCGACCTTGCTCGATTTCTGGACGCGCTCGTGGTGCTCCTTGCGGGCGTCGAGGGCGTCGAACGCCTGCTCGACCTCCGCCGCGTCGGACGGGATCTCCGGCAGGTCGTCGCCCGCGAGCGGTCGCAGCTCGCCCGCGACGGCGCGCGCCCAGGCGCGGCCGGCGGCCGACTCGGCCAGGAAGTCGCGGGTGGCGGCGCGGCGCGAGGCGGACTGCTGGCCGAGCAGGTAGTCGGCCACGTCGTCCTGCTCGTCGAGCGCCAGGCCCTCGACGTCCTCAGGACCGAGCGCGTCCAGGCCCGCGCGGGCGCGTTCGCGCACGGCACGGGGCTCGATCTTGAGCAGGGTCGCGATCTCGTCGTAGCTGCGGCCCTGCTTGAGCAGGAGCTGCAGGGTGGCGCGCTGGTCGGGCGGGAGCTCGTCGAGGCTGGCCATCGGCCGGTGCAGCCTAGTACGAAGCGCGGCCGGACCGGCGCGCTCCATCGAACGTTAAGGTTCCGGAGCGTGGAACTCGAGACCGTCGTCCCCTTCGAGCGCACGTTCGACGCGCTCTACGGCCTGCAGATCCAGGAGATGTCCGAGGAGGAGGTCACGGCCCTCGTCCCGGTCCGCGACGAGGTCAAGCAGCCGATGGGCCTCGTCCACGGCGGGCTCTTCGCCTCCATCGCCGAGTCGATCACGTCGTTCGCGACCGCCACGGCCGTCGCCAAGGACGGCAAGCAGGCCATGGGCCTCTCGAACTCGACCTCCTTCCTGCGCCCCATCACCGAGGGCACCGTCCACGCCACCGCGCGCCGCCTGCACCGCGGCCGCACGACGTGGGTGTGGGACGTCGAGATCACCGACGACGCCGGCCGTCGCTGCGCGCTCACGCGCATGACGATCGCCGTCCGCTAGCGGGACGAGCGCCGGCGCGGGTCGGTCTCGCCGCGGTCGCGGCGGCCGTTGCGGTTGCGGTCCTCCCGGCCGTCCTCGAGGCCGTCGCCGTCGGAGTCCGCGCGGGAGGCGCGCGTGCGGGTGCGCGAGTCGCGGTCGCGGCGGAAGCGGCGAAGGTCGGTCCCGCGGACCGGGCCGGGCGGGTCGGCCACGGGCTTCGTGACGCCGCGCTCGACGCCGTCGGAGAGCCCGTCGCGGTCGGTGTCGTAGCGGTAAGGCGAGGTGACGTGCTCGCCGGCGTCGTGGAGGCCGTCGTCGTCGCTGTCGCGGTCCAGGTCGGAGCTGCCGCGGCGGCGCTCCACGTCGGCGTCGAGGCCGTCGCGGTCGCGGTCGGGCGGGATCTGGCGCG
>DATMVO010000505.1:0-5841 GCA_035563115.1 Solirubrobacteraceae bacterium
GGTCGCGGGGCGGCTGGCGGGGGCACTGCGGCTGCGGGTCGGCGGGGCGGATGAGCGCGACGACGAGCGGTTCCTGGAGCGGCTCGTCGCGGCGAAGGACGCGCGCGCCGGCAGCGACGGGTAGCGTCCGCCGCCCCGTGCCGCGCCTGATGCCGAAGACGCCGCAGTCCGACTCGCGGTTCTGGACCGCCTTCAGGGGCGTCACGTGGCTCAACGTCGCGCTCTTCCGGGCGACGAAGGGGCGGATCGGCGGCGGGCTGGGGAGCGTGCGGATCCTCGTCCTCCACCACGTCGGCCGCAAGACCGGCGCGGCGCGCGAGACGCCGCTGCTCTTCCTCCCCGACGGGCCGGACCGACTCGTCGTCGTCGCGTCCAAGGGCGGCGTCGACCAGCACCCGGCGTGGTTCCACAACCTCATGGCGATGGATGCGACCGAGGTCGAGCTGCCCGGTGGCGAGCGGCGCCGGGTCGCGCCGCGGCTGGCGAGCGAGGCCGAGCGCGACGGGTACTGGCCGCGCCTGGTCGAGGCGTATCCGCCGTTCGACGCCTACCGCCGGGCGACCGAGCGCGTCATCCCGCTCGTCGTGCTCGAGCACGCGTGACCGCCGCGATGGGCGAGGTGGTGGGTGACATCGCGATTGCCGTCGTGGGCCTCTTCCTCATCGCCGTGTCGCGGTGGGTCGCGGACAACTTCAAGATCCCGGGCCAGTACGAAGGGGCCGCCCGGACGATGATCAAGATGGGCGGGGTGTACGACGACTACCCCTCGCAGCTCTACCGGTGGGCCGTGACCGTTCTGACCGGTCTGGTCTTCCTCGTCGTGGGAGTGCTCGGGCTGATCACGCGTTGAGCGTCGCGCGCGCTCACAGGTAGCGGCGCGCGGCGCGCTCGACCGCGTCCACGTACCCGCCACCGAACAGCACGGCGTGCACGAGCAGCGGGAAGAGCTGCCACAGCGCCACGCGGTCCTCGTGCCCCTCGGCGCGCGGGTGGACCTCGTCGTACGCCGCGAGCGTCCGCGGCGAGGGCGTGCCGAACAGCTGGAGCATCGCCAGGTCGACCTCGCGGTGGCCGCCGTACGCGGCGGGATCGATCAGGAACGGCCGGCCGTCGCTCGCCAGGACGTTGCCGGACCACAGGTCGCCGTGGAGCCGTGCGGGCGGCTCCGGCGGCCCGGTGAGGTCGCCCATCCGCGCGCACACCTGCTCCGCCGCGCGGGCGCCGGCGGTGGACAGGCCAGCGCGGGGGAGGAGCGGGAGCAGTCGCCGCTCGGCGTAGCACCGGGCCCAGTCGTCGGTCGGTGCGTCGGGCAGGACGATGGGCCCGATGCGCAGCTCGCCGGCCGGCGCGCCGAACGCGTCGGCACCCGCCGCGTGCGTGGTCGCGAGCATGCGGCCCAGCTCCTCCTCGCCGGTCGCGTCGAGCTGCCCTTCGTCGAGCCACTCCAGCGCAAGGAAGCCGTCGGCGGCTTCGAGCACCGCCGGCACCCGCGCGCCGCCCGCGGTCAGCCACGCCAGGCCCGCGGCCTCCGCCGCGTACTCGCCGGGCGCCGCGTCTGCGCGGGTCTTGACGAAGGCGCTCGCGCCGCCCTCCAGCTCGACGCGGTAGGCGTCGTTGATCGAGCCGCCGCCGGCCCGCCGCGCGCCCACGACCGCGCGGCCGGCGATGCGGGGCGGGAGCGGCGACCCGCTCACACCCGCGCCGACAGCTCCGCCAGCAGCCCGCGGCAGCCCGCCGCGACGATGTCGAGCACGTCGTCGAAGCCGCGCTCGCCCCCGTAGTACGGGTCGGGGACCTCGAGCTCGCCGGACGCGACGGACGCCGGGTCGTACTCGCGCAGGAGCTTGACCTTCGCGCGCGCCGCATCGTCGGGCGCGCGGCTGAGCAGCTCCCGCTGGTTCGCGCGGTCCATCGCGACGAGCAGGTCCCACGCGTCGAAGTCCTCCGCGCTGACCGTCCGCGCCGCGCCCTCCATCACGATCCCGCGCAGCTTCGCCGCCGCGGTCGAGCGCGGATCCGGCGGGTTCCCGACGTGCCAGCTCCCGGTGCCGGCGCTGTCGACCTCGATCCGGTCCTCCAGTCCCGCCTCCCGCACCAGCCCGCGCATCACGGCCTCGGCGGTCGGCGAGCGGCAGATGTTCCCCAGGCAGACGAAGAGCACGCGCATGGGGCCAACGGTAGCCTCGCCGCCCATGGATCTGGGGCTCGAGGGCAAGGTGGCCGTGGTCACCGGTGCCAGCAAGGGGATCGGGTACGAGACGGCCGTGCGGCTGGGCGCGGAGGGCGCGAAGGTGCTGTTCGTCGCGCGGTCGGCCGACGCGCTGGCGGAGGAGGCGGAGCGGTGCGGCGGGGCCGTCCTGGCGCTCGACGTGACCGCGCCGGACGCGGCGGACCGGATCGTCGGTGCGGCGGTCGAGCGGTTCGGCGGGATCGACGTGCTCGTCAACAACGCGGGGACGTCGTTCGCGCGCCCGCTGGACGAGCTCACCGAGGCCGACTGGCAGGCGCAGTGGGAGCTGCACGTGATGGCGTCGATGCGGCTGATGCGCGCCGCCGCGCCGCGGATGGCCGCGCGGGGGTGGGGAAGGATCGTCAACGTGACCTCGTCGGCGGCCAAGCGCCCGTCGCTGACCAACGCGGCGTACTCGGTGACGAAGGCGGCGCAGCAGTCGCTCTCGCGCGTGTTCGCGGAGGAGTACGCGGCGTCCGGCGTGCTGGTGAACGCGGTCGCGCCGGGCGCGACGGCGTCGCCGCTGTGGGTCGGACCGGGCGGGCTGGCAGAGCAGACGGGCGGCGGCTCGCGCGAGGACGGCGTCGCGCGGCAGGTCGCCAAGATCCCGATCGGGCGGATGTCCGAGCCGGCCGAGATCGCCGACATCATCCTCTTCCTCTGCTCCGAGCGCGCGTCGTCGGTGACCGGCTCGGCGTGGTCGGTCGACGGCGGCGCCGTCCAGACGATCATGTGATGGCCGCCGCGCCGCGCGCCGAGCTCGACCACGTCAGCGTCCGCGCGGCCGACCCGGTCGCGTGGGCGGCGCTGCTCGGCTTCGCGCCGCCGCGCGCGCAGCGGATCCACCTCGCCGGCGCCTACCTCGAGGTGGCGCCGGAGGTCGAGCGCCCGCTCGTCTTAATCCGCCCCGACGACCTCTCCGCCGCCGCCGACGCCCTCCGCGCCGCGGGCTTCGACGTCCGCGGCCCCTCGGAGTACACCGGCCGCGACGGGACGTGGCTCGACCTCCACCTCGATGGCCAGCCGCACCTCGCCCTCACCCGCCGCACCGACCTCGACACGCCCTGGCCGCCGCCCGAAGGCGACCGCCACCCCAGCCGCGCCCGCACCCTCCGCGCCGTCCACCTCACCGGCGACCGCGACACCCACCGCCGCCTCACCGAAGCCCTCGACGTCCCCGGCCTCCTCCTCACCGACGCCCGCCCCGGCGAGCCGCTCGTCCCCATCGCCGCCGACTGCGGCGGGGGAGTCGTCGTCCCGCTCACGTGACGATGTCGTGAACGGGGTTCGGCGGAACGGGTGGTCCGGGGACGTGGTGGAGCGATGCAAGACGTCGTCCTGGTGCTCGTCATCGTCGTGGCTCTCGCGTTCGACTTCACGAACGGCTTCCACGACACCGCCAACGCGATGGCGACCTCGATCGCCACGAAGGCCCTGCCGCCACGCGCGGCCGTCGGCCTCTCCGCCGTCCTGAACTTCGTCGGCGCGTTTGTCTCCCTGGAGGTGGCCGCGACGATCGCCGAGGACATCGTCAAGGCGGACGCCGTCACGCCGACGGTGATCTTCGCCGGGCTGCTCGGCGCGATCTTCTGGAACCTCGCGACGTGGCGGCTCGGGCTGCCGTCGTCGTCCTCGCACGCGCTGATCGGCGGGGTCGTCGGCGCGGTGATCGTCGCCGCCGGCTTCGACGCGGTGCTCGCCGACGGCATCGTGGGGGAGGTGCTCGCGCCCGCCCTTCTCGCGCCGATCCTCGCCGCGTCGGTCGCGGGGCTCGCGACGTTCCTCGTCTACAAGATCGCGGGGCGCCGGCGGTCGCGGAGCGACGAGGTCCAGCGCGGCTTCAAGCTCGGCCAGCTGGCGAGCGCGTCGCTCGTCTCGCTCTCCCACGGCACGAACGACGCGCAGAAGACGATGGGGATCATCACCCTCGCGCTCGTCGCGAACGGGACGCTGAGCGGCGAGTCGCCCGACGTCCCGCTGTGGGTCGTGATCGCGTCGGCGAGCGCCATCGCGGGCGGTACGTTCATCGGCGGCTGGCGGATCATCCGCACGCTCGGCCACCGGCTGTTCGAGATCGAGCCGCCGCAGGGCTTTGCCGCCGAGACCTCGTCGGCGGTCGTGATCCTCGCCGCCTCGCACGCCGGCTTCCCGCTCTCGACCACGCACGTGACGAGCGGCGGCGTCATGGGCGCCGGCCTGGGGAAGCGGGCCGCCGACGTCAAGTGGGGCGTCGCGGGCCAGATGGCGACGGCGTGGCTGCTGACGCTGCCGGCCGCGGGCGCGCTCGCGGCGGCGATCTACGGCGTGACCGAGCTCCTCGGCCCCGACACCGCAGGCCCGATCGTGGTCGGTGCCATCGCCGCGGCCGCCGCGATCGCGCTGTTCGTCCAGGTCCAGCGCTCGCCGGACCACGTCACCTCGGCGGACGTCTAGATGCTCGCCGCCATCGTCGATACCGGCGCGCTGCTCCAGGTCGTCTGGGTCTCGTTCGCCGCGGCCATCGGCCTCACACTCGTCTTCACCGGCGGCGTCCTGCTCTCCACGGGGGAGGGCGAGTCCGTCAGCCCCGTCCGCCGCTCCGCCGGGATCGCGCTCCTGACGGTCTGCGCGGCGATGGTCGCGCTCGGCCTCTACGTCATGTTCGCGCTCAAGTAGCCCTGCTGACCGGTGTCGTTCCACGGACGTTTCCAGAATCCGGAGCGGCGGTAGCCCTGACGCCGCGGGGGATCGGCAGAGCGGTCGGCCTCCGCTCGTCCTGCAGGTCTCGTTCGTGGGAGGGAATGCGTCGTGAGCTACAACAGCTCGGCCGAGGTGTACGTCGTCAACGACACCGGAGGGACGGCCACGATCACGCTGGCGCACCGGTACAGCACCGACCCGCCCGAGCAGGCGACGTGGACCGAGGTGCCGCCCGGCCAGGTCGCCGGCCCGCTGACCGTCCACTTCAACTGCGGCACGCTCTACTACGGCCAGGACACGTGGTGGATCGGCTTCGAGCTGCTCGACGGCCAGCACGCCGGCACCTACGCCAGCGCGGGCAGCGCGGCCGATCCCGGCAAGCAGTGCACGATGTCGTCGGAGGACGACGGCAAGCGGCTGCACTTCGCCGTCGACACGACGACGTTCGTGATGGAGGAGCTGAGCGGGTCGTGCTCGACGAGCGTGTCGTCGGTGAGCTGAGCCCCGGCGGCGCGCCCGCGCCCGCGCTTGCGCCGCGCGCCTGGGTCGAGGCGCACCTCGAGCGCTTCGCCCCGGCGCCCGCCGCCCGCCCCGCGCTCGAGGACGTCAAGGCGCTGTGCGAGCTGGGCCTGATCCTGCTCGCGGTCGACGACGGCTGGTCGCGCGACGTGGCCGCGCAGGTGGCGCCGTGGGTGGCCGCCTGGGAGGAGGAGGTGGGCTGGCGCGCGGTCGCCGAGCGCGCGGGGTTCCAGCCGCGGGTCGTCGCGGTCGCGCTGCCCGGGCTGCTGTGGGAGCGGCTGACCGGCCGCGCGTCGCCCCGGCGGGCGCAGCTCGACGCGGTCGTGCGCGCGGCCACCGCGGGCCGCGCGGAGGACGTCGGGCTGGAGGTCGCGTTCGTGCGCGACCTCGCCGGCCCCGGGTCGTGCGAGCGG
>DATMVO010000506.1:0-11094 GCA_035563115.1 Solirubrobacteraceae bacterium
AGCGCGGGGTCGCCGAGGACGTCGAGGACGGCGTTGGCGGCCGCGGCGGCGACGGGGCCGCCGGCGAAGGTGGAGCCGTGGTCGCCGGGCTGGAGGACGCCGCGCAGGCGCTCGCCGGTGATGAGCGCGCCGATCGGGAGCCCGCCGCCGAGCGCCTTGGCGCTGGTCATGGCGTCCGGGATGACCCCGGAGTGCTCGTAGGCCCACATCGTGCCCGTGCGGGCGAGGCCGGTCTGGATCTCGTCGAAGATCAGCGCGGCGCCGTGCTCGTCGCAGGCCGCGCGGGCGGCGCGGAGCGCCTCGTCGGGGAGCGGGTGGACGCCGGACTCGCCGCGGATCGGCTCGCAGAGCACTGCGGCGGTCCCCGCGTGCACGGCGCCAGCGATCGCGTCAGCGGTGGGCGCGACCACGACGAACCCGGGCACCAAAGGAGCGAACGGCGCCTGCTTGGCCTCCTGAGGCGTCGCCGAGAGGGCGCCGTACGTCCGCCCGTGGAACCCGCCCTGCACGACGACGATCTCGCCGCCGCGCTTGGCCTTCCGCGCGAGCTTCAACGCGGCTTCCACGGCTTCGGCGCCGGAGTTCGTGAAGAACACGCCCCCACCCAACGACGACGACGCGAGCCGGTCCGCCAGCCGCACCATCGGCTCGTTGAAGTACAGGTTGCCGACGTGGAGCAACCGCGCCGACTGCTCCTGGATCGCCGCCACCACCGCCGGGTGGCAGTGCCCCACCGACGACACGCTGATCCCGGTCAGGAAGTCGAGGTACTCGTTGCCGTCGGTGTCCCACAGCGCGGCACCGGAGCCCCGCTCGAACGTGACCGAGAACCGCGCGTACGTGTTGAGGAGATGCCCGCTCATGCCGCCGGCCGGATCTTCGTGCCGACGCCGGCGTTGGTGAACAGCTCCAGCAGCAGCGAGTGCGGCACGCGCCCGTCGATGATGTGCGCGTACGACACCCCGCCGTGGATCGCGTCCACGCACGCCTGGAGCTTGGGACGCATCCCGCCCACGATGTCCTCGAGCCGCTGCTCGACCTCGTCCGACCCCGCCTCGCTGACCAGCGACGCCGGGTCGTCCTTGTTCGCCAGCCACCCGCTCACGTCGGTGAGGAAGATGAGCTTGTAGGCCCCCAGCGCCCGCGCCACGGCGCCCGCGGCCTCGTCGGCGTTGACGTTGTACGAGTTGCCGACGCGGTCCGCCGCGACCGACGCGATCACCGGGATGTAGTCGCGCGCGATGTGGCGGATGACGTCCACGTCGACCCGCTCGATCTTGCCGACGAAGCCGATGTCCTCGCCGCCCGGCGCCTCCATCCGCGACGCGCGGAAGAGCTGCCCGTCGTCGCCGGACAGCCCGACGGCCGGCTGGCCCTGCCGGTTGATCCGCCCGACGATGTCCTTGTTGACCTTGCCGACGAGGACCATCTTCGCGACCTCGACCGTCTTGGCGTCCGACACGCGCAGGCCGCCGACGAACTCGACCGGCATGTCGAGCTGCTTCATGTAGGCGGTGATCTCCGGCCCGCCGCCGTGGACGATCACGGGATCGAGCCCGACGTACTTGAGCAGGACGACGTCGCGCGCGAACTCCTCACGCAGCTCGGGATCGTTCATCGCCGCGCCGCCGTACTTGATGACCACCGTTCGCCCGTGGAACTCCCGGATGTAGGGGAGCGCCTCGAGCAGGGTCTTGACGTCGTGCATGCGCGGTGAGCCTCAGGTCGTGCCGGGGGACTTCAGGTCGTGTAGTCGGCGTTGATGTGGATGTACTCGTGGCCGAGGTCGGAGAAGAAGACCTCGGTCTCCGCGCCGTCGCCGGGCAGCGTGACCTCGATCTCGATCTCGTCGCCGGTGAACTCGGCGATCGTGCCGGTGCCGTAGCCGCCGCTGCACACGAGCGCGCCCTCGACGCGGATGTCGTAGACGAGCGGGTGCGTGCCGGGGAGCGCGGCGCCGATCGCCTGCGCGATCCGGCCCCAGTTCGGGTCGCCGCCGTAGATCGCGGTCTTGACGAGGGGCGAGTTGGCGACCGCGCGGGCCACCCGCTCGACGCCCTCGGGCACCCCGCCGCGGACGACGACGCGGCCGACGCGCCGGGCGCCCTCGCCGTCGCGCACCATCAGCACCGCGAGCCGGCGCAGCAGGTAGTCCAGCGCCTCGCCGAAGCGCAGCTCCGACTCGCTCTCGGGCTCCACCGCGACACCGGAAGCACCGGACGCCTGCAGGATCGCCGTGTCGTTCGTGGAGAGCTGGCCGTCGACGCTGATCCGGTCGAACGAGCGCTTGACGCACACGCCGAGGAGCAGGTCGCAGGTTTCGGCGGGCACAACCGCGTCGGTCTGGACGAAGCAGAGCATCGTCGCGAAGTTCGGCTGGATCATCCCCGCGCCCTTGGCCTGCGCGGTGAGCCGCACGGTGCCGCCGGGGAGGTCGACGAGCAGCGCGACCTGCTTGTCGAGGATGTCGGTGGTCTTGATCGCGTCGGCGAAGTCCAGGGCGCCGTCCTCGCGCAGCTCCGCGCGGGCGGCGAGCAGGCCCTTCGTCACCTTCTGCCCGTCGAGCTGGACGCCGATGACGCCGGTGGAGCAGACCGCGACCTGCTCGGTCGGCGCGCCGGAGCACATCGACGTGGCGCCCTGCATCCGCGCGGCCTCGTCCAGGCCGGGGCGGCCGGTCGCGGCGTTCGCGTTGCCGGAGTTCGCGGCGACGGCGCGGATGCGGGAGAGCTCGGAGCGCTCCTTGGTCACCTGAACCGGCGCGGCGAGAACGCCGGACGCGGTGAAGCGGACGGCGGACGTCGTGTCGTGCGGGTCGGAGACGAGGAGGCCGAGGTCCAGGCCCTCGGCCTTGATCCCCGCGGCGACGCCGGCGGCGCGGAACCCGGCCGGGAGCGCGCCGAGGTCGTCGTCCTCTCGGACGTGCGGCGGGCGCTCGACCCACCGGGACTCGAAGTCGCTCACAGCAGGCTCTCCGTCTCGTCCTTGCCGAACATGAGGTTGAGGTTCTGCACCGCCTGCGACGCGGTGCCCTTCCACAGGTTGTCGATGGTGCTGAAGACCATGACCTTCCCCGTTCGCTTCTCGACACGCGGGAAGATGCGGCAGAAGTTGGTCTCCCGCACGTCGCGCACGCCGGGCGGGAAGCCGACGACCTCGACGAACGGCTCGTCGGCGTAGGCGGCGGTGAAGATCTCGTCGACCTCCTCCTGCGTCACCTTGCTCGACGGCGTCACGTACGACGACACCAGCTCGCCCTGGTCGAGCGGGATGAGGTGCGGCGTGAAGAGGCAGGTGATCGCGTCGTCGGAACCGCCGCCGGCCGCCGCCGCGTTCAGCTCCTGGTCGATCTCCGGCGCGTGCCGGTGCTCGCCGACCTTGTACGGCTTCATGTTCTCGTCGATGGAGACGAAGTGCGTGGCCTGCGTGGCGGCCCGGCCGGCACCGCTGACGCCCGACTTCGCGTCGATCACGAGGTCGGCGATCAGGCCCGCGCGGGCGAGCGGCGCGAGGCCGAGGATCGCGGCCGTCGGGTAGCAGCCCGGGCACGCGACGAGGTGCGCGCCGGCGATCTGGTCGCGGTAGAGCTCGGGCAGCCCGTAGACGCCGTGGCCGAAGAGGTTCGGCGCGCCGTGCTCGCCGTACCACTCGGCGTAGACCTCGGGGTCGCGCAGGCGGAAGTCCGCGGACAGGTCGACGATCTTCACCCCGCGCTCGTGCAGCTGCGCGGCGGTCTCCGCGGCGGCGCCGTGCGGGTACGCGATGACCGCCGCGTCGACGTCGCCGTACGTGTCGAGGTCGAACGCGTCGAGGACGAGCGGCACCCGGTGGTGCGGGTAGAGCTCGTCCAGCCGCACGCCGACGTCGCTGCGCGAGGTCACACCGACCAGCTCGAAGCCGGGGTGCCGCCACAGCAGCCGCGCGGCGAGCGCGCCGGCGTAGCCGGAGGCGCCCGCGACGACGACGGTCGGCTTGGCGGGGTGGTCAGCCACGCTGCTCGGCCCCCAGCTCGGAGCCCAGCGCGGCGACGACCTTGTCGACCGGCTTCTTGACGTCCTTGTCGCTCAGCGTGCGGTCGGCCGCGCGGAACTCCAGGTGGAGCGCGAGCGAGACCTTCCCCTCCCCCACCTGCGCGCCGCGGTAGACGTCGAACACGTCGGCCTCGGAGAGCAGCTTGCCGCCCGCGCGCCGGACCGTGTCGAGCACCTGCTGCGCGCTGACCGTGTCGGGCACGACGACCGCGAGGTCCTGGCGGACGGCCGGGAAGCTCGTGACGTCGGCGTACTGCGGCGTCTCGGGCGCCTGGTCGACGACGAGCCCGAGGTCGAGCTCGAACGCGGCGACCGCGCCCTCGACGTCCCACTCGCGCGCGACGAGGGGGTGCAGCTCGCCCACCCAGCCCAGCTCGACCTCGCCCGCGTACACGCGCGCGCTGCGGCCGGGATGGAGGAACGGGTGCGGCGCGTCGGCGCGCACGTCCCAGTCGACCCGGAGCGTGTCGAGGACGGCGCCGACGATCCCCTTGAGCGCGAAGAAGTCCCACGCGCGGGTCTCGGTGCCCCACGACTCGGGGAGCAGGTTGCCGACGACGAGGCCGCCGAGCGCGTGGCGCTCGAGCGGGAGGGTGTCGTGCGTGGCAGAGCCGGCGCCGTTCTGGATCGGGTCGCCGTCGGGGGTGAGGCCGGCGGCGTCGTCGGCGATCGAGCGCGCGAGGTAGATCGTCCCGCTCTCGAAGAGCTGCAGATCGGTCTGGCCGCGCGCGACGTTGTGCTTGGCGGCGTCCAGCAGCGACCCGAGCAGCGTCGTGCGCAGGTGCGACTGGTCCTCGGACATCGGGTTGGCGAGCTTGACGAACCGCCGGCGCGGGTCGTCGGCGTCGAGCTTCAGCCGGTCGGCGACCGACGGCTCGGTGAACGACCAGCCGACGATCTCGGACAGGCCGCGGCCGACGAGCGCGTCCTCGGCCCGGCGGCGCCCGCGCTGTGCGGTGGTCAGCCGGCCGGAGGCGCCCCGCCGCGACGGCAGCGTCGCGGGGAGGTTGTCCAGCCCGTCGATCCGCGCGACCTCCTCCACGAGGTCCGCCTCGCGGCTTATGTCCATCGCGCGGAAGTGCGGGACGTCGACGAGCAGCTCGTCGTCGGTCTCGGTGACGCCGAAGCCGAGCGAGGTGAGGATGCGCGACTGCTCCTCGCGGGCGATCGGCTTGCCGAGGAGCTGCTCGACGCGCTGCGGGCGCAGGATCAGCGGCTCGTCCTTCGGCGCGTCCTCGGCGCACCACGGCGCGGCGACGTCGATCGTGCCGTCCACGACGCGCGCGCCGGCCAGCTCGATCATCAGCTGCGTGGCGACGGACTGCGCCTCCATCGTCTGCCCCGGCGACAGGCCCTTCTCGAAGCGGCCGGACGCCTCCGAGCGCAGCGCGAGCCGGTTCGACGTCTTCTGGATCGTCGGCGCGTGCCACGCGGCGACCTCCATCAGCACGCGCGTGGTGGCGTCGGAGACCTCGCTCCGCGCCCCGCCCATCACGCCGGCGAGCGACGTCGGTCCGTCGGCGTCGTCGATGACGATCTCGCCCGCGAGCAGCGTGCGGGTCTGGCCGTCGAGCGTGTCGATCGTCTCCCCCTCGCGTGCGGCGCGGACAACGAGCTTGGAGCCCGCGACCTGGTCGAGGTCGAACGCGTGCAGCGGCTGCCCGGTGAGGAGCATCGCGTAGTTCGTGATGTCGACGACGTTGGAGATCGAGCGGATCCCGGCCGCGGAGAGGCGCGCCTTGAGCCACTGCGGCGACGGACCGATCTTCACGTCCTCGAAGACGCGCGCGGTGAAGCGCGGGCACAGCTCCGGGACCTGCACCTCGACGCTGACGCCCTCGACCGGCCCGAGCGTGCCCGGGTCGTCCCACCACGGCGCGATCGCCAGCGGCGCGCCGGTGGTCGCGTGGATCTCGCGCGCGATGCCGTAGACGCCGAGGCAGTCCGGGCGGTTCGGCGTGATCTCGAACTCGAGGACGTCGGTCGCGATCGGCAGCACCTCGGCCAGCGGCGTGCCGGCCGCGAGCGCGTCGTCGAGGACCATGATCCCGTCGTGCTCCTCGGAGAGCTGCAGCTCGCGCTCGGAGAGGATCATCCCGCTCGACGCGACGCCGCGGAGCTTGGCCTTCTTGATCTTCGTCCCGTCCGGCATCACCGCGCCGGGCTTGACGACCGCGACGGTCTGGCCGGCCGCGACGTTGGGCGCGCCGCAGACGATCTGCGAGGGCTCCTCGCCGTCGCCGAGGTCGACCGTGCAGACCCCGAGCCGGTCGGCGTCCGGGTGCTGCTCGCGCGTGAGGACCTTGCCGACGACGAAGCCCTCGGGCGTCGGCACGCCGTGGTGGTGGACGGCCTCCACCATCGTGCCGGTCATGGTCAGCTTGTCGGCGAGCTCGCGCACGGGCAGGCCCGCGTCCGCGTACTCGCTCAGCCAGTCGAGTCCGACCTTCATCCGAACTGCTCCAGGAACCTGACGTCGTTGTCGTACAGCAGCCGCAGGTCCGGCACGCCGTGCTTGAGCATCGCGATCCGCTCGATGCCCATGCCGAACGCGAAGCCCTGGACCTTCTCCGGGTCGTAGCCGTGCTCGCGCACGTAGCCGAAGACGTTGGGATCGACCTCGCCCGCGCCGAGGATCTCCAGCCAGCTCTCGCCGCGGCAGACCGGGCAGCGCGAGCCGTCCTTCAGGTAGCCGTCCTTGCAGTTGAAGCAGGAGACGTCGACCTCGACGGAGGGCTCGGTGAACGGGAAGAAGTGCGGCCGCAGGCGGATCTCGCGCTCGTCGCCGAAGATCGCCTTGCTGAACGCCAGCAGCGTGCCCTTCAGGTCGGCGAGCGTGACGTCCTCGTCCACCGCGAGGCCCTCGACCTGGTGGAACTGCGGCGTGTGCGTCGCGTCGCTGTCGCGCCGGTAGACGCGGCCGGGCACGACGATGTAGAGCGGCGGCGGGTGCTGCTCCATCGCGCGGATCTGCATCGGCGACGTGTGGGTGCGCAGGACCGTGTTCTCGTCCACGTAGAACGTGTCCGTCCACGCGCGCGCGGGATGCGTCGGCGCGTGGTTGAGCGCGTCGAAGTTGTAGTGGACCTGCTCGACCTCCGGCCCCTCCATCACGTCGAAGCCGAGGCCGAGGAACACGTCCTCGATCTCCCGGCGCGTCGCGGTGAGGAGGTGGAGCCGGCCGACGGGCTGCGGCGGCGTGCCGGGCAGCGTGACGTCCACGCGGTCGGTCGCGAGGCTGTGCTCGAGCTCCTTGGTGCCGACGCTCGCGAGCGCGGTCTCGAGCGTCGCCTCGATCGCCTTGCGCGCCTCGTTGGCCGCGCGGCCGACGGTGCCGCGCTCCTCCGGCGGGAGCTGGGCGACGGTGCGCAGCAGGTTCGGCAGCTCGGCCTTGCGGCCGAGATACTGCACGCGCAGCGTCTCGAGCTCGTCGGACGAGGAGGCCGCGGCGATCGCCTGCTCGGCGTCGCTGCGGAGCTTGTCGATGATGGGAAGTTGGTCGCTCAAGGCAAAAAGAAGGGCGCCCGTTGGGCGCCCGCGAGGTTCAGTGGATGGCAGCGCGTTACGCCGCCGTCCCCCCGCGGGTCGTCGTACGGAATCGGAAGGGGCGGAGACGGGTGGTCGCCATGCTTCCTCTAGTTGTAGCGGACGGTGGCTCTTCCCGCCACGCCGACGCTTGCTGAGGGCCGTCGACGTCAGCATCTGCCCAGCCCGACCCAGCCGAACTGGATCGCCCTGGACAGACGCCTGCCGCGACGGCTTCCATCGCTTCTGACTCCCGGGCTAGGGCTGGCGCGTGAGCTCGTACAGCGCGACCGTTGCCGCCATCGCTGCGTTGAGCGATTCGCTGGCGCCGGCGATGACCACGTGCGCAACCTCGTCCGCCGCCGCCTTGACCGCTTCCGGGAGCCCGGTGCGTTCCGCGCCGATCAGGAGCGTGCCTTCGCCCGGCCCGCGCAGCGTGTTGCCTTCCCTCGCCGCGAGCGCGATCGTCGGCTTCGGCAGACCCTCCACCCCATCCGCGCGACAGACGGGGACGTGGAAGATCGCGCCCATGCTCGCCCGCACGGCTTTCGGGCCGAAGGGGTCGGCGCAGCCCGGGCCGAGCGCGACCGAGTGGGCGCCCAGCGCCAGCGCGCCGCGCAGGACCGTTCCGACGTTGCCGGGATCTCCGACGCCGAAGAGGGCGATGCACACGGGTCCCACCGGCTTGTCGGCCCAGCGCTGCTCATAGATGCCGATCGCCCGTGTGCCGGACCCGAGGCCGGACGCTTTCGCCAGGAGGTCCGGTTCGACCTCGGTTCCCTCGATGCCCGTGTCCGCCGCGACGAGCACGTCCAGCGCCGACCAGCCCGCTGCCTGTGCCGCCTCGACGAGGTCCTCGCCTTCGGCGGCGAAGCGGGGGGTCGGGGTGTCCTTGGCGCGCTCCGCGTGGCGGGTGAGCTTGCGGACGAGCTTGAGCTTCTCGTTGGCGGGCGACGTGATCATGGAGAACGACGAAGGGCGCCCCGTGGGACGCCCTTCGGCAAGTCTGCTGCGAGCGGCTGGCGCCTACGCGGCGGCCGTGGCCTGCTCGTTGGCGGCCTTGGCGGCCTCGGCGATGCCGGCGAACGTCTCCGGGTCGCGGACGGCGATGTCGGCGAGGACCTTGCGGTCCAGCTCGAGGCCCGCGGCCTGCACACCGTGGATGAACTGCGAGTAGCTCATCCCGTTCAGACGCGCGGCGGCGTTGATGCGGGTGATCCACAGGCGGCGGAAGTCGCGCTTCTTGTTGCGACGATCGCGGTAGGCGTAGGAGTCGGCCTTGAGGACCGCTTCCTTCGCCTTCTTGTAGTGGCTGTTGGCGTCGCCACGGAAGCCCTTGGCGCGCTCGAGCGTCTCGCGACGCTTCTTCTTGGCGTGGACTGATCGCTTGACACGAGTCATAGGAGAACCTCAGCCCTACTTGAGAAGCTTCTTGACGCGCTCGGCGTCGTGGGGAACGAGAACGGTGTCATGGCCGAGTCGACGCTTGCGCTTCGCCGACTTCTTGCCCAGGATGTGGCTGGTCATCGCGTGACGCGCCTTGACCTTGCCCTTCGCCGTGAGCTTGAACCGCTTCTTGGCTCCGCTGTGCGTCTTGACCTTCGGCATACGAGTCAGGCAGTGTAGCGGGGGTCACCCGTGCGCCCGGCGAACGAGCTCGAACGCGAGCGCCGCCGAGGCCGTCGCGACGTTGAGCGACTCCACGCCGCCTGCCATCGGGATGTGGAGCCACTGGTGGACCCACTCCGACGCCTCCGGCGAGACGCCGTAGGTCTCGCCGCCGAGGACGAACGCGGCCCGCTCCGGGATCTCGACGCCGAAGTACGGCTCCCCCTGCTCCCCCGCCAGGCCGAAGAGCATGAACCCGGCCTCGGCGAGCAGCGTCAGCGCGTCCACCACCGTTGGCGCGCGGAGGATCGACGCGCGGTACGCGACGCCCGCGGACGCCTTGATGACGAGCGGCCCCACCTCCGGCACGCCCGCGCGCGGGAGGACGACGCCGCTCAGCCCCGCCGCCGTCGCCGTGCGGAGCGTCATGCCGACGTTGGCCGGGTTCGTGACCCCGTCGAGGACGAAGAGCTGCGCGGGCGCGCGGTCGCCCAGCTCCGCCAGCCACTCCGGCAGCGTCCGCATCCGCGGCGCGCGGACGTCCGCGACGACGCCCTGGTCGTGCCGGCCGTTGCGCGAGATCCGCGTGATCCGCTCCGCCGGCAGCCGCTCGACCCGCACCGACCGCCGCTCCGCCGCGTCCAGGATCGCCTGCGCCGACGCCTCCCGCGCGCCGCTCGCGAGCAGCACCTTGTCGATGTCGACGGACGCGTCGGCCAGCGCCTCCAGCACCGGCTTGCGGCCGTAGATCGTGATGAAGGTGTCGCGCGGAGAGGGAGCGGTCATACGCCGCCCGAGGCTAGGGGCTCGCGAGCACGGTCCCGTCGAACCGGATCGCGCCGCCGCCGGCGACCCGGTAGCGCCCGTACAGCGGCAGCGTCGTGTCGCCGTTCGCGTCGATGGAGTACCGGCCGAGGATCGAGTCGCGGTCCTTGGTCTGGAAGAAGGCCCGCACCGCGCCCTCCTTCGTCCCGCCGCCGCGCGTGATCGCGTCGAGGATGAGCGCCATCGCCTCGTAGCCGTAGAGCGCGTACGGGTCCGGGTCGCCGCCGAGCTGCTCGGCGACCACGAGCGCGGCGGGCGCCATCGCGTCGGCCGGGAGGGTCGAGACCGCGAGCCGCGTGCGCGCGCGGGCGCTCCGCGAGATGCGCTCGGTGAAGCCGGATTCGGCGACGCCCTCGCCGCCGATCAGGTGGAGCGAGCGCTTGGCCCGGTGGAGCGCGTTCCACAGCGGGACGGCGCCGTTGGCGGTGATGCCGCCGTAGATCACCGCGTCGAAGCGCTTGGCGGTCCGCGCGAGCGCGCCCCGGTTGCCGGCGCGGCGCGCGAGCCGCCGCAGCGTCACCTCCATCCCCCGTGCGCGGGCGGAGGCGGCGGCGTCGCGGGCGAGGCCCGAGCCGTAGACCTCGCCGTCGGAGATGATGAGCACGCGCTTGGCGCCGGTGCCCTTGGCGATCGCGGCCAGCGCGCGGCCCGCGACGTGGTCGTTGGGGACGACGCGCCCGTACGTGCGCACCTCGGCCGGGTAGTACTTCGTGGGCTCGCCGCGGTACGTGCCCGCCCCGCCGGTGGTCAGCCCCGGCGCCGTGTTCGACGGGCTCACCATGAGCAGCCCGGCCTCGTTGGTGATGGGCAGCGAGATCGAGGTCGCGCCGGAGTTGAACTCGCCCAGGTACGCGACGGCGCTGTCGTCCACCACCGCGCGCCGGGCGTTGCGCGAGGCCATCTCGGGGGTCCACGAGCCGGCCTGCGCGGTGCTGCTGTCCAGCGTGACGAACCGGACCGGCCGGCCCGCGGCCTGGCCGCCCGCCTGCTGGAGCGCAAGCCGTGCGCCGGCGAAGACCGCCCCCGCCTGCGGACCGCCCGCGCCCTGCAGCGGCATGGACCCGTAGACGGTCAGCGGCGCCTGGGCCGCGGCGGAGGAGGCGAG
>DATMVO010000507.1:0-3442 GCA_035563115.1 Solirubrobacteraceae bacterium
GGCCACGGCGCGGCCGTCGGCGGCGCCGCGGTCGGAGGCCGCTCCGGCGCCTCAGGCCGCCGCGGCGGCTGCTCGTCGTGGCTGGGGTCGCGCCCCGACCACAGCGGACCGCTCAGGCCTTCGCCTCCTGCAGATCCCGCAGCTCGGCGCGGAGGTCGCGGATCTCGTCGCGCAGCCGCGCGGCGTACTCGAACCGCAGGTCGTCGGCCGCGGCGAGCATCTCCTCCTCCAGGTCGACGATCGTCTTCTCCAGCTCGGTCGGCGTCGTCGGCTTGTCCGACTTCTTCTTCGACCGGCGGTTCTTCTTGGGGACCTTCGACTCGGACTGGAGGAACTCGCCGATGTCGCTGATGCCCTTGACGATCGACTGCGGCGTGATGCCGTGCTTCTTGTTGTAGGCGAGCTGGATCTCGCGGCGGCGGTCGGTCTCGCTCAGCGCCGCCTTCATCGCCGCGGTCTCCTTGTCCGCGTACATCAGCACGCGGCCCTCGGCGTTCCGCGCCGCGCGGCCGATCGTCTGGATCAGCGACGTCTCGCCGCGGAGGAAGCCCTCCTTGTCGGCGTCGAGGATCGCCACCAGGCCGACCTCGGGGAGGTCGAGCCCCTCGCGCAGGAGGTTGACGCCGACGAGCACGTCGTACTCGCCGAGCCGCAGGTCGCGGATGATCTGGATCCGCTCGAGCGTGTCGATCTCCGAGTGCAGGTAGCGGACCTTGAAGCCCATCTCGAGCAGGTAGTCCGTCAGGTCCTCGCTCATCTTCTTCGTGAGCGTGGTGACCAGGACGCGCTCGTCGCGCTCGGTGATCTTGCGGACCTCGTTCATGAGGTCGTCGATCTGGTTCTTGGTCTCGCGGACCTCGACCTCGGGGTCGACGATGCCGGTCGGGCGGACGATCTGCTCGACGATCGCGGTCGAGTGGTCCTTCTCGAAGTCGCCCGGGGTGGCGGAGACGAACAGGATCTGCGGCGTGATCGACAGCCACTCGTCGAACGTCTGCGGCCGGTTGTCCATCGCGCTCGGCAGGCGGAAGCCGTAGTCGACGAGCGTCGTCTTGCGCGAGCGGTCGCCGTGGTACATCGCGCCGATCTGCGGGACGGTCTGGTGCGACTCGTCGATGAAGCAGAGGAAGTCGTCGGGGTAGTAGTCGAGCAGGCAGTACGGCCGCGAGCCCGCCGCGCGCCCGTCGAGGATGCGCGAGTAGTTCTCGATGCCGTTGCAGAAGCCCATCTCCCGCAGCATCTCCATGTCGTACTGCGTGCGCTGCCTGAGCCGGTGCGACTCCAGGAGCTTGCCGGAGGCCTCCAGCTCGGCGCAGCGCTCGTTGAGCTCCTTGCCGATCTCCTCCACCGCGCGCTCGATCGTGCCCTCGCGCACGTTGTAGTGCGAGGCCGGCCAGATCGCGATGTGCTCCATGTCGTCCTCGATCAGCTCGCCGGTGAGCGGGTCGAAGTTCTGGAGCCGCTCGACCTCGTCGCCGAAGAACGTGGCGCGGTAGGCCGACTCGGCGTAGGCGGGGAAGATCTCCAGCGTCTCGCCGCGCACGCGGAAGTTCGAGCGGCCGAGCGCGACGTCGTTGCGCGTGTACTGGAGCGAGACCAGCTTGGACAGCAGCTCGTCGCGGTCGGTGATCCCGCCGCGCTTGAGGATCTGCATGTTGTCCGAGTAGGTCTGCGGCGAGCCGAGGCCGAAGATCGAGGAGACGGAGGCGACGATGATCACGTCGCGGCGCGCGAAGAGCGCGGCCGTCGCGGCGTGGCGGAGGCGGTCGACCTCCTGGTTGATCGCGCTGTCCTTCTCGATGTAGAGGTCGCGGCTCGGGACGTACGCCTCGGGCTGGTAGTAGTCGTAGTACGAGACGAAGTACTCGACGGCGTTGTCCGGGAAGTACGTGCGGAACTCGTTGCAGAGCTGGGCCGCGAGCGTCTTGTTGTGCGCCATCACGAGCGTCGGGCGCTGCACGCGCTCGATGACGGACGCCATGGTCATCGTCTTGCCGGTGCCGGTGGCGCCGAGGAGCGTCGTGAACTTGTTCCCGGCCGCGAAGGACTCGGCGATCTGGTCGATCGCCTTCGGCTGGTCAGCGGTGGGGCTGTAGGCGGAGTCGAGGCGGAAGGCGGGCACGTGAGGAAGGGTACGTCGCCATGCGGTCTGTTTCTGCCCGCGTTCCCTACCCCGATCGCGTCTGTTAGGTTGACCTAAGGCTTTTAGGACGACCTAACCGAAGGACGAAGGACAGCACAGTGGGGCGCTACACCGGACCGACAGAGAAGCTCTCGCGCCGCGAGGGCGTCGAGCTCTTCCTCAAGGGCGAGCGGCTGCTGGCCGGCAAGTCCGGCCTGGAGCGCCGCGGCGACGCGCCTCCCGGCCAGCACGGCCACACGCGCCGGCGCGGCCGCGAGTCGACGTTCTCGATCCAGCTCCGCGAGAAGCAGCGCGCCAAGCGCTACTACGGCGTGCGCGAGAAGCAGTTCCGCCGCTACGTCGACAAGGCCTCGAACCGTCAGGGCCGCGTGGGCGACGAGCTGCTCCAGCTCCTCGAGCGCCGCCTCGACAACGTCGTCTACCGCGCCGGCCTGGCGTCGACCCGCGCGCAGGCGCGGCAGTTCGTCAACCACGGCCACGTGCTCGTGGATGGCACCCGCGTCGACATCGCGTCGTTCCTCGTCAAGGTCGGCCAGCAGATCCAGCTGAAGACCGACGCGCCGATCGAGCCGCTGGCGCGTGCCGCGACCGAGATGGTCACGAGCGTCCCGTCCTGGGTCGAGGCGGACTTCGACAAGCTCGGCGCGCGCATCCTGCGGCTGCCGGCGCGGAACGAGATCTCCGTCCCGGTGGACGAGCAGCTCATCGTCGAGTTCTACGCGCGGCGGTAGCGCGGTGCGTCCGTTCGCCGCGCTGGCGGCGTGCACGTGCCCGCCGCACGAGGAGATGCTCCTCGCGACGGCGGCGGAGCTGGGCCCGGTCGACGTCCGCGACGCCGAGGCGTGGCTGGATGCGCTGGCCGCCGAGCTGCCCGCGCCGAGCGGCAGCGCCGAGGCGGACCTGCGCGCGGTCGCGCAGCTGATCCGTGAGGAGCTGACCTGCGACCCGGGCGGCTCCCTGACCCTCCCGGACGTGCTGGAGATCGGCGGCGGCCACCCGCTCGTCGTCGCCGGCGCGGCCGTCGCGGTGGCGGCCCGGCGCGGCTACGACGTCGACGTCGTCGGCCACGGCCCGGTGGTCTGGCTCGCCCACCCCGACGCGGCGCCGCTGCTGGTGGACGTCACCGACGGCTCCCTCGTCGATGCGCGCCTGATCGGCGTGGACGTCGAGTGGCGCTGCGCGCACGAGCTGGCGCAGATGACGCTCGCGCACCTGGGCGAGCGGGCCGAGCGGTACGGGAACCTCTCCGCCGCCCTGCACGCGGCCGAGCTCGCCGCGGCGCTGCCGGACGAGCACGCC
>DATMVO010000508.1:0-3648 GCA_035563115.1 Solirubrobacteraceae bacterium
GCCCGGCCGGCACGCGACCGTCTCGGTCAGCCCGCCGGCCACGACCTGGTGCGACGCGCCGAGGACGCGCAGCTCGAGCGCCAGGCCGCCGACCTCGAGCGTCAACGACTCCAGCGCCGGCTGGCGCGGCAGATCGAGCCACAGCCCGAGCGCCGCCGCCGACGTGTCGACGTACGGGACCGCCACCTGGGCGAGCACGTCAGGTCGGCTCCCTTGGCGCGCGCAGGCGCGCGACGACGGCCTCCTGGGAGCGCAGCGCGGTGCGGTGCTCCTCGATCTCGCGCGTGACGCGCTCGGCGACCGCGCGCCACCGGCCCGCGACCTCCGGCAGCTCCGCGTCGGCGCCCGCGAGCGTCGCGCGCGCGTCGAGCTTCTCCGCCTCGCGCACCGCCTCCGCCCGCTCGTGCACGAGCGCGTTGAGGCGCGAGCGCAGCCGCAGCTCCTCCAGGAGCGCGGCGTCCAGCTCCGCGCCGCTCACTTGGACGGGTAGAGGTCGAGGACGTGCTCGGAGATGACGGAGCCGGTGGAGGCCTCCCACCCGCCGCTGCCGTACTTCTCGAACGAGAGCAGCTTGTCGCCCGCGCTGTAGTCGGCGTACTCCATCTGACCGGACTCGGGGATCTGCTCGTCGGAGCGCTCGATGCGGAACCGCGCGTGGCCGCGCTCCTCCCGCTTGAACGTCGTGCCGGCGTGCTCGACCGAGGCCGGCCCGGGCTCGAGGTCGACGCCCGCGACGGGCTCGTAGATCGCGACCTCGACGCCCTCGTCGTCCTCGACCGACAACCACAGCTTCTTGCCGCTGACGGCGTCGATCAGCAGGTGCTCCTGCCAGGTGAAGCCGTCCTCGTCGAAGTGGATCGTGCGGTCGATCAGGTAGTCCGTCCCCTCGTACGCGACGACGTCGCGCGGCTTGAGGCTCCGGACGTCGCCGCTCAGCGCGCGCTCCTCCTCGACCGGGGTGCGCTGGGGCGGCAGCGCGCGCTTGGGCTCCGACGCGCGCGAGCGGGTGATCGCCGCGGCGGCGCCGGCGGCGACGAGCAGGACGACGACGATGACGAGTGCGGTGACCATTGATCCCGCACCCTACCGACGTGACACGTCGTCAGACGTCAGAGCAGATAGACCGTGCAGAACACCACGACCCACATGACGTCGACGAAGTGCCAGTAGATCCCGGGGATCTCGACGCCGCGGTGGTCCTCGGGCGTGAAGTGCCCGCGGAACGCGCGGATGGTGGCGAAGATCAGCAGCGTCAACCCGACCGCGACATGGGCGCCGTGGAGGCCGGTGAGGCCGTAGAAGATCGACCCCTGCGCGAGCGCCTGCGGCGTCATCCCCTCGTGCGTCAGCGAGATGTACTCGTTGATCTGGACGAACAGGAACGTCGCCCCGAGCATCGTGGTCAGCAGCAGGCCGGCCCGGAGCGCGTTGCGGTTGTTGTGCTTGATCGCGTGGAGCGCCCAGTGAACGGTCAGCGACGAGCTGACGAGGATCGCCGTGTTGACCGCCGCGACCGACTTGGGGAGCGCGAACTCCTCGACCGGGAACCACTCCTCCCCCTGCACGACCCGCACGAAGAAGTAGGCCGTGAAGAAGGCCCCGAAGACCATGACCTCGGAGATGATGAACAGCAGCATCCCGAGCATGGAGGGGTCCACCCGCGAGCTGCGGTTCGCGGGCGGCGGGCCGTGATGGATCGAGGCGGCTTCCATGGTCCTAGGCGGGGACGCCCTCCAGCGCGACCTCGACGTGGTCGACCGTCGCGGCGGTCGAGTTGCGGACGCGGTCGACGAGGTCGGCGCGCAGCCAGCCGGACTTCGCGCCGGGCAGCGTCGAGATGATCACGTGGTCGACGGTGAACAGCGAGAGCGCGTTCTTCACCGCGTCGTACGGGTCCGGGTCGCCGAGCATGCCGCTCGCGGTGATGCCGTTCTCGCGCAGCTGGTCGATGAAGCGGCTCAGCCGCGCGCGGGACTCGCCGGTGTGGCGGCCCTCGCGGCCGTCGAGCGGCATCACGGCGATGAAGACGCGGTCCTGCTGCTCGGCATCGCGCTTGAGCAGCTCCAGCAGCTCGTCGCCGCCGGCCGTCTTGTTGGCGACCACCAG
This sequence comes from Solirubrobacteraceae bacterium, assembly GCA_035563115.1. Lineage (GTDB taxonomy): Bacteria > Actinomycetota > Thermoleophilia > Solirubrobacterales > Solirubrobacteraceae > CADCVT01. Next base: position 2,107 of record DATMVO010000508.1, read on the forward strand.
CGTGACGCCGACCGCCAGGCCCTCGCTCTGCAGGTCGGTGACGACGTGCTCGACGGGCCGGCCGTCCGCGGCGTCGCGGATCCGGTCGACCAGGTCGCGCCGCAGCCAGCCCGAGCGGGTCTGGGGGAGGGTGGAGACGATGATCTCGTCGGCGGGGAAGCTCGCCAGCGCGTCGGTCGTCGCGCTGTACGGGTCCTCGTCGCCGACCTCGCCGCTGATCTTGATGCCCTCCCGCGCGAGGTAGGCCGTGACGAGGTCGACGCGCAGCCGGGCGGCGTCGCGCTCGGCCTCGTCGTAGATCACGTTGCCGTGCTTGGGCTGGGCGAGCGGGACCACGAGATGGAAGCGGTGGTCCCCCTGCTCGTGCCGCTGCCGGACGGCCTCCAGCAGGCTGCGTCCTGCGACCGTGCGGTTGGCGACGACCAGAACGTTGCGCATACGTCACTCTCCTGCTCGTTCGGTGGCTGGGCCCGCGGGCTGCTCGACCCGTGCCCCGTCCTTGAACACGCCGTGCACGGCACCGGGGACGCCGTACTCGTACGGCCCTCCCACCACGGTCGGCACGGCATCGAAGTTGAACACCGGGGGCGGCGAGGACACCTGCCACTCGAGCGTGAGCGCCCGCCAGGGGTTGGCCGCCGCGCGCGGGCCCCCGCGCCAGCTCGCGACGATGTTGTAGGCGAAGACGAGCGTGCTGAGCCCGACGCCGAAGCTGGCCAGCGACACGATCAGGTTGAGCGTCCCGAACGCCTCCGCGTAGTCGTAGACGCGGCGCGGCATCCCCTCGACGCCGAGGAGGTGCATCGGCGCGAACGTGAGGTTGAAGAAGATGAACGTCGTCCAGAAGTGGAGCTTGCCGAGCGTCTCGTCGTACATCCGCCCGGTCATCTTCGGGAACCAGTAGTAGACCCCGGCGAAGATCGTGAAGAGCGACCCGCCGAAGAGCACGTAGTGGATGTGGGCGACGATGAAGTACGTGTCGCTCACGTGGATGGTGATCGGGATCATCGCGAGCACCACGCCGCTGATCCCGCCCAGCGTGAACATCGTCAGGAAGCCGAGCGCGAAGAGCATCGGGGTGTCCAGCCGCAGCACGCCGCGCCAGATCGTCGCGAGCCAGCTGAAGATCTTGATGCCCGTCGGCACCGCGATCACCGCCGTCGTGATCATCATCGGGATGCGGATCCAGTTCTGCATCCCGGACACGAACATGTGGTGCGCCCAGACGGTGAAGCCCAGGACCACGATCGCGAGCAGGCTGAACGCCATCATCCGGTAGCCGAAGATCGGTTTCCTGGATTTGACCGACAGCACCTCCGAGACGATCCCGAAGCCCGGCAGCATCATGATGTAGACCGCCGGGTGCGAGTAGAACCAGAAGACGTGCTGGTACATCAGCACGTCGCCGCCCTGGGTCGAGTCGAAGAAGTTGAAGCCCAGGCCGCGATCGAGCAGGACGAAGAACTGCGACGCGGCGATGAACGGCGTGGCGATCACGACCAGCAGCGAGGTCGAGAAGTTCGCCCACACCAGCAGCGGCAT
>DATMVO010000509.1:0-3156 GCA_035563115.1 Solirubrobacteraceae bacterium
CTGCGCGGGGACGAGCTGCCCGGCCCCGAGCGGCTCCCGCTGCTGGCCGAGGCGTTCGCCGCGCACAGCGACGCGACGTGCGCGCTACGCGTCCACGGCGACCCGCCGCCGCTGCCGTCCGAGGCGCGCGTCGCGCTCTTCCGCACGGCGCAGGAGGCGCTGACGAACGTGCGCAGGCACGCCGCCCCCGGCACCCGCCACGTGGACGTCGAGCTGACCTACGCGGACGGCGGCGCGACGCTCGTCGTGGAGGATCACGGAGCGGGCGCGCCGGTGGCGGTCGGCGCGGCGGACGCGGACGCGGGCGGGCCGGGCGGCGGCTACGGGCTGACCGGGATGCGCGAGCGGGCCGAGCTCGTCGGCGGCCGACTCACCGCAGGACCGACCGCGAACGGCTTCCGGGTCGAGCTGTGGGTGCCGGCGTGAGCGCGGCGCCCGTGCCGGTCCGCGTCCTCCTCGCCGATGACCAGCGCGTCGTCCGCGACGGCCTGGCGATGCTGCTCGGCCTGCTCGACGGGATCGAGCTGGTGGGCACCGCGGCGGACGGCGAGGACGCGCTGCGGCTGGTGGACGAGCACGATCCGGACGTCGTGCTGATGGATCTGCGGATGCCGCGCCTGGACGGCATCGAGGCGACGCGGCGGCTGAGCGAGCGCGGCTCAGGTCGTCCCCGCGTCGTCGCGCTGACGACCTACGCTGACGACGCGTCCGTCCTCGGCGCGCTGCGCGCCGGCGCCAAGGGCTACCTGACCAAGGACGCGGGCGCGGACGAGATCCGCGCCGCCGTCCTGGCCGTCGCGCGCGGTGAGGCGGCGCTCGATCCGGCCGTCCAGCACCACGTCGTCACCGCGCTCGCGGGCGGCGGCGTCGCGCCGCCCACCTCACCGGCCGACGGCCCGCCGCTCCCAGACGACCTCACCCCGCGCGAGGCCGAGGTCCTCCAGCTCATCGCGACCGGCCTGACCAACACCGAGATCGCCGACCGCCTCGTGGTCTCACCCGCGACCGTCAAGTCGCACGTCAACCACCTCTTCGCCAAGATCGGCGCCCGCGACCGCGGCCAGGCCGTCGCCTACGCCTTCCGCAACGGCCTGTCCTAGACGACGCACTCGGAGGCTAGGCGCCCAAGGCCCTGGCGATGACCATCTGCTGAACCTCGTCAGTGCCCTCGCCGATGGTCAGGATCTTCGCGTCGCGGTAGTGGCGGCAGACCGGGTACTCCTCGATGTAGCCGTAGCCGCCGTGGATCTGCACGGCCTCCTCGGTCGCGCGCACCGCCAGCCGGCCGGTCTTCAGCTTCGCCTGCGCCGCCGTCAGCGTGAAGTTCTTCCCCGCGTCCTTCTCCAGCGCCGCCTTGTAGACGAGCAGCCGCGCGGCCTCGATCTCGCTCGACAGGTCGGCGAGCTTGGCCTGGATGGCCTGGAACTTGGAGATCGGCTTGCCGAACGCGCGCCGCTCCTTCGCGTACGCCAAAGCCTCGTCCAGCGCGCCCTGCGCGAGGCCGACGCCCATCGCCGCGACGCCGATCCGGCCGATGTCGAGGATGTGGAGGAACTGCTTGAACCCCGCGCCCTGCGGCCCGAGCATCGCGCTGTCGGGCACGTGGCAGTCGGTGAACGTGAGCGGCCGCGTGTCGGACGCGTTCCAGCCCATCTTGCGGTACGGCGTGCCCTGCTCGTAGCCCGGCGTGCCGTTCGCGACGACGAAGTTCGAGATCTCGTCGTCGCCGGTCTTCGCGGTGATGCAGACGACGCCGGAGATGTCGGTGCCCGCGTTGGTGATGAACTGCTTGGCGCCGTTGATCGTCCAGCCGCCGTCGGTGCGGACCGCGCGCGTCTGCGTGTTGCCCGCGTCCGAGCCCGCCTCCGGCTCAGTCAGGCCGAACGCGCCGAGCACCTCGCCGGCCGTCAGCTTCGGCATCCACTCCTGCTTCTGCTCCTCCGAGCCGAAGAGGTAGATCGGCTGGGTGCCGAGCGACGTGTGCGCGCAGAGCGTGATCGCGACGCTCGAGTCGACGCGGGTCAGCTCCTCGACCGCCAGCGCGTACGCGAGCGTGTCGGCGCCGGCGCCGCCGTACTCCTCCGGGAACGGGATCCCCATGAGGTTGAGCTCGGCCAGCTTCCGCACGATCTCGTACGGGAAGGACTTCGTGCGGTCCAGCTCCTCCGCGACCGGCTTGACCTCGTTCTGGGCGAAGTCACGCACCGTGCGCTGGATGAGCTGGTGATCCGGGGACAGGTCGAAGTTCATCGCGCCGCGAGCATAGATGCGAACCCGCACCAGCGCGCGCCGCGACGCGCCGTGTGGCGGACGCGGCTACGCGGCAAGCGGGGAGAGCAGGTGCGCGGGCGGCGCGCCCGAGAGGACCCAGCGGCCACGACCCTCGCGCCCGACGACCCCGCGCGTGACGAGCTTCTGCATCGCCGCGTTGACCGACGTGCGCTGCGCGCACAGCAGCTCGGCCAGCAGCGCCTGCGAGAGCGGGAGGCTGAGCACGACGTGGCCCTGCTCGCGCCGGCCCCAGCGGTCGGCGAGGTGCCACAGCAGCAGCTCCAGCCGTAGCTCGAGCTTGGGGAGCTGCGCCATCGCCATCCGTGCCGCGAGGCTGCCGGACGGCGCGAGCAGCCGCGCGCTCAGCTCCGCCAGGACGGACGGGACGGTGCAGCAGGCGCTGACCACTCCGCGATCGATGGCGACCATGCGGACGTCCTCGAGCACCGTCCACGAGGTCACCGCCTCGATCTGCGCGTAGGCGTCGGTGGCCTCCTGGCCGGGCCGGATGACGTCGCCGGGGCCGACGAGCTCGCCGCTGCGGCGCGAGCCGATCGTGACGTGGCGGACGAGCGCGCCCTCCAGCACGAGGAACCCGAGGTCCTCCTGCCGGACGTGGTGATCGTCCCGGGCGATCCACGGCCCGCGCTCCAGGCCGTACTTCTTGGCCATGATCCCGCCCGCCGCGGCGCGGTCGCGCTCGGACGGCGCGAGATCCGGATCCTCCTCCAGCAGCTCGACGAGACCCAACGCCCGCAGCCGCACACCGGACCGGTGACGCAGCGGCTGCACCCCTGGCAATGCACGTGCTCCCATGGTGGCTAAGAGCCGCGGGCGCGCAACCTGTGACGAGCTTGTTCAATCAAAGAAGTTGAACGGTCGGGC
>DATMVO010000510.1:0-2006 GCA_035563115.1 Solirubrobacteraceae bacterium
CTGCATCTTCACGAACCAGATCCGCGAGAAGGTCGGCGTCATGTTCGGCTCGCCGGAGACGCAGCCGGGCGGTCGCGCGCTGAAGTTCTACTCGTCGCAGCGGCTCGACATCCGCCGGATCGAGACCCTCAAGGAGGGCACGGAGGCCGTCGGCAACCGCGTCCGCGTGAAGGTCGTCAAGAACAAGGTCGCGCCGCCCTTCAAGCAGGCCGAGTTCGACATCGAGTTCGGCAAGGGCATCTCGACCGCCGGCAACATCCTCGACCTGGGGATCGAGCACGGCATCGTCACGAAGTCCGGCTCGTTCTTCTCGTACGGCGACGAGCGGCTCGGCCAGGGCCGCAACAACGTCAAGGCGTACCTCAACGAGCACCGTGAGGTCATGGTCGAGATCGAGTCGAAGATCTACGAGACGCTCGGCATCGACCGTGACGCGCTGAACGACCGCGACGGGCACGCCGATCCGAAGCCCGAAGCCGAGACGGCCCCGGTGGGCGCGCCGGCTTGAGCACGCTCCCGGCGCCGTACGGCGGAGCCGCCGCCGATCGCGTGACCGAAGCCGATGCAGATCCAGACGCCCGCCTCCGGCGGGCGCTGGACTTCGCGTACCGCTACCTCGCCCGCCGCGACCGCTCGGTCGCGGAGGTGCGGCGCCACCTGGAGGCCAAGCGGTGCGAGCCGGCGGCGATCGACGCCGCCATCGCCGAGCTGCTGGAGCTGAAGTACCTCGACGACGCTGCGTACGCGCAGCGCTTCACCGAGGATCGCCGCCAGCTCGACGGCTGGGGCCCCGAGCGCATCGCGCGCAAGCTCACCACGCTCGGCATCGACGCGGCCGACATCGACGCCGCCGTCTCCGGCCGCGACCACGCCGACGAGCTCTCGGCCGCCGTCGAGCTCCTCACCCGCAGGCTCCGCGGCACCGTCCCCGAGACCGACCGCGACCGCGAACGCGCCCTCGGCTTCCTCGTCCGCAAGGGCTACGACCTCGACCTCGCCTACGACGCCATCCGCTGCATGGGGCGCACCACCGACTGACCACCCGGCCCGGCGCCTAGCGCCGGTGGTTCCCGCCGCTGGTCCGGCCGCGCGTCGTCCCGTATGGCGTTCCCCGCGCTCTTTGGGGCCGGGTCTGGGTGCGGTGCGTGGGCTGGGCGGTTGCGAGTGGTGGTTGTTCGACCGGCCGGGCGGGTTGTCCTCGGAGCGCCCATTTCGTCACTCGCCCGAGCGTGCCGGGTGTCCGTGTGACGAAGTGGGTGCTCCACGCCCACGACGTCACTTCGCTCGCCGGGAAGCGGGAGCGAGTGACGAGATGGGCGTTGGAAGCGGGAAGAACGTCACTCGCGCCGGCGTCCGCGCCAGGGGAAGTGACGTTCTTCCCGCCCACCGGGCACAACGTCACAGGAGCGCCCGAAGCCAGCACACGAGTGACGTTCTTCCCGGCCGGCGGACGAACCGCCCCGTCCCAGAGACCGATCGCCACCCGCAACCGCCCCGACCACGCCACGCACCCCGAGACCAGGCCCCGGAAGAGCGCGGACCGAACGCGAAGCCGCGCGCGGTGATCCAGCGCCGAGCCGAGCGGAGAGCGGGGCGAAGTGGGTCGCGGTGCACCGCATTGCAGGAGGGGGGCGCGAGCACTAGCATCCGCGCATCGACGAACCGGGCCCGCGAGGGCGCGAAAGGGCAGCAAACCACAGCTTTTGAACCGCTTCGGCCACTTCGACCTCCTGACCACGACCAGCAACCACCCGTCGTAGCCGCAGCGCGGCCTCACCGCCGCTCCAGATGTCCCTTCCCGGACGTGCATCGCACGGCCCGGTCCGTCGCTCCAATCATTGAGACAGGATCTGGAGCCCGCTGCGACGTGGGCTCTTGCGGGGAGAGACAGACACGATGGAACTGGTGATCGCGGCGGTGGTGGTGGCGGTGGGTCTCGTCGCCGCGGCCGGCGTGTTCCGGCGCCCGGGAGGAGCGCCAGCCGCGCCCGCGGGCCCCGCAACGGC
>DATMVO010000511.1:0-5891 GCA_035563115.1 Solirubrobacteraceae bacterium
TGCGCACCGGCCCGGGCACCGCCACCGGTGACGGCCTCGCCGAGGCGCTCCAGCAGATCCGCGAGGACGGCGCCGGCGGGGCCGGACGGCCGCCCGCCGCGATCATCCTCCTCTCCGACGGCAAGACGACCGCGGGCCGCGACCCGCTGCCGGTGGCGCAGGAGGCCAAGCGGCTCGGCGTCTCGATCTCGACCGTCGCGCTCGGCACCGACGCGGGCGTGGTGGAGATCGGCGGCGGCGTCATCCCGGTGCCGCCCGACCGCGAGGCGATGCGCGCCGTGGCGCGGATCTCCGGCGGCAACGCGTACGACGTCGCGGACGCCGACCAGCTCTCGTCGATCTACGAGCGGCTCGGCTCGCGGCTGGGGAACGAGACCGAGCAGCGCGAGGTCACCGCCGCGTTCGCCGCCGGCGGGCTGCTGCTCCTGCTCGCCGGGCTCGTCGCGTCGCTGCGGCGGACCGGCCGCGTGCCTTGAACAGCGGCATCTGACCACTGCCGCGCCGCCGCGCCGGGCCCGCGAAGTTCTACGGACGCCGCCTCGCGCGACCAAGAGGCACGCGCCTTCCCTCTTCAGGAGCTAACAGCCGGGCAGGCCATACGTGTCGTTGACCGAGGTCTCTCGGCTGGCCGCGGATGGATACCACTTGCCGTCGGTGACGTGGAACCAGACGTTCCAGGTCTCGACACGTCCACCGGCCCACTTCACCGTGTACGCCGCTGCTCGACGGGCGCAGTCGACCCCGACGCCCAAGCCGTTGGGGTACCAGTAGGCCCCGTTCCCAGGCCGGTTGTTGCGCGAGTACCACGTTCCATCGTTCGGATCTGTCCTTGCCCACGTGCCTCCTAGGAACGAGTCGGCGATGGTGAACCCACGAGGTTGCGGCTGTGGCTGGGGTTGCGGCTGTGGCTGGGGTTGCGGCTGCGGCTGGGGTTGCGGCTGCGGCTGCGGCTGCGGTACTTCCGGCTGCGGTACTTCCGGCTGCGGTGCCGGGGTGGAGATCAGCGGAGAGCAACCAGCCTGGACGCCGACTTCATCGGGGATGATCTCGGAGAGGTAACCCGCATCGAGCTCGACCGGTCCTCGCTTGCCCGTTCCATGAAGGCAAGAGAACACTGTCGTGTCTGGGATGTGATTGCGTACCAGGCGATCGCCACTACGGACGACGAGCCACGAGGTCTTCTGCGGCTTGTCGTCGCCGCTCCACTGCACGATCCAGTTCTCGAACGCCGCGCCCGCTGCCGGCCCGGTCTCGTAGTGGCACCGCTTGAGCGGGTTCAAGGCGGTGTCCCAGTCGACGTCCGCGTACCACGCCTCCAGGTCCCAAGTCGGCCCGCCGGTGAGATCACTGGGGGTGTAGCCATAGAACGCGTGGCACACCATCTGCTTGAACATCGAGCTCTGCGCATCGTTCGGGACCGTCGAGAACGACACACACCGCTGGAGGTCGCTCCACATGAGGTTGTACGCGCCCGGTATGCCGCGGGCCAGATTCCGACCACGGATACTCGGGATGAAGCTGAAACGGGCGCCGTAGCTCTCGCCGGACACTCGTGCGTACGACATCCAAGGGCTGTCGCACTTCGTGCCGCCCGGCAGCGTCTCCGCGGCGGCTCGCGCGATCGGACTCGCGGCCCGTCGTGCCCGGACAGAGGTAGCCGTCCGGATACGGACTCGTACGGCGGCGTTGACCGAGGTCTTGGATTGGAGATCCGGCGCGCCGAGCGACAACGCCACTCGCATGCGGTGCCGCCACTTCCGGCGAACGCAGGACGCTCCGCCGTCTTGACGGCAGTCGAAGTACCGACGCGGCCACCTGACGCGAACGTTCATCCGTCCGTCGGGGGGAACGACGTGAATCCCGCCGACAACAACGCCGGCGTGCTCCAGCTGGGACGCGGGCGCCAACGCCAGCGAGATGTGCGCTCCAGGCTGCAGTCCGGATGCGCGGACCTGGACTGATGCCCCAGGTCGGTTGCTCCCCGTCACGCTTACGGAAGCGGCGTGCGCTTCGGCTGAATGCCACCCGAGCATGCACACCAGGATCCCTGCCATGAGCGAGAGCTGATGGGAGAGGCACTGCGCGATGTGCTCGACGATCAGCCGCGGGAGGCGGCTGCCGCCAGGCTGGTGCTCACTTCCGGCACGTACTCCATATGACTGCTGCGTCAGCATCACGACTTCCGTGTCTCATCGCGCACCGGCTGATGCGCGGCCCATGATCTTCCGCAGCGGAAACCGGCAAGTCAATGTCCCGGAAGAACCCGTGATGCATTTGAGCTGCCCCTCTAGGCCGGGGCGCCGGGGAGCGTGGGCGCGGCCGGCAGCGCCGGCGCGTCCGTGTTGCGCAGCCCGTCGAGCGCCAGCTCGAAGTACCGCCGCGCGAACTCCTCGCCGAACGACTGGAGCACCGCGCCCATCCCGCACATGATCAGCGGGATGTCGTCCATCCGCGCGTCGGCGCGGACGATGCCCGCGGCCTGCGCGGGCGCGAGCAGGTCGTCGACGATCTCGCGCAGGCCGGCCGCGGTCGCCGCCTCGGCGAAGCTCGTCGACGGCTGGGTCGAGATGACCTGGGCGAGGCCGAGGTCGGAGACCTGGTCGTACGCGCAGGCGCGGCAGTAGGTCGCGAACCGGTCCCACGCGCTCTCGTGGTCGTCGCCGGCGAGCGCCTGGCGCCCGCGCTCGGCCATCTTCTCCATCTTGCTCTCGATGAGCGCGCGGACGAGCGCGTCCTTCGTGGGGAAGTGGCGGTAGAGCGTCCCGACGCCGACGCCGGCGCGCTTGGCGACGTCGTCCATCTGGGCGTCGAGCCCCAGCTCGGCGAACGCGCCCTTGGCGGCGTCGACGATCTTGGCGCGGTTGCGGCGCGCGTCGGCGCGCAGCGGCTTGCACCCGGCGGAGCCGGAGGCCGGGGCGGCGGGGATGGCGGGCTCGGCGCTCATTCAGGACAGATTCTGGCAGGTGTGGGGTGGAACCGGAACTCCGCTTCCGTTACAGTCATCGGCGGAACCGGAACTCCGCTTCAGCTTAGCCCGCTTCACCCCCTTTTCACGCAGGAGCCTCACATGCCAGACCCCGCAGCATCCGACAGCCGCAAGTGGTGGGCGTTCGCCCTTCTTGCCATGGCCCAGTTCGTCGTCGTCCTCGACGCCTCCATCGTCAACGTCGCGCTGCCGTCGATCGGCTCCGACCTGAAGTTCTCCCAGGACGACCTGTCCTGGGTCATCAACGCGTACACCCTCTTCTTCGGCGGCTTCCTGCTGCTCGGCGGCCGCATGGCCGACCTGCTCGGTCGTCGCCGCGTGCTGATGATCGGCCTCGCGCTCTTCGCACTCGCCTCGCTCGCCGGCGGTCTGGCGACCAGCGACATCCAGCTCGTGATCGCCCGCGCCGTGCAGGGCCTCGGCGCCGCGCTGATGTCGCCCGCCGCGCTCTCGCTCGTGACGACCATGTTCTCCGAGGGCGCCGAGCGCAACAAGGCGCTCGGCATCTGGGGCGCGGTCGCCGGCTCCGGCGGCGCGGTCGGCGTGCTGCTCGGCGGCATGCTCACCGAGTGGCTGAGCTGGGAGTGGGTCCTGTTCGTCAACGTGCCGATCGGCCTCGTCGTCGCGGCGCTCGTGCCGCGCTGGATCGCCGAGTCGCGCAACGACAGCGCGCACCGCTCGTTCGACCTCGCCGGCGCCATCGCGGTCACGGCCGGCCTGGCGATCCTCGTCTACGGCGTGGTCGACGCGGTCGACGCGGGCTGGGGCTCGACGCAGACCGTCGTGCTGATGAGCGTCGCCGCGCTCCTGCTCGCCGCGTTCGTCGCGATCGAGTCGCGCACGAAGGCGCCGCTGATGCCGCTCGGGATCTTCCGGCTGCGGACGCTCAGCGCGTCCAACGTCGTCGGCCTGCTGATCGGCATGGCGCTCTTCTCGATGTTCTTCTTCATCTCGCTCTACATGCAGCGCGTGCTCGGGATGGACGCGCTGGAGACCGGCCTGGCGTACCTGCCGCTGGCGCTGACGATCATCGTCGCGGCCGGCGTCGCCTCGCAGCTCGTGACGAAGCTCGGCTTCAAGCCGGTGCTGATCTTCGGCCTCGCGCTCGTGACGGTCGGGCTCGTGTGGTTCGCGCAGGTCTCGCCGGGCGGCTCGTACGTCGCCGACGTCCTGTTCCCGTCGATGATCGCGGGCGCCGGCCTCGGCTTCTCGTTCGTGCCGGTCACCATCGGCGCGGTCGCGGGCACCAAGCCGCACGAGGCGGGCCTCGCGTCCGGCCTCATCAACACGTCGCAGCAGGTCGGCGGCGCGCTGGGCGTCGCGATCCTCTCCAGCGTCGCGTTCTCCGGCCTGCCCGCCGAGACGGCCGACCCGGTCGCGCTGACGAACGGCTTCTCGGACGCCTTCCTCGTCGGCGCCGGGTTCGCCGCGCTGGGCGTGCTCGTCGCGACGTTCGCCATCCGCGGCCAGGACTCGCGCGAGATGAAGGGCGTCGAGGCGGCCCCGGTCGCGGTCTAGAAGGTCGCGTACGCGGCCAGCGCCGGAAGCCCCACGGTCATCGCCGCGAACGACGCGGCGGTGACCGCGCGGTAGGCGAGGTGCTTCGAGGCCTCCGCGCTCACCGCGAGCGGCACGAAGAGGAGCGGGTTGACGACCGTCCCGAAGGCGATCAGCGCCGTGATCCAGCCGGGGCGGTCGGGCACCGCGAGCTCGACGGCGAGCAGGATCAGCCCCATCATCACCCAGTCGAGGTGGAGCTGGCGCAGCCGGCCGGGGTGGCGGATCCGGGCGCGCGCGAGGAGCTCGGGCTTCTCCAGCGTCGCGGTGACGAGCCAGCCCGACACCGCGCCGAGCGCGAGCGACCAGAGGCCCAGGGTGCCGAGCAGATCGAGATCCATGCCGGCGGCACCCTACGGGGCGCGGGCCTACTCCGGCAGCTGGAACTGCTCCTCGCCGATCGTCAGCACGACGCCCTCGCCCGCGCGCGCGGCGATGCCCAGCGGCAGCTCCACGTCATCGGTGGGCCAGAAGCCGACCGCGACCGAGCGGCCGGGGAGGATCTCCGACAGCCGCGTGACCGCGCGGGCCGCAGCCTCGACGCCGCCGAGCGGGCCGGTCACGGTGCCCTCCAGCACGGAGATCTCGAACGGCGGCAGCGGCGGGACCTGCTCCAGCCCCTCCGGCGGCGCGGCGTTCAGCGGCGTCGCGTGCGGAAGGTGGACGACGCGCTCCTCCTCGCCCTCCGGGTCCTCGGGCGGGTAGACGACCTCGATCGGCTCCAGCCGGCCGCAGCTGACCAGGACGGGCGCTTGGTCGTCGCCCATGTCGACGACGGCCTGCACCTGGATGGCGTTGGCCTGGTGGAGGAACTCGCGCAGCGCGACCACGACCGGGTCGAGCTCCCCGACCGTGAGGACGACCTCGATGCCTTCTGCTTCTTCTTCGGCCACGCCGGAAGGGTAGGCCGCACGGTGCGAGCTTCTGCCCGCCCGCCGACACTGGACGCCCCTGGGCCCGTCCAACGTCCGTCCAGACGGCGGGGGAGCGTGGGCAGCTCTGGGCAGGATCGGGGTCGTGAAGGTGCTCGTCGTCGAGGACAGCGAAGGCCACGCGGCGCTCGTCGCCGCGCAGCTCGCCGATGCCGCGCCCGGCGAGTTCGAGGTGGCCCACGCCGCGTCGCTCACCGCGGCGCTCGACCTGCTGCTCGCCGACCACCACGCGGACGGGCTGCCCGACGTCGTGCTGCTCGACCTCGGCCTGCCGGAGGCGGACGGGCTGGAGACGCTCGGCCAGATCCGCACCGCCGCGCTCGGCGTCCCCGTCGTCGTGCTCAGCGGCCACGACGACGACCAGCTCGCCGCCGCGGTCGTGGGGGAGGGCGCGCAGGACTACCTCGTCAAGGGCG
>DATMVO010000512.1:0-5035 GCA_035563115.1 Solirubrobacteraceae bacterium
TGGATAGGCACATGGGCAAGCGCACACGCAAGCCACGCGGCGCCGGTTCGGGCGAGCCCGCGCCCGGTTCCGCCCCCGTCGACCCCGTCCGCGCCGCCGCCGGCATCGGGTCCGCGCTGCCGCCCGCCGGCGTGCCCGGCACGCCCGACGGGCCGCCTACCGCTCCGCCCGAGGACAAGAACGCGTCGCTCAAGCGCGGATACGCGCGGAGCGAGGCGCGCAACGAGGCGATCCGCCAGTCGCTCGAGCCGCTCCAGCCCGGCGAGCGGCCAGGCGCCGTGACCGTCGCGGCCCTCGTCGCCGCCGGCCTCGGCGTGCTGAACATCGTCCTCTGGGCGGTCGGTGTCGACACCACCAGCAGCGACAACACGGACGGCACGCCGGCGTTCGGCACGTTCGCGTTCGCGGCCGTCATGTGGGTCGCCGCGTTCTTCATGTGGAAGGCCCGCTACTGGGCGGTCATCGGCTTCCAGGCGCTGCTCGGGATCACGCTGATCTTCGCGGGGCTCTCGCTGCCGTTGGCGTCCAACGCGCTCGCGGTCGTCATCTGCCTCACGGTGCTGCTGCTCGGCGGCTGGCTGTTCTGGAAGCTCGTGCGGGCCCTCGCGCGGCTGCAGATGCCCGCACGCTGACGGGCGTTTCGACGACAGGTCGATAGCTTTCAAGGCCTATGGCCGAGAGCTCCTACGACTGCATCGTCATCGGGTCCGGCCCGGGTGGCTATGTCGCGGCGATCCGCGCCGCCCAGCTGGGTCTGAAGACCGCCGTCGTCGAGAAGGACGACGTGGTGGGCGGGCGCTGCCTCAACTACGCCTGCATCCCCGCGAAGGCCGTGCTCCGCTCGGCCGACATCCTCACCGAGGTCCGCGAGGCGGGCGACTTCGGCATCACCGTCGGTGAGCCGACCGTCGACTTCGGCGCCGTCAACGACCGGCGCCTCAAGGTCATCAAGACCCTCACCGGCGGCGTCAAGGGCCTGTTCCAGAAGAACGGGATCGACGTGCTGGAGGGCGAGGGCTCGCTGACGAGCGGCGGGAACGTCGTCGTGAACGGCACCGAGTACACCGCCGGCAAGGTCATCCTCGCCACCGGCTCGGTCAAGAAGCCGATCCCCGGCACGCAGTTCGGCGGTCGCGTCATCGGCACCGAGGAGGCCTGGGCCTTCTCCGAGCTCCCCACGTCGCTGGCCGTCGTCGGCGCGGGCGCGTCCGGCTCGGAGATCGCCTCCGCCTACGCCCGCCTGGGCGTCGAGGTGCGGCTCTTCGAGGGCCTGGACCGCGTCCTGCCCACCGAGGATCCCGACATCTCCAAGCTCGTCGAGCGCGGGCTCAAGAAGCAGGGGATGAAGGTCGCGACGAAGACGTTCGTGGAGAACGTCCAGACGACCGACACCTCCGTCACCTTCACCGCCGCCGGCGAGGACCTCTCGGCCGACTACCTCGTCATCGCCGCGGGCCGCGGGCCGGACGTCGAGGCGCTGAACCTGGAGGCCGCGGGCGTCAAGCTCGACGACCGCGGGCTCATCGCGGTCGACGCCACGCAGGCGACGAGCGCGGCGAACATCTACGCGATCGGCGACATCGTGGCCGGCCCCGCGCTCGCCCACAAGGCGTCCGACGAGGGCGTCATCGCCGCCGAGGCCGCCGCGGGCCGCAAGACGCACCCGATCGTCCACGTCGACATCCCGCGCGCGACGTTCTGCACGCCGAACGTCGGCTCGTTCGGCCTCACCGAGCAGCAGGCGAAGGACGCCGGCTACGACGTCGTCGTCGGCAAGATCCAGTACGGCGCGGTCGGCGCCGGCACCGTCTACGGCGACCGCCAGGGCCTCGTGAAGGTCGTCGGCGAGAAGAAGTACGGCGAGCTGCTGGGCGGTCACATCGTCGGCACGCGCGCGACCGAGCTCATCCAGGAGCTCGTCAACGTGCGCGCGCTGGAGGGCGGCTACGCCGAGGTCGGCCGCATCGTCCACGGCCACCCGACGCTGTCCGAGGCGGTCATGGAGGCCGCCCGCGACGCCGACGGCTGGCTCATCCACGGCTAGGCGGAGCGCTTCCGCCATGGAGGTCGTGCACTCGGGCGGCGGGAGCCCGGAGATCGAGGAGGAGGGCGCGGCGGCCGACGAGGTCGGGCGCGCCTTCTACTTCGACCTCTCCTCGCCCGAGTGCTGGCTCGCCGCCGAGCAGGTGCTCGCGGTGGTGCCGCAGCCGTGCGAGTGGATCCCGGTGTCGATGCCCTTCGACCCGGCGTTCCGCTGCGCGGAGGAGGAGAAGGCCTACCGCGAGGACATCGAGCGGGCGGCGCGGGCGCAGGAGCTGCAGAACGTCGTGTGGCCCGACCCGTTCCCCTTCGACAGCGACTTCGCCAACCGCGCGGCGACGTACCTCAAGGAGGGCGGCAAGGTCGTCGGCTACACGCTCGCCGCGTTCCGCCAGGCGTTCTGCGGCGGCCGCCCGCTCTCGGCGGTGGAGAACGTGATGATCGCCGCCGCGGCGGTGGAGACGCACCCGCGCGCGCTGCTCATCGGCGCGGACACGCAGGGGACCAAGCGACGGCTGACGCGAGCGACCGAGGTCGCGCGCGAGCGCGGCGTGACGTCGGTGCCGGCGCTGTGGACGGGCGACGCCGTCGTGCACGGGCGCCTGGACGCCTCGGCGCTCTAGGCGCCCGCGTCCATGGACGCAACGGCTCTGTGAGCCTGGGCGTCCAACTTCGCGGGGCCGCGCCAAGAGGGCTTTCGGCAGCCGGTCGCCGGGGGTAGGGTGGCCCTCAGCATGGACGCCAACTCGCCTGAATCGAACGATCCGCTCGCGCGTCTCGCCGCCGCGCTCGAGTCCCTCTCCGCGAGCCAGCTGAAGCTGGCCGAAGCCGCCGAGCGCCTCTCCGGCGTCGCCGACGAGGTCCCGCGCCAGCGCCTGACGGGCGCCGCGCAGACGTCGCGCAAGGCCGCGCGCGACGCGATGGCCGCCGCCGCCAAGGTGAGCGACGTCCAGCTGCCCGCCGGCAGCTAGCCAGGAACGGCCTTCGCCCGCGCGCCGCGCCCCGGGTCTCGGGGTGCCACGCGCGGGCCCCACCGCCGCCGCGGGCTACTGCGGCCGGCGGATGTTGTTCGCGAGGCCGGAGCCGTTCTTCGTCGGATCGCCCGGGTACTCGTAGAACTTGCCGGGCGCCTTGCCCTGGACGCCGAAGCCGATGCCGTTGCTCGCGATCGCGCCCTGGATCTGCTTCGTGCTGCGGTAGGGGAACGCCTCGAACGAGCGGTCGTCCGGGACGCCGCGGTTGTTGCCCAGGGCGCTCTGCGCGAAGCGCGCCAGCGCGCGGTGCTCGGACTCGACGCCCATCGCCGCCGCCAGCGTGCGCGCGCCGGTCGACTGGCCGGCACGGGCGAACTGCGTCACGGCGAGCAGGTAGGCGCTGATCTCGATGTTCTCGACGATCTCGATCGACGTGAAGACGCCGGCGCCGCCGCCGCCGAACAGCGCGTCCGGGATCCAGAACCGCTCGGTGACCGGGCGGCCGCCGAGCTTGCGCAGGCCGACGATGTGGTCGAACTCGGCGGTGTTGGCCGCCTTGAGGACGTCGGTGAACTGCGCCGACGGCGTGCCGGGCGCGCGGCGGATCGCCTCGGTCAGGAACGTCACCCCGAAGGCCTCCGACGTGGCGATCGCGGACGCGAGCGTGCGGAGCGCGGTGGTGCTCGGCTTGCGGCCGCTCTGCGCGAGCGCGGTGCCGGAGCCGCCGAGCACCGTGGCAGCGCCGACGGTCGCGGCGCCGATGCCCGCGCGGCGCAGGAGCCCGCGGCGGGTCGCGTGGTCCACGCCGCCGTCCGAGAGGGCGTGGTCGAGCGCGTTGAGGTCGTCGTGGTCGCGGGGACCGTCGAGCTCGGGGGTCGTGTCGTGCAGCATGGGGGTTCCTCCAGGGGGACGGTGCGTCGTGCCGGGGAGGGGTCCCCACCTTGCGAGGCTGGCAGCGGGGGTTGTTGCGTTCCAACGGCAATGCGCCAGAACCCGGCACGTAGCCGCTCCGGATCGGGGTTCAACGGCGCGCGGCGGTGCGCGCGAGGTTGCGCACGAGCATCTGCACGAGCGGCCCGTAGGTGACGCTGAGCGCGGCCTCGACCGGCGCGGGCGCCCTGAGGTCGACGGCGACGACGGTGCCGGACGCGTCCTCGTGGACGCGGTGCACGAGCGTCACCGGCCCGACCCGCCACGTCCACGACCGGCCCGGCTCCTTGGCGAGGATCTTCGCGGGGATCGGGAGCAGGCCGAGGAGGCGCACGGCGCCGACGCTCCCGGGCTCGACCTCCGGGTCCCCCAGCCCCCACGCACCGCGCAGGTGCGGCGCCCAGCTCGACCACAGCGCGGGCCGGGCGAGGAGCGGCCAGGCCTGGTCGGGCGTGGCGATGGTGCGGGCCTCGTACGTGAGCACTGCCGCTGGGGCTACCCGTCTGCGCCGCTAGTGTCGGCGGGGATGACGGACACGGCGCAGCAGGAGCAGCAGGGCGGCCGCAAGGGCGCGGTGGAGAGCGAGGAGCCGACGCGCGCGCAGCAGGTCGCCGTGCGGCGCGTGGCCGAGGCGAAGGCGACCGTGCCCGAGCTGACCGTGCGGACCGACGTGGACGTGACCGAGGCCTTCGAGCTCGCCGCCGGGGCGGGCGAGGGCGTGACGCTCGACGACCTCGTCGTGAAGGCGTCCGCGCTGGCGCTGCGCGCGCTCCCGCGCGCGAACGGCGCGTACCGCGACGGCCGGTTCGAGCGCTACTCGCGGGTCAACGTGGGGCTCGCCGTCCCGGCCGGTCAGGGCCACCTCGCGCTGCCGACGATCTTCGACGCGGACGCCAAGCCGCTCGGGCAGGTGGCTTCGGAGGCCCGGGCGCTGACCGCGCAGGTGCGCGACGGGTCGATCACCGCGGCGGACGTCGCGGGCGGGACGTTCACGGTGACCACGACGGGCGGCCACGCGGTCGACGCGCTGGAGCCGATCATCGTCGCGCCGCAGGCGGCGGGGCTGGGCGTCGGCGCGGTGCGCGAGGCGG
>DATMVO010000513.1:0-3465 GCA_035563115.1 Solirubrobacteraceae bacterium
GCCGCGCGGGCGGCGGCCGCGGCGTCGCCGCCGGGCGCGGGCTGGATCCAGACGTTCACGCGCTCCCCGGTGCCCTTCGCACGAGTGGTGCCGTCGGTCAGCGCCACGTCGAGCCCGTCGACGCGCGCCGGGGCCGCGACGGCGCTCGCCGCACCCGCCAGAAGGGCGAGCACGGCAGCCGCGAGGGCGGCGACGATCGGGCTCCGGGCGAACATCGAGCCGCCATGAGACCGGGCCGCGGGCGCGGTGGCAACTCGGCCATGTGTCCACCGGGCTCAAGTTCTCAGCGCCGGTGCCGAATACCGGGCTCCGCGGCGGCAGCTTCGGCGGTGGTTCAGCGGCGCGACTTGCGCGCGCCGGGCGTCGCCTCGATGCGCCGGCGGTCGCGCTTGGTGGGCCGCATGCCCATCTCCGCGCCGAGCGGCGGGGCCATCTTGCGCTGGAGCGCCTGCTCCTCGCGCCGCGCGATCGACTCGGGCGTCTCGGTGTAGAGCGTCGCCGCGACGGTGGCCGAGCCGCGCTTGTCCGCCGTGCCGTGCACGTGGACCGTCCGGCGGACGGTGCCGATCGTGATGACGAGCTCGTCGCCGACGTTGACGTCCTTGGCCGGCTTGACGCGCTGGCCGTTGAGCTCGATCTTGCCGCCCTTCACGGCCTCCGCCGCGAGCGTGCGGTTCTTGAAGAAGCGCGCGGCCCAGAGCCACTTGTCGACACGTACGGGGACGGTGGACGGTTCCACCGTCCCCATGGTGACAGAGGGTCAGGCGTAGGCCGGCTCGACCGCGCCGAGCAGGCTGGCGGGATCGAGGAGGACGACCAGGCGGTCGTCGATCTTGGCGATGGCCTGGATGCCGTCGCCGCTCGTGCCGGGCATCTCGTCGAGCTGCGAGGCCTCGACCGTGAGGACCTCCTCGACCTCGTCGACGATGACGCCGGCGGTGGCGCCGTCGCTCTCGACGATGACGATCTTCTGGTCGTCGCCCTGCTCGACATGCAGGCCGATGCGGAGGCCCAGGTCGAAGACGGGGATGATCTTCCCGCGGAGGCTGATGACCCCGCGGACCCACGGCTCGTCGGACGCGACGGCGCGCGGCTCGGCGTACCGGATGATCTCCTGCACCTGCTGGATCGGCAGGGCGTACTCCTCGGTGCCGAGGGCGAAGACGACGAGCTGCTGCGTGGATTCCTGGCTGGACATGGTGAGGGCGCCCCTCCATGGGCGAAGGGTGGATCCCTCTCGTTCTCGGCAGGTGCGGCCCCCGGGCGGAGCCGCTCTGGACGATCAGGCAGCCAACGTGGCGCGGACCTCG
Source organism: Solirubrobacteraceae bacterium (assembly GCA_035563115.1). GTDB lineage: Bacteria > Actinomycetota > Thermoleophilia > Solirubrobacterales > Solirubrobacteraceae > CADCVT01. The sequence goes on from DATMVO010000513.1 coordinate 1,311, forward strand.
TCGAGGTCCTCCGGCCGGCCCACGGTGGCGGCGCCGACGAGCGTGCCGCCGCGGCGGTAGAGCACCGACCACGCGCCGTCGTCGAACCTGCCGCGGACCTCCTCGGCGTCCCAGTCCGCCGGCGGCCCGACCGACTCGATCGTCGCCCAGTCGGCGAGGTCGGACCAGAAGTACGGGACCTCGCGGAACGGCTCGTTCGCGCCGAGCATGTTGCGGGCGGCGGCGCGGCCCTGGGCGGCGGCGACCTCGTGGTGCTCGATCCGCACCGGCCCGCCGTGCAGCACGCTGTCGAACTCGCACATGTCGCCCGCGGCGTAGATGCCCTCGACGGAGGTCTCCAGCTGCGCGGAGCAGCGCACGCCGCCGGTGCCGCCGAGCTCCAGGCCGGAGGAGCGCGCGAGCATGACGTCGGGCATCGCGCCGACGCCCATCACGACCGCCTGGCACTCGACCATGCGATCCGTGGCGGTGACGAGCCGCCGGACGGCCTCGCCGTCGCCGTCGCCGTCGCCTTCGAGGCGGACGACCTGCTCGCCCGCGAGCACCTCGACGTCGTGCGCTTCCAGCAGCCCGCGAACGTACCCGCCGACCTGCTCGCCGAGCGCCGCCATCGGGGTCGCCTCGGGGAAGACGAGCGTCGACTTCACGCCCAGCGTGGCGAGCGACGCCGCGACCTCGCAGGCGATGAACGAGCCGCCGACGATCCCGACCCGCTCGGCCTGCTCGACGTCGGCGCGGAGCGCGTCCGCGTTGCGCAGCGCGCGGAGGAAGTGGATGCCGTCGAGCTGGGCGCCGTCGATCGGCAGGCGGCGGACGTTGGCGCCCGTCGCGACGAGCGCGTGGCGGAAGCCGACCGTCTCCTTGGTGGAGAGCGCGGCCTCGCGGGCGGCGGTGTCGAGCTTCATCACGCTCGTGCGCGTGAGCACCTCGACGTCGTCGGGGACGCTCAGCAGCGCGTCCTCCTTGGAGGAGCGGCCGAGGAGGTAGGACTTGGTGATCGGCGGGCGCTCGTACGGCGGGTCGAGATCGCGGCCCACGAGGAGGACGCTGCCGGTGAAGCCCTGCGCGCGCAGCTCGCGCGCGGCGTGGACGGAGGCGACCCCGCCCCCGATCAGGAGGACGTCGACGCTGCGATCGGCCATGCGGGCGGCGTCAGTATCCGGCGGGGCCGGTGCCGTTGGGCGCGAACTGCTCGGTGATCGCGTCCTCCAGCCCCGGGTCGAGCACGAGCAGGACCTCGTCGCCGGCGTTGATCACCGTGTCCGCCTTGGGCACGAAGCCGCCGCCGCCCTCGGGCAGGACGGAGATGATCAGCGAGCCGTCGGGCATCGAGATGTCGCTCACCGACTTGCCGGCGGCGGGCGCGCCCGCGGTGACGGAGATCTCGATGATCTCCAGCCGCTCGGCGGGCAGGTCGAGCAGGTGCACGAGGCCGTACTGCGGCACCTCGTGCTCGATCAGGCGCAGGATCAGATCGGTCGCGCTCACGGCCGGCTGGATCCCGAGCAGCTCGAAGTGCTGCAGGTTCCGCGGGTTGTTGACGCGCGAGATCGTCCGCTCGCAGAGGTACTTCTCCTTGGCGATCTGGCAGATGAGGATGTTGTCCTCGTCGTCGCCGGTGACCGCGATCACGAGATCGGCGCGCTGGATGCCCGCGCGCTCGAGGATCCACAGCTCGGTGGCGTCGCCGTACTGGACGGCGTGCTCGAGCTCCTCCTCGATGATCAGGTAGCGCCGCCGGTCCTGCTCGATGAGCGTGACCTCGTGGTTCTTCTCGATCAGCTCGCGGGCGAGGTTCCAGCCGACCTTGCCGCCGCCGCAGATGACGACGTACATCAGGCCGGCTCGCTCACGCCGAGCACCCGCTCGAACTCCGAGATGGCGAACTGGGTCGGGCAGATCGTCTCGAGCCCCTGCTCGGCGTACCAGGCCGCCCGCGCGGGGTCGAGGAGGCCGACGTGTTCGTCGCCTCCACGAACGGTGACAACACGAACCTCGTGATCGCGCAGATCGCCCAGAAGCGGTTCGGGGTCGACCGGGTCATCGCCCGGGTCCTCGACCCGGCGCGTGCCGCCTGGTACGCCGAGCAGGGGCTCGAGACGATCTGCCCGACGCAGTTCGCGATCAACGAGTTCGAGCGCGTCCTGGGGGTGGC
>DATMVO010000514.1:0-9546 GCA_035563115.1 Solirubrobacteraceae bacterium
CGCGCGGGGCGGACGCGGCGGCGTCGGGGACCGTGCTGGCACTCGGCGCGCTGCTCGACGGCATCCCGGAGCAGGCGGCGATCGGCATCGGCCTCGCCGCGGGCGGAGGCGGCGGGATCGCGCTCGTCGCCGCGGTCTTCCTCTCCAACGTGCCGGAGTCGCTCGGCTCGGCCGCGGCGATGAAGCAGGCGGGGCGGCCGTTCGGCCACGTGCTGCGGCTGTGGCTGGGCGTCGCGGCGGCCGGCACGATCGCGACCGTGGTCGGCCAGGCGGCGCTGGGCGACGCGTCCGGCGACGTGACCGCGACGATCCTCGCGGTCGCCGCCGGCGCGGTGATCGTCATGCTGACGGACGCGCTCATCCCCGAGGCCGTCGCCAAGGGCGGGCGGAGCGTCGGGCTCGTGACCTGCTTGGGTTTCGCGCTCGCCGTCCTGATCGACCAGCTGTGACCGAAGACCCCGAGCTCTCCTTCTGCATCGTCAACACCGGCCAGCGCGAGCTGCTGCTCCGCGGGCTGGACGCGGTCGCGCGCGAGCGCGCGGCGCTGCCGTTCGCGACGGAGGTGCTCGTGCTCGACAACGCGTCCGAGGACGGGTCGGCCGAGGCGGCGCGCGGCCACCCGGCGGTGACCGACGTGCTCGCGCTGGCGGAGCGGCACGGGAAGGCCGAGAACGACTCCACGCTGCTGCGCCGCGCCCGCGGCCGGTACGCGCTCCTGCTCAACGAGGACTCCGAGCTGCTGCCGGGCGCGACCGCCGCCCTCCATGCCGCGCTGGAGGCCGACCCGCGCGCGGCCGTGGCCGGCGGCACGCTGCTGCGGCCGGACGGGACGCCGCAGCCGAGCGCGTGGCGCTTCCCGACCGTGCGCAGCGCGCTGGCCGCGGCGGTCCTCCTCCATGCGCGCAACGTCCAGTCGACGGGCGACGCGGTGCGGGAGGTCGACTGGGTCCAGTCCGCCGCGATGCTCGTCCGCCGCCGCGCCGCTTCGCAGGTCGGCGGGCTCGATCCGCGGTTCTTCGTCTACTCCGACGAGGTCGACTTCGCCAAGCGCCTGCGCGACGCGGGCTGGCGCGCGCTGTACGTTCCGTCAGCGACCGCTTACCACCACGAGCAGCTCTCGACCGACGCGGTGCCCGAGCGGCGGATCGTCGAGTTCTCCCGCAACCGCGACCTCTACCTGCAGCTCCATCACGGACCGGGGGCGGCGCGGGCTGTGCGGTGGCTGACGGCGCTCCCGTACGCGGCACGGACGATCGCCGCGCTCGTCCTCCCCGGCCACGACCCGCGCCGCTACCGGCGCCACGTCACCGCGACGCTCAGGCCAGGGCGGGGCGAGGGGATCCGCGAGGCGGCCGAGGCGTTCAACCGGCGGCGCCGGGAGCGGCGCGGCGACGTTCCCGCAGACGCCGTAAGCCACGGCTGACCGCCGCGGCCTCGCCCGGCGTCGCGAACCGCGTCGCCCACAGCACGAGCGGGATCGCGGCGAGGACGAGCGCGCGGGCGAAGAACCCGGCGACGCCGTCGGCCGGCAGCAGCAGCTCGCCCGCCACGGCCATCCCCGCCACCACGCCGACGACGTGCGCGAGCCGCCCGATCTCGAACGGCACCGTGAACGCGCGGCGGGTCAGCGTGGCGATCACCGCGAGCATCGCCAGGTAGGCGCCGCCCAGCGCGATCCCCGCGCCGGCGATGCCGAGCGGCTCGGTGAGGAGCACGATCAGCACGACGTTCACCGCGAGGCCGACGATCGCCGCCGGGAGCTGGTGGAACGTCACCTTCGCCCGCCCGGCGATCACGACGAAGACGAGGAAGAGGCCGTAGCACCCCCACCCGAGCGCGACCCACGGGAGCGCCTCGTGCGCGGCGTAGTAGTCGGGCGCGGCGAGGAGGCGCACCAGCCAGCGCCCGAGCAGCGCCAGCCCTGCCACGACGATCCCGGTGAACGCGACGTACCACGTGGTGACCGCGGCGTAGAAGCGGCGCGCCTCGTCGTCGTCGGAGATCGAGTAGGCCAGCGGCGGCCAGGCGAGCTGGAAGCCCCGGACGGCGACGATCACCGCCGTCGCGAGCTTCACCGAGAGCGCGTAGTGGCCCGCCGCGTCCTTGCCGAGCGTCTGGAGCAGGTAGGCGCGGTCGACGACGTTGAGCGCGAAGACGGCCATGTCGGCGGGGATCGTCGGCGCGCCGAAGCGCAGCAGCGGGCGGAGCGTGTCCAGCCCGGCGGGCAGGAGGCTGAGCCGGTCGCGCAGGTTCCACCACAGCGCGACGAGCACGACCGCCGAGGCGACGTAGTTGCCCGCCACGTAGCCGCGCGCGCCGGTGTCGAGCAGCACCACCAGCACGAACGTCATCGCGATGGTGAGCAGGACGTTCGTCAGCGAGACCATCAGGTAGTCGCGCCGTCGCTCCTCCACCCGCAGCTGCGCGTAGGCGACCTCGAGGTTGGTGAACGCCCAGAGGCCGAGCAGGCCGAACGCGAAGAGCGTCGCGTCGCGCTCGTCGAGCAGCAGCTCCGACAGCTCCCCGGCGAAGAGGAGGCCGATCAGCGCCGCGGTCGTCGTGGTGACGAAGACGGTGCCGGAGACGCGCTTGGCGACGCGCCGGCGCGCCGCGGGATCCTCGTCGTCGAACCAGAAGCGGACGAACGCCTCGCCCAGCCCGAGCCGCAGCGGGATCGAGATCAGGATGATGAACGTGAGCAGCGTCTCGGCCACGCCGTAGTCGGCCGGCGTGAGCGCCCGCGTGTAGAGCGGGAGCATCAGCGCGCTCAGCCCGGCGGAGATCACCGCGGAGGCCTGATAGGCCGCGCCTGACGCGAGCAGGCGGTTGACGAGCGCACCCATGCGCGCAGGCACGGTATACGTGCCGGTGTGGTGAAGCCGCTCATCGCCGTCCTCTGCGTGCTCGCGCTGGCCCTCGCCGGGTGCGGCTCCGACGACGGCGCGGCGGCGGGCACCGGCGAGCCGCAGACCGCGGACGGCATATTGATCGAGGTGACCGGAGACCAGCTCGTCCTCAGAACGACCGCCGGCGAGGACATGGTCTTCGCCGTCCGCCCAGTCGACCAGCGCAACCTGGACCTGCTCCACCTGCAGCTCCACGCGCGCGACCAGCTCCCCAGCCGCGTGCACTACACGCCGGAGGACGGGACGAACTACGCGACGCAGGTCGACGACCTGTGAGGGCGCGCAAGCCGATCGCCGTCCTCCTGCTGCCGAAGGCGCTGGAGGGGTTCATCCTCCGCGAGCAGGCGCAGGACCTGCTGCGGGCGCCGGGCGTCGTCGCCATCGAGCCGGGGACCGTGCCGTACGGCGCCTTCGGGCGCGTGCCGCCGGCGGGCGCGCAGCGGATGGCGCGCGGCCAGGCGCGGCGGCTGCTGCGCCGGCTCCCGGGGCGCCCGGCGGTCGTCGTGATCTTCCACCCGTTGCAGTGGCCGCTGGCGAAGGAGATGGTCGACCGGACGGGCGCCGAGCTCTGGTACGGCCGCTGGGACCGGTACGAGCACGCCTACGACGCGGGGCCGAAGCTGCGGGAACGCCTGACCGAGCTCCACGAGGAGGCGGCCGGTAAGGCGGCGCTGACGTTCGTTGCGAGCGAGCGGCTGGCGGAGCTCGAGCGCGGGGCGGGGCGCGAGGCGACCGTCGTGGGGCTCGCGGCGGGCGACTTCCCGGCGCCGGACCCGTCCGGCACGGTGGTGGCGCTCTCGCTCGGCCACCTGGGCTGGCGGACCGACTGGGCGCTGCTGCGCGGGGTGGCGGAGCGGCTCGGCGACCGGCTCGTCCTGCTGCTGATCGGCGCGTGGCACGACGACGAGATGCGCGGGGACGCCGACTACGCGGCGTGCCGGGAGCATCCCTCGCTTGTGTGGCTGGGACGGCGGACGGACGAGGAGGCGGCGCGGCTGATGCTGACCGCCGACGTCGGGATCGTCCCGTTCGAGCGCAGCGAGTTCAACGACCCGGCGCTGCCGTACCGGATCCTCAAGTACGCGAAGGTCGGGCGGCGCACGGTGATGCAGTCGCTGAGCGGCGCGCGGACGTGGGGGCGCGCCGTGACGTTCGCGGACGGGCCGGAGGCGTTCGCGGCGGCGCTGCTCGCGCACGCGGGCGACCGCGAGCGGCCGGACCTCGCGCTGCGCGAATGGGCGCTGGCGCAGACGCCGGAGGCCGTCAACGCGCCGCTGTGGGAGCGGCTGGGTCAGCTCGACGTCGAGCTGCCCGAGGGTGTATCGGTCCCGCCCGCCCCGCAGGAGACGTAGGCGACGAACCGCCCGCGCCGCGCCGCGAGGTGGAAGCCGGGGTCGGGCGCGTTGGTCGACGGGCTGGCGCCGTCCGCGAAGCCGTAGCGGCGCAGCGACTTGTTGCCGACGACGAAGATCGCGACACCACGCGCGTGGCGCTTGGCCGACCGCGCGCCGACCCGGTCGGCCGGGAGGTCGAGGAGCCAGCGCGTGTCGGGCACGAGCCGGTAGTTGGGGAACGTGATCGGCCCGCACTTCGCGCCTGCCGTGACCTCCGGCGCGTGGAGGATCGCGTCCAGGTCGGCGTGGGTGCCGTCGATGAACGCCAGCTCGGTCGTCAGCGTCTTGACCACGTGGGCGCGGAGGCCGACGAACGCGAAGCCGCCCGCGAGGAGGACGGCGGCGCCGGAAGTCCAGAGCTTGCGGGTCCGGCCGGGCGGGAGCGTCACGAAGCCCGCCAGCGCGTAGCCGGCGAAGAGGGTCAGCGCCACGGTCGGGACGGTGAGGTAGCGCGGGAGGATCGAGAGTCCCGCGGCGCCGGTGCCGACGAACGTCACCACGCCGCTCCCCAGCAGCGCCAACGGGACGATCAGGCGGCGCCAGCCGAGCCGCTGGAAGGCCAGGACGAAGCCCGCGGCGGCCATCGCGGCGACCGGCAGCCGCAGCGCGTCGACGATGAACGAGACGAACGCGCCCGGCACCTTCGCGATCCCGCGCTCGCGGCCCAGCTCCTCCGCCAGCTCGCTCGTCCCCGTCAGCGACCGCAGCGGGTCGCCGGTGACGGCGAGGTCGACGCCGGCCCAGATCAGCGGCGCGACCGCGGTGGCGGCCAGCAGCGGGATCGACCGGCGCCACAGCGCGAAGAGCCCGGCGAGGATCCACGCCTCCGGCCGCAGCAGCCCGGCGAGGACGAGCAGCGCCATCGTCCAGCGGTCGTCCCGCCGCTCCACGATCCGCACCGCCGCCCAGAAGACGAGCGCGAGGAACGGCACGTCGCGGTAGCCGCGCGCGGCGAGGAGGAGCAGCGAGAAGCTCGAGAGCGTGAAGAACGCGGCGGCCAGGCCGGGGAGCGCGCCGAAGATCCGCCAGCCCAGCCGGAAGACCGCCCAGCCGAGCGAGACGAGCGACAGGACGGCGATGAGGACGAACGCGCGCTCGGCGCCCGTCCCGAGGACCGCGCCCAGGAGGCCGCCGACGAGGATCTCCAGCGGGTGCTGGGTCGGCGCCTTGTACGCCTCCAGCGTCGGCGTCTGCCCGTCGAGGAGTTCCCGCCCCCACACGAGGTGGTAGTAGGCGTCGTAGTTGGGATACGTCGGCGCGAGCAGGAAGAACGCGATCGCGCCCAGCGTCACGAGCGCGACGCCGAGCAGCTCGGCGCGGCGGCTCATGCGGTCGCCGCGCGCCGCCGCGCCCGCCGCGACTCCCGGTCCTGCGGCTCGGGCTCGGGCTTCGCCGGCCGGTCGCCGGGGCGGGAGGCGAGGCCGATGCCGATGCCCAGCAGCGCCCACGTCAGCGGGTCCTCCAGGAACGCGGCGTACATCAGGGTGTGGACGACGAGCGCGACGAACGCCGCCGCCACGCCCGCCCGGGCGATCGAGTCGCGCGCGCGGCGCAGCAGGAGGGTCAGCGCCGTGCCGAGGAGCCCGAGGTAGACGAGCAGCCCGGGGATCCCCTGCTCGGCGCCGACCGTGATCGGGATCGTGTGCGACGCGTTCGTCGCCCGCTCGCCCGTCGCGTTCTCGTTGCGCCGGTACTCGCGCCGGAACGAGCCCGAGCCGTGGCCGGCCACCGGCGCGTCGCCCGCCAGCCGCACGCCGCCCTCGATGAGGTCCAGCCGGCCGCTGGACGCGTCGTTGGCGTCGCGGTCCAGCCCGAACGAACTCGGCGTGGCCAGCACCACGACGATCCCTGCGAGCAGCACCGCCCCCGCCGCGATCGCCGCGGGCCTCGTCCCCCACCGCAGCGCGGCGAGGACGACCAGGCCGGCGAGCAGCGCGGTGAAGCTCGACTGCGAGAGCGTCAGCACGAGGCCCGCCCAGAAGAGGGCGAGCAGCACGCCGCACGCAACGGTGACGCGCGGGCGGCGCTCCCACAGCAGCACGGCGGCGACGAGGAGCATCACGATCGCCAGGAAGCGGCCGTAGATGTTCGGGTCGAAGAAGAGCGAGTTGACCCGGAAGTACTCCTCGAACTGGTTCGAGGCGATCACCTTCGGGTTGAGCAGGATGTGGCGGGTGGCGTACTCGACGAAGCCGATCGAGACGAAGACGACCGAGAGCGCGACGAGGACGGCCAGGCAGCGCTCGAGCACCGGGCGCGTCCAGCTCACCCGCGCCAGCAGCGTCGCGAGCAGCGTGAACGGCACGTAGAAGAAGACGACCTGCTGCAGCGCGCGCTCGAAGTCGCTCGAGTACGAGGCCTGGGCGGCGTAGAGGACGAGCGACAGCGCCAGGAAGCGGCGGACCCAGACGCCCTCCGGCTCGGGCTCGGCGTCCGTCTCGGGCGCGCCGCGCAGCCGCGGCACCGCGTAGGCCAGCACGCCCGCAGCGATGACGAGGTAGAGCGGGACGAGCAGCGACGCGGTCGAGCCGCCGGCCGCGATCGGGATGCGGAACGGCAGCGCGGCGACGGCGAGCGCGGGGAAGAGCATCGGCCGGCGGTGGAGGAGCAGCGCGACGGCCGCGACCGCGACGACGCCGAGCGCGGCGGCCACCAGCGCGACGACCGGCCGGCCCCGCAGCGACTCGATCTGGTCGGTGTCCCAGATCTCCGCCAGCAGCAGCACCGGCGTCAGCACGAGCGCGCCGAGCATCAGCAGCGCCCGGACGCGGGGGGCGACGACGAGCGCCAGCGGCGCGCCCGCGAGCAGCGCGGCGACGACCGCGCCGACGGCGAGGATCGGATCGACGTCGGTGCTCATCCGGTCCTCAGCAGCGTCCAGATGCGGCCGAACAGCTCGGCCGACGCGGTGTCCGACCCGATCCGCGTCGCGAAGCCGGGGATGCCGGTGCGGATCACGAGCCCCTTGCCGAACCGCGTGGCGACGATGACCTGCTCGGGCTCGTCCTCCTGCGTCACGGCACTGGAGAGCAGCTGCGCCTCCGAGCCGAGGCCGACCGTCGGCTCGTACGCCTCCACGCCGGGGAAGAGCCCCTCGCCGCCGGCGAAGAGCTGGAGCGACTGCGCGTCGTCGAGGTTCGTGAGCGCCACGGGCTCGCGCTTGACCGCGCCGAGCCGCGCGCCGAAGAGGTCGGTCCGCTCGAGCGGCGTCGGCTCGAGCAGCCGCCGCTCCGTCTGGCGGACCTCCGCGCGCAGCGACTCGGTGCCCAGCGACGCGAGCGTCCCGCCCTGCGCCACGAACCCGCGCAGCGCCCGCCGCACGTCCTGGGTCAGCCAGCGCGTGTCGCCGGGGAGCAGGACGCCGCGGTGGCCGTCGAGCTTCGGCCCACGCCCGGCGGCGAGCGCGACGTCGGTCGTGAGGTCGAAGCGCAGCCCCTGGCGCTGAAGCGCGGCGAGCGCCGGCCCCTCGTTCTCGGCGAAGCCCTCCGGCAGCCCGCGCGCGAAGACGCGGCCGAGCCGCACCGGCGTCCCGCCATCGAGCGTGTTCGGCAGCCCGTCGCCGTCGTCGTCGAGCAGGTTGCGGCCCTGCCAGGTCGTCGCGGGGAGGACGACGAGGACGCGGTTGTCGCGCTTGTCGTCCACCACGATCGGGACCTGCGTCGTGCGGGTGCGGGTGCTCGCCTCGAAGAGCTGGAGGCTCGAGCCCTCGCCGCGCACCTCGCGCGTGAGCGGCCCGCCGGTCGCGCGGCGCCCCCGGTTGTTCGCGCTCGGCTCGCCGACCCGGCGCACGCGCCAGTTGTAGGTGCCGCCGCGCGCGTCGACCGCGACGCTGAACGTCTTCCCGGCCTGCACGGGCAGGAGCGACGGCTCGACGCCGAGGTAGCGGACGGTGATCCCGCCGCGGCCGGGTGCGACCTCACCGCGCCGGGGGCCGCGCCGCAGGACGCGCTCGGGGATCGACCAGCCGATGTTCCCGGCGGTGTCGCGCGAGCGGACGACGACGGCGTACGTGCCCGGCGAGACCGCGCGGACGCGGCGCGTGCCGTCCCACGAGGTGCGCGCGACCCCGTTCTCGAACTCCTCCGCCTTCGGGACGGTGAGCGACGTGATCCGGCGCGGCGGGGTGCTGTCGGTCTTCCAGATCTCGACCGCGGGCTTGGTGCCGGGCGCGAAGAAGCGGATGTCGGCGGGCTCGCCGGTCGCCGTCGGCACGAGCTCCGGGCCGCGGCTCTCCTTGTCCGGGCCGATCGAGAGGACGCGCGGCTTCGGCGGCTGCGTGTCGACCGTGACCGTGCGCGGGAGGACGAGCGAGCGGCCCTCGCGGCGCAGGCCGAGCCGCAGGCGGTACGTGCCGTCCTTCGCGCGCCCGCCGGCGGCGGTCTCGCCACGCCAGCGCACGCGGTAGCGCTCCCCCGCGGGCAGCGACCGGCTCGTGAACCGCTTCACGGTGTCGCCGCCGGAGTCCACGACGCTGAGGTCCAGGTCCTCGTCGCGGCGCAGCACCACCGCGAGGTCGACGTAGTCGAAGCGCCCGTCGTTGTTCGGCGAGATCGTGCGCTCGGAGACGCCGAGCTCGGCGATCACGTTGGGCTTCGTCTTGAGGTTCTGCGCGACGAAGAACGCGGCGAACGTCGCCACCACGAGGGCGGCGAAGACGCCTTGGGCGAGGCGCGTCACAGGCGGACGAGCTCGCCGTTCGGGATCGTCCACTCGTGGTAGGTGTCGAGCCCGCGGTTGTGGGTGTGAGCCAGCGCGCAGCGGATCACCCCACGGTGGCAGACCACGAGCGCGGGCAGGCGGTGCGCCTGGGTGATGTCGACGAGCGCGTCGACGACGCGCTCCATCTGCTCCTCGAGCGACTCGCCGCCGGGGAAGACCCAGTCGTCGCCGGCCGCCAGGTAGCGCGCCCACGTCTTCGCCTCGTCGCGCTCGATGTCGGCCTTGTAGCGGCCCGTCCAGTCGCCGACGTCGCTCTCCTTCAGGCGGTCGTCGTACTCGGGCTGGAGGCCGAGGTGGGCGCCGACGATCTCGGCGGTCTCGCGCGCGCGGGCGAGCGGGCTGGCGTAGAGCGCGACGAACCCCTCGGGCTCGCACACCTTGGCGAGCTCGTGGGCCTGCTCGCGGCCGCGGTCGTTGAGCGGGACCTCGGCGTCCAGGTTCCCCTGGAAGCGCCGCTCCCTGTTCCACGTCGTCTCGCCGTGGCGGGCGAGGGCGATCACGCCGGCGCCCTCCGCCTACTGGCCGGT
>DATMVO010000515.1:0-2152 GCA_035563115.1 Solirubrobacteraceae bacterium
GCGCCGAGCCGCGGCCGGGCCGACCCATCGCCCGCGCGCTCACCGCCGGCTCCCTCGCCGTCGCGACCGCCGGCACGCTGCTCTGCGCGGCGTTCCGCACCCAGACCGTCGCGGGTGATCTGCCGAAAGGCGTCGCGCGCACCACCGAGGGGCGCCTCCACGACGTCGGCACGCTCCTCATCCTCGCCGGCCTCCTCCTCGCGGCGCTCGCGTCGCTCCGGCTCATCCGCTCCTGGCGCTACCGCGGCGCGGTCGCGGGGCTCGCCGTCGCGCTCCTGGCCATCGTCCCCGTCCTCGTCGCCGTCGGCTGGGACGCGCCGGGGATCGGCCAGCGCGGGTTCATCCTCGTCGGCGTCGCCTGGCAGTGGGTGTTCGCATCCAGCACGCGCGGTCCCGGGACAGCGGGCGGTGGGTAAGGCGGCGCGCATGACCCCCGACGCGCCAGTCCCGCGCCGCCTCGCCGACGCGGCGCGCACCGCCCTCGCCAAGGTCCGGTCGAGCGACACGACCGGCCACCGCTCGCTCCCGATCCGGCGCGAGCCGGAGGAGATCCTCGCCCGCTGGAACGAGCCGCAGCTGCGCGCCGCGATCCTCGAGGGGATCCCGGTGAAGGACGCGTCGATCGAGGTGGGCGAGCCCGACCGCGACTGGGGGCGCACCGTGACGCTGGACCTGGAGCTGTCGAAGGCGGTGCCGGACATGCACGCGCAGGCGCTGACCGGGAAGGCCGTGCGCCGGCTGAAGGCGCTGTGCGAGACGGGCGAGATCCCGAACACCGACTTCAACCCGTCCGCCCGCGACGACGCCGGGGAGCGTGCGACCGCATGAGGGCGCTCTGCTGGATGGGCATCAACAAGCTCGAGGTCAACACGGTCCCGGACCCGCAGATCGTCAACCCGCACGACGTGATCCTGAAGGTGCGGCTGACGACGACGTGCGGCTCGGATCTGCACCTGATCGACGGCTACATCCCGACGATGCGCGAGGGCGACGTCATCGGGCACGAGTACATGGGCGAGGTCGTCGAGGTCGGCGCTGAGGTGAAGGACCGGCGCGTGGGGGAGCGGGTCGTCGTCCCGTCGTTCCTCGGCTGCGGCGAGTGCTGGTACTGCGACCACGACCTCTACTCGATGTGCGACGACACGCACCCCAAGCCCGAGCTGGCGGAGATGGTGCTCGGCTATCCGCCCGGCGCGATCCCCGGCTACAGCCACGCCTTCAGCGGCCTGGCCGGCTCGCACGCGACCTACATCCGCGTGCCGTTCGGCGACGTGAACTGCTTCACGGTGCCCGACGGCGTGACGGACGAGCAGGCGCTCTTCCTCTCCGACGCCGTCCCGACGGGGTGGACGGGCGCGGACTTCTGCGACATCACGCCCGGCGACACGATCGCGGTGTGGGGCGCGGGCGGGGTGGGGCTCATGGCGGCGAAGAGCGCGTACCTGATGGGCGCGGGCCGGGTCATCGTGATCGACCGGCTGCCCGAGCGGCTCGCGCTCGCCGAGTCGCAGGTGGGGGCGGAGACGATCTCCTACACCGAGTCCGACAGCGTGCTCGAGGAGCTGCGCGAGCTGACCGGCGGGCGCGGGCCGGACGCGTGCATCGAGGCGGTCGGGATGGAGGCGCACGGCACCGGGCCGCAGTACGCGCTCGACCGCGCCAAGCAGGCGTTGCATCTCCAGACCGACCGCGGTAGCGCGCTGCGCGAGGCCGCGATGGCGGTGCGCAAGGGCGGCGTGCTGAGCGTGATGGGCGTCTACGGGCTGATCGACAACTTCCCGTTCGGGATGCTGACGAACAAGGGGATCACGGTCCGCACCTCGCAGCAGCCGGGGCAGCGGTACATGGGCGAGATGATGGGCCACGTGCAGGCCGGCGACCTCGACCCGTCGTTCCTCATCACGCACCGCATGTCGCTGGAGGAGAGCGTGCGCGGCTACGAGATGTTCAAGAAGAAGGAGGACAACTGCCTCCGGGCGGTCTTCACGCCCTGATCGCGGGCGTCCTGGCGGCGCTGGCGGGCCTCTTCGGGGGCGCGCCGGCGACCGCTGCCGAGGCGTCGGCGGCGCCCGCTCCCGCTGGGTGCCCCCCGCTCACACCAGGCGACCACCGGGTCCGCGGGCACCTCGTCCGCGTGCCGGAGGGCGTCGCG